>CALHPK010000005.1 GCA_938036315.1 uncultured bacterium | reverse complement strand
TCTGGAAAAAATGGAATCTCCTCTCCTTTTTTCCTCA
Source organism: uncultured bacterium (assembly GCA_938036315.1). Taxonomy (GTDB): domain Bacteria; phylum Calescibacteriota; class Calescibacteriia; order Calescibacteriales; family Calescibacteriaceae; genus CALHPK01. The sequence goes on along the minus strand of CALHPK010000005.1, from coordinate 12,030 downwards.
GTATAATATTTTCTATGTGTTTATCTTCTACGGTGCCTTCCTCTTCTTCATATTTGTGTCTTAGTAAATTCTCAAGTAGAACTCTTAGAGAAAATGGAAGTTTGTGGATATTTTCCTTCCCAATCTCCTCCAGAGTATAGATTCCATACTTGTCTCCATTGATTTCTATTTCCCTTAACATACTGAATTATTTTTGTATATCAGATGTCTGTTTTGTTAATTCCTGAAAAGTGAGAAATGATAGTATTCTGTATGTTATGTTTTATTCTTTTATTGCGTGACGTATTTTATTCTTTTTATTATTAGTCTGGCAAAAATACTAACTTGAGATGGTAATATCCGGAAGCTTTTGAACAAAATATTATTTACCTTCTTCGTAGTAGTATTTTTTGATATATCTGTTGTGATATGGGTAGTAGTAGAAGCTTTTCAGTTCTGGCTCTACTTTATTTGCTACGATTTTCATATCTTTAGCTCCAGCTTCTCTTAGGGAGTTTACTATTCTTCTCAATGTTCTCGCTCCGGTTCTGCTGGCATCATAGACAATTAAAACTATATCGAAAAGTTTTACTGCTGGGAGTATATCTGGGATGAGAAGCGGAGGAGAGTCAGAGATGATGATTTCATGCTTATTTGATAAATCTTTGATAAATTCAGAAAATGCTCTTGACGATATGATATCTGGAGATACTGAAATATTTGGAGCTAAACCATAAAGATCGAGATTATCTTTTATCTTATATTTTATATCTTCGAGACTTTTTGTCTTTTCAAGGTAATGGATGAAACTTTTTTCATCTTGGATTTGAAATTTTGTAGATATATAGTTGTGCCTTAGATTTAGATCTAATAATGCTGTGTTGAATCCTACTTCTGCGAATGAGGTAGCAAGATTATATGACACGAAGGTTTTTCCTTCTTCTGGTAATGAGCTACAGACAAGTATCTTCAGATTCCGAGAATAGGCTGATAGAACTAAGTTTATTCTTATAGATCTGATTTTTTCATATAGGAGTTTATCTATGTATCTTATGTCTGATACGGCATCTTTTACTTTATTACTTTTGTATATGATACCAGCGATGGGAACTTTTACTGATAATACTATATCTTCTGGAGTTTTAAATCTTGTATCTAGACTTTCGAGCATAAAGGCTATAAGTATTGATCCTGCTCCTGCTACGAGTAAGGATATTATAAGGTTTCGAAAATTCTTCCTTACTGGTTCAGTTGGTACTGTAGCTGACCTATATACTTCGGCTATTCCTCGTAACATTGCGGAGTTCATCTTTAGCTCCAAGAGTGCGTTTGAGTAGTTTTCAAGTATTCGTGATAGAATATCCACATTATTCGCTAGGTAGTAATATTCAGATATATTTGAGGAGATCTGCTTTATTTTTTCCCTTGCTTCCTGTATTTCAAGTTCTGCTTTTTTTCTCTCTGTTTTGAGTTTTGCCAGAGTAATTCTTGCTTTTACTAGTACATCATCGAACATTTGTGTTGTTTGTTTGTCTATTTCAGCAATTGCTGGATGCTTTTCGCTAAATTTCAGTAAAAGTTCATCCCTCTTTTTCTCAAGTTCTGTATATTTTTTATAGGTTTCAGCTATTGACTCATCGACTGCTATAAGTTTACCGATATACTTTTTTATAGTTTCTATTGCTTCTTTGCTTTCGGGGATTCCGTCTTTCATAAATATTGTTTCGGGATTTGAAAGTATCCTTTTTGTTTGATCAGGTGCTCGAGAAATTGCCGAGAATAATTCCTCTATCGTTGATATTTTGCTATCAATCTCACTGATTTTTTCATTTATTTCCTTTATTCTCCTTATCTCATACGATAATTGGACATCTGGATTTATAATTCCTGTTTTTTCAGATAGTCTACCGAGTTCAGAGTAGGTATCTTTCAATCTACTACCGAGTTCTATTGATGAGGCTTTAAGGAATTCTAGTGATGAATCGACAGCTTTTAAGAACCACGTTGTTGAGTTGCGTACATAGGCCTCGGCGACTGCATTTGCTATATCTTTTGCTTCCAGTGGGCTCTGGGAGTATGCCTCTATGCTAATTATGTTCTGCCTGCTGGATGAAGAGATTCGGATTGAGTTTCGGACCTTTGAGATATTCTGTGAAGTTAGCTCCCAGCCCAGAATAGATAAGGCTGTTTTCAAGTTTTCTTCAGAGATTACTTTCTTTTCCTCTGCTTCTACATCGAACTTGATAGGCTTGATGTCAACTCCTATATCCCTGATGAAAGAAGGAATGTAAAATATCCCCTGAATCCTGATCTGCGATGTCGCCTTGTATATATTCTCTTTTGTAGAGGTGGACTGTTGTAGGAAAAAGGTTAATCCAGCCAGAGCGATGAAGCCTAACAATATATACTTTTTCCATTTATATAGTGTGTAAAGTATTTCTCGCAAGCTCAACTCTTCGTTGCTATTCATAGCTGCGACTCATTTCACCACTGTAATTTTTATTTTGTATAATCCTTACTTAATTCAATCTTTATATATTTTACAAATTGCAACTTTTTTTTGCTATTTTGTGAAAATTTTTTGATAAAATCTTTATTGTTGATCTTCTTTATATACTATCATATAGTAAGCTGAGTTAACATTATTTGTTATAATTGATTATAGGTGGTATTTACCGGAAATAAACAGGAGTGTCAATATAATGCTATCAATTTTAATTTTAAAAATCCGTTTTTGTAAGATTAGCGTCTTTTCTTTTCAGTTTTCTGAGTATTCTGGTAGTTCCGACTATTATTAAAGATGCGGTGAAAAGGTTTATGAAACTAGTCGATCCTGAAGGGCTATATGATTTGCAGGAACACCCCATAGGAGATGATGTACCGTCTGCATCTTGTATTGAGGTGTTTACAGAAGTTTTAGATTTCTGAACGCGTACTTCCCATTCTTCCTCGAGTTTGCCTATGCAGTTTTCGGCAGAAAGCCTAAATCTTGCGATTCTTTCTGAATTTGGAGCTTGCCAGATTACATAGATTTCTCTTTCTATTGTTGATTCGTATCCGTGTAAGATCAATTCTCTCAGACCATCTATGTATGCCTCTGGTGGAGAAATTATTCTTATATGTATTGGAGGAGTTCCTCTGATTCCTATTTTTGCTGAATACAGCCCCCCAGGCTCAGACCAGTCATAGCTATAGTTTTTGAAATATTCTGGGGCTGAGAAAGCTTTGTTTATAGTGGATCCGACCGCAGCTCCAATCCTGACAGTACCCTGCTCCTTATCAAATAAAAATATAGCATAAGCTGTGTGCTCTTCTCCACGATATCCGAATGATGAGGTATAGGAATCAGGAAATCTATCATCTTTCCAAAAATCATTTGGATCGGATTCTAAACAGGCTGCAGAATTGCTCTGTACAGATGTAGTTTCAAATCTCCACCTTCGAGACTTTGGTCCCAAAATTACTCTTACTCCGTAATGTTTTGTGCAACCTATGAATTGTCCCTGCCTATCTTTGATTTCTCCACATGTATTCCCGCAACCGGGGTAACATTCATATACATTAATTCTGTTTTGTGCGATTGCTGAATTTATTACATCTTCATCTATATGCCATATGAGAATTCCTTCGCTTGGGAAATTTAAGTCAAAGTTCTCTCTTTTTCTGAATTCCACCAGGAAATATTCAGGAGATGATTCGTTTGCGTATGCTGGAAGCTTAAGAAATACCGAAGTTGAGGATGATGGAAGCATAGTGTCGCACACAAAATTTGTGATGGTATTTGGGGAAGCCCATCCAAGATATATCTTTTCCCATGGAGAGAGATTCGAAGGAGAAACACCGTAGATTAATTTCCCATCTTTTTGTATACCCCTGTATAATCCGTAGCCCATAAGAGAATAGGGTCCAACTCCGCATGATTGCACCCCAGCAGGCAAAGTGTCATATAGATCCGGAAGACCGAGAAGGTGTCCGAACTCATGAGCTATAAGCCCCATGTTGCCATATGGGAATAGCTCTGATATCCCAGCCGCTATCACTGCTGATTCTATGTAATACCCTTGGATATATCTGTAAGTTGAGAATGCATGTGACCATATATCGCAACACTGTGAATTGTTTGGTGATGAATCTTGTTGAACTTCAGCTCCTTCTCCAGCGTGTATTATTATCACACAATCTATTTTGCCATCTTGATTTGAATCAAATTTTGAAAAATCTATATCTGCACTTGATTTTTGAAGTAAGTCATTCAAGATAGCCTGTGCCCCACCACCAAAGCCACAGTATGAAGAGCCGGTATTTCTTGAACCACACCCATAATCAGAGAGCTTATAGTCCAATTTATATGGACCAAAAACCTCGCCTGTGATCCTCAGTTTATAGTATGAATTTATTTCCCAGAATTCTCTAAAAGAGCCAAAAGGATAGAAGGAATTCTCTCCAGATTTTCCGAACATAAGTTCTCTGAAGTATTCTTTAGCTGGGTAATTATTACCATCGATTTTGATGTTGAAATTTTTATCTTGAAACTCTGCCAGAAAAACTATACATTTTACTTCACCTTCTTTTGGTGTTGAAGATTTGATTTCAATGTAAGCCTCGGGAGAAATCCTTATCGTTTCTGATTTAGATTCTATGTAAGTTTTTCCACGAATTCCTGGGAAGGGGGGAGCAGAATAAAGAATGGAATGGATAAGAATCAGACCTATGGAATTTGCTACAAAAATAAATTTATTTATTATGGACATCAATATCTAAAGATTAATATTGAGATGGGGATTGAATTTAAATTTTGGAAAAGAAACTTCTGCATAATAGCTCATGTTGACCACGGTAAGTCTACTTTGGCGGACAGAATTCTTGAGATATGTGGGGCAGTATCTGAAAAGGAGAAAAGAGATCAATTTTTAGATAATCTTCCAGTTGAGAGAGAAAGAGGGATCACAGTTAGGTCCCAGACTGCTCATCTTGTTTACAATCTAGATGGTCAAAGGTACGAGCTTAATTTAATCGACACTCCAGGGCATGCTGATTTCCACTATGAAGTTTCCAGAGCAATGGCTGCTTGTGAAGGGGCGGTTTTGTTGGTAGATGCTACTCAGGGGGTTCAGGCTCAGACTTTATCATATGCCAATCTTGCACGTGAGCGAGGACTCGATCTTGTGATAGCAATCAATAAAATAGATCTGATTTCTGCTGAGATAGAAAGCACAAAACTGCAAATAGAAGAGCTTCTGGGACTTGATACGCATGATGCTGTCTTGGTGAGCGGGAAAACAGGACAGGGGGTAGAAGAGCTTCTTCGTAAGATTATTGAAAAGATACCACCACCTATGTATGATACTGATCAACCACTTTCCGCCTTAATATTCGATTCCTGGTATGATTCGTATTGGGGATGTGTAGCTCTTGTTAGGATAATTACTGGAAATATAAAGAAAGGAGATAGAGTGAGAGTTTTCTCCACTGGAAAGATTTTCCAGGTGCAGAGGCTCGGCTATGTGAGAGGTGGAGATATTTTCGATGGAGAACTTCTTGAAGAAGGAGATGTTGGATTCATAATTTTGGGAACAAAAGAGATTGCAGATCTTAAAGTTGGGGATACCATAACGTCAGCTGATAATCCAGTAAAGGAGCCTATCCCTGGCTTTAGAGAAGTAAAACCAGTTGTTTTTGCTTCATTTTATCCTCAAGAAAGTGGGGACTATGAAAGGTTGAAAACGGCTTTGTATAAACTCAAGCTAAATGACTATTCATTGAGTATTGAATACGAAAATTCTCAGGCACTTGGGGCTGGCTTCAGGATAGGCTTCTCTGGAACCCTTCATATGGAGGTGACATCACACAGGCTCAAGGACGAGTTCGGTATTGATGTTATAGCTACTTTCCCTCAAGTTGCTTATAGAGCGGTTCTCACCAACGGCCAGGAGATAGAGATAAGAAGTCCCGCTGAGTTCCCATCTCCAGATAAAATAGAATCCATAAAGGAACCTGTAGCTCAAGTTATAATTCACACAAAACAAGAATTTGTAGGTGATGTTTTTAGGGTTTGTGAGAAGAGAAGAGGGAGACAAGTAGATTATAAGATTCTGGGTGGAGTTGCTGTTATAACTTATGTTATGCCGATAAGTCAGATAATATTTGGATTCAATGATGAGATAAAATCAATATCAAAGGGATTCGCTTCTTGGGACTATGAATTCAAAGGATGGGAGGAGGCAGATATTGTTAAACTCGATACTTATATAAATCAGAAGAAAGTTGATGAATTTTCTCTTATAATCTCGCGTGAAGAAGCAACCAGGGTGGCCAGAGAGCTAGCGGAAAAACTAAGGAGAATTATCCCAAGGCAAATTTTCGAGGTGGTAATTCAAGTCGGAATAGGGAGTAGAATTTTGGCCAGGGAGGTCATAAAGCCATATAGAAAAGATGTTACAGCAAAGTGTTATGGAGGAGATGTAACAAGAAAGATAAAACTGCTTGAAAAACAGAAAGAGGGGAAAAAGAGATTGAAGATGATAGGTAATGTAGAAATACCTCCGGAAGCTTTTATCGAAGTTTTCAGGGTAGATAAAGAAGGGTAGATAAAAAGGAATTTCCATTGTGAACATGATTGTTAACTTTTAAAGATACTTTTTGGTATGGTAGGATAATCAGACTACTATAAGACTACTTTAAGATTACTTTAAAAATCCTCCTACTATTGATTGTACGAGTAGGTTCCATCCATCTGCCAGTACGAATATGATGAGTTTGAAGGGTACTGAAAGTAAAATAGGAGGAACCATTATCATTCCCATTGACATAAGGATTGACGCTATGGTGAAGTCAATTATTATAAATGGGATGTAGATAAGAAAGCCCATTTCAAAGGCTTTTTTCAGTTCAGAGATTATGAATGCTGGTATCAGTGCGTCAGCGGTCACATCATTTGGACTTTTCGGGCGCTCCTTTCCTGCAATTTTTAAGAATAGATCTAGCTCCTTTTCTCCAACTTGGTTCAACATAAACTTTTTAAACGGTTCGTAAGCCTTTTGTAAAAAGGTTATATCGTCAATTTTTCCCTCTGAATATGGTAAGAAAGCAGTATTATATGCGTCTTCTAAGGTTGGTCTCATAATTAGTATTGAAAGAAATAGGCTAAGACCTATTAGGATCTGACTTGGGGGAACCTGTACGACTCCTAAAGCTTGTCTGAATAGGAAAAGGACTATGACAATTCTTGTGAATGAAGTCAGCAGAAGTAAAAGAGAAGGTGCAATGGTTAGGATTGTCAGGAGTATTACTATCCTTATTGTGTTGAGGAAACCTTCTTTACCTTCTCCAACACTTATGTTTATTGGGGGTATAGGTGGAATTGGCAGAGTCGGAGGAGTGGGGCGTGTTAGTTGTGGTTGGGGTTGCGCATTCTTATGTTGCGCATTCTTATTAGGTTGAGAAATTAGCTGATAGTTTAAGCTATCCTGTGGTATATGGGCATAAAGTGAGGACTGAAAAACAGAACTCACGGAGAGGATGCAAACCAAAAAGACTATCCACACAGGAAAATTTTAAAAATCTGGAGCGGAGCTTATGCTGGGATAAAATAATATTGAATGAAATATATCCTTCTTGTGGGTTCAAACGAAGAACCGCGGTTGTGGTATATAAAAAAGAGCATAGAGATGATTTCAGAAATTTCACAGATACTCAGTGCATCTTCTTTGTATGAAAGTGAGGCGTGGGGGTTCAGATCATACCCGTTCTTGAATATCTGTGTTGAAATTGATACTTATCTTTACCCCAAAACTTTTTTGAAGTTCCTCAAAAGGGTGGAGACTTTTCTGGGGCGGTTTGCTAAGATGTCTTTTTCATCAAGTTTCTTCTATGAACCACGCCCAATTGACGTTGACATAATATTTTGGGAAGGGGGAGTTTTCGAGGATGAAGAGCTCGTTATTCCTCACCCTCTGGCTCACAGACGTAAGTTCGTTCTTCTTCCTCTTGCGGAGATGTGGGGAGATTTTGTTCATCCTGTGATAGGAGAAACTATCATTCAGATACTTCAAAAGGTTGATGATGATTCATTTGTCTATAAAGTAGGTAGGTTGCTTTAAAGTTTTCAATTTTTTTTCTATCTCAGCTTCTAATCTTTTGGATGTTTCGTCATTCTTTAGGACACTGTAACCTTCTTGTTCCAGAAGATTTAAAGTTTCCTCCTTAAACTTTATATAAAACTCTCTGTCAAATTTAAGAGAGCTTCTACAATACATAACCCCGTTTTTTTCATCAGTATATATCTCCTCAAGGTTCATTCTTTCCCGAAGTGTATGGGCGAGGTTTTTTGATAGTTGCCTTATGAAATTCGAGTATATTTTTTGTTTTTCTAAATCTTTTTTTATTGTGTCATAGTTCAGAATTTTTTTTATATATTTTTCTATTTCGGCTTGTATTGTGATGCTCATCTTTGCTTTTGACTCATTTTCGCATTTTATAAGTGCCAAAGATTTAGATGGATATATGCTAACTATTTCTGTGGAGTAGCCCTTGCTTTCTCCGTCCGAGCCTGAGATCATCAGTTCATATTTTATCCACTCTGGAGATTTTTTTTCGCAGAAGATAGAAGCAGATGATACTATTGATATCAAGAGAATATTATGGAGGAGGTAATATATATCCTGAATTTTTAGCATTCATCTATTCAAATTTTATCGGAGAAAATAGTTTTATTAATTACTTAGGTTTTGACCGAATTTCCTCCCTCAAGAACGGATTTTTACATTTTTTCTTGTCTTGTAAGGTGCATAAATTATATACTACTTTTGCTCGTTAAAACCTGACACCCAGGGCAGGCTAAATTTTTTGCTAATGGCGTTAATCTATATATCCTTTGGTTGATGAGGGTTTCCCCAGCTTCCTTTCTCTCGTTGCTTTTCTAAAGCATAGAGCACCAGCTTTGAAAATCGCCTCAACTATGTGGTGGGAATTTATCCCTTTCAGAACAGTTACATGTATCGTAAACTTTCCACCTCGGGATAATCCATCAAAGAATATGTGTGCTATATTTGCGTAAAAAGCCTCTCTGATTAAGTTGTAGTTGTGGATGAAGAAAAAGGGTCTTCCGGATATGTCAATTACAAATTCACATAGAGCCTCATCAAGGGGAACTTTGGCATCTGCAAATCTCTCTATATCAGTTCCGGAAGCTTCTCTTATTGCTTCCCCTAATGACATCCCAATTTCCTCTGTCAGATGATGCTCATCTATATGAGTATCTCCGCTTGCCTTCAAAAATATATCAAACATTGAAAACTCTGAAAAAATCTCTAACATATGATCCAAAAATCCAACTCCGGTAGATATCTCTCGTGCGCCAGTTCCGTCTATATTTATTTTGAGTTCTATTTGAACTTCTCTTGTCTTCTTTTTTATTTCTGCAGTTCTACTCACCTGAAAAATTTTTCTAACTCAGTTTAAAAAATACGCTTTTATCAGAAATTTAGTCCTGAGCATATTCTGTAACTCTTAGCAGAAAATTTAAGAAAGTATCAGACAAAACATTTGAATGAACAAAGGAGAATCTTTTTGGTTAGAATTCTCACACCTTCTATTTTAGATTTCCTATTAGATTTCCTAAATTCGCTTGAAAATAGGTACTGTTTTACCGATACGTATTTTTAAATGAATTTGTGTAAAAATGCTCAAAGGATGCCTATATTTTTATAAAGAGAGGTGTAATTTATGCGTAGGGGAGGAGACATAACCAGTGTTTTGGGTTTACCTTTGATTATAGGGGCGGTCTTTTTAGGGATTTCTATTGAGGCCCATAGTATAAATGATCTTCTCATCTTTTTCTGGGGGAAGGGAGTTTGGGCTGCTTGGTTTATAGTTGCTGGTGGAACTATAGCTGCAACTTTTACTGCTTTTACTGCGGATCAGATATCCGAGGTCTTCAAGATCTTAAGGAGCTTTCTCACGAGGAAAAAATATAGCAATGTAGATATCATTCAGCAATTTGTCGATTACGCAAGGAGAGTAAGAAGAGAGGGGGTCAAAGCCCTTGAAGTTGCGATTGATGAAGTCGAGCATCCTTATATGAGAAGAGGTTTGAGGGCAGTTGCAGATGGTCTTGATCCAGAGTCAGTGGAAAGGATACTCGATGCTGAGCTTCAAGTTATTGTGGAAAGGCATACGATAGGGCAGAAGATATTCGACTTTGCTGCTATGTGTGCTCCTTCGTTCGGGCTCATAGGTGCGGTATCAGGGCTCATTAGAACACTGGTGAACTTAGAGGATCCATCTAAGGTTGGCCCGGGGGTAGCGTTGGCCTTTGTTGCTACTTTCTATGGGATATTGCTAGCTTATGGAATATTCACTCCTATAAAAGGTAAGCTTGAAGCAAAGCACTCCGAGGAGATGATAACTATGATGCTCATCAGAGAAGGAGTTATGGCTCTGAGCAGAGGAGAGCCACACATAGTTGTCGAGGAAAAATTGCTAGGATATATAACGGGTAAAGAGAGAGGAGCGCTTGAAAGAAGGTTGGAAGCATAATATGGTCGGTGAGCACAAAGGAGGGAGTGGTGGAGGAGAGCAAGCTCCTAGATGGGCCATAATATGGCTTGATATGATGAACTCTCTTTTAGCCCTATTTATAGCTATGTTTGCTTTCTCAGAACCCAAAAGAATGAAACTTATAGCTGTTGTTATGTCCTTGAGGGAAACTTTAGGAGTTCTTTCAGGAGAACCTTTCCCCGAGAAAAAGATAGAAGCTCTTATTTCTACTCCTGGTCTTGGGCCACTTATAGGAAAACCGACAGGATATCTGATGAGTGCAATAGAGGAGATAAAAAAAGAGTTTGCTGGTCAGGGGGAAAGCCGGGGGTTACTTTTTAGAGTTTACGGAACCGAGGAAGGACCCGTTGTATCACTACCATCGGATATTCTTTTTGAACCCGGATCTGCCGAGCTTGCTGAAAAGGGCAAAAGAGCCTTAGGCATACTAGCAAAATATATATCCGCAATGCAATCGTATATATCCGTTGAGGGACATACAGATGATATTCCTGTAAAGAGTGATAGATATCCATCTAACTGGGAGCTTTCCGCATCTCGTGCAGCTACCGTTGCCAGATTTCTGATAGAGCAGGGTATCCCCGAGGAGAGGATCTCAATAGTCGGATATGCTGCTACAAAGCCAGTCGTACCTAATGTTTCTCCAGAAACTAGAGCACAAAACAGAAGGGTTGAGATAAAATTCAAGGAAATCCCAAGGTAATTGAGGTTCGAAATGAATACTTCAGCAAAGAATGCTATTCTGATTATCCCAAAAGAATTCATCAACTTCATAGGAGAACATGGCAAGCAGGAGTATCCACATGAAGCTTGTGGTATTATTTTAGGTATAATTGAGGAATCAGGCGAGGCTTCTTTGTTTAGAGCCCACAAGATTGTCAGGGCTGTGAACCTAAGTGATAATCCCTTCAGATTTGTGATGGACCCCATGGATTTTCTCCGCGCTCAAGATGAGGCCGACAAAAATAATATTGAGATAATCGGGATATATCATACTCATCCAGATCACCCCCCTGCTGCATCGCAGTATGATCTTGAAGCAGCTATTGAAGGTCTTTTTTACCTAATTGTATCGGTACGCAATGGTGAACCTAAGGATTATAAAGGTTGGATCTTAGATCCCAGCAATAAAGCATTCATAGAAGCTCAAGTACAGGTTGTATAAATTCATACTTATGCAAATTTTGTGTTGCGAAAATTTGATTTGCGTGGCTTTGTTCTGCGTGGCTTTATTCAATCTCATTCTTCTCTCATATCCGTGGTTGCTGCAAGTATTTTCGTGATATTGCTATATCATCCTTATATTTTGAAAGATAAAGAAAAATCTTTATAGTATGACAAATTTTTATGATACGGCAAATTTTTATGAGATCACTAATTTTCTTGCTAAGAGTGTTGTTCATATATTACTCAGATGACATTAAATTTAATTTTGTTTTGAAAGATAATTTGTCCCCTTATGTGCATTTTTAAATTTTGTTTTATGTGGGTTGT
>CALHPK010000004.1 GCA_938036315.1 uncultured bacterium | reverse complement strand
GAGTATTATTACAAAACTTTCACACATTCAAGAATACCTAAAATTTACAATGGCAATGAAAATATTTAATATACTACTCTACTATATTGATAGATTACTAAGATCTGCTATTTTTATCTTGTTATCCATTCCTCTATTTTTTCTCATAATAGTAATCCCCTTGACTGTAAAGAAAGGAAAAAGAGAAGTACTTTCTGAAACTTTTACCAAAATGTGGTACAGATTACTATTTTTTATCTTTGGAATCAAGCTTGAAGTTGAAGGTAATTTTGATGAAGACAGAAAATTCATAATCTACGCAAATCATCTGAGCTTTCTTGACATACCAGCTATAACCCTAGCATTTGCAGGGAAAAGAATAAAATTCTTAGCAAAAGAAGAGATTTTCTCTATGCCGATAATCGGATGGGGTATGAGAATTCAGGGACATATCGATATATCAAAAATCAGCTCAATAAGAAAAACCTTAGATATCATAAACAAGGATAGCATAGATGCTATTTGCATATTCCCAGAAGGGACTCGACAAAAAATCTTAGGAGATCTGAAAGAACTTATGCAATTTAAAGAAGGAGTAACATTTCTGATTGAAAATCTTAACCTTCCTGTATATCCGGTAGGGATAACTGGCACACAAAAAGTTTTCCCAGTCTCTGCAGTAATTCCCAGAAGTGGAAAAATCAAAGTAATAATCGGGAACAGACTTGAACCAACCGGAATCATATCTGAAGCCCCCAAAAATCACAAAGAAAGAAGAGCTTTTATATCAAATTTCCTAAAAAATCACCTTGAAAAAATCATCAGAGATAGCTTGTAATCCCCCACCAATTTACAATTACAAAATGTATCTGCGCATTTTTTAAATCTTTTCTTACTATATTCCCATTTTTGGAATTTTATAAGCTATCCAGAGAAATTCATAATATTAATTAAACTATGAGGAAATGGGAAGGAGAGAGCGAGATAGAAAGAAGATTGAAAGAGTGGGAAGAAAAGGTTCTTATTCCATCAATAAAAAGGTTTCCTGAGCGCGCCGAAAAATTTATGACAACAAGCGGGATTGAGATTCCTCGTTTCCTTCCTCACTATACTCCCAAAGGAGAACCCAATGGCGAACTTTCTTTCCCAGGAGAATTCCCATTTACCAGAGGAGTTCAGCCCACAATGTACAGATCTCGAATATGGACCATGAGACAATATTCTGGATTTGGGACTCCTGAGGAAACTAATCAAAGATTTAAGTACCTTATAAAGGAAGGACAGACAGGTCTCTCACTAGCTTTTGACCTTCCGACACAGATGGGATATGATTCAGATGAAGAGGTAGCATATCCCGAGGTCGGCAAAGTTGGAGTTGCAATAGATACCACTGAGGATATGAAAGTAGTTTTCAAAGATATACCTTTATCAGATGTTTCCGTATCCTTTACCATAAATGCAACAGCTCCGATAATTTTGGGAATGTTTTTTCTTGTCGGAAAAGATCAGGGCGTCCCACCAGAAAAATTAAGGGGAACAACTCAGAATGACATCTTAAAGGAATACGCTGCCAGAGGAACATATATCTATCCCCCTGAATTTTCGCTAAAATTAGCAATAGATGTAATAGAGTTCTGCACAAAAAAGATGAGAGATTTCAACCCGATCTCTGTCTCTGGTTACCACATAAGAGAGGCGGGAGCAACAGCAGTTCAGGAGGCAGCATTTGCAATATGCTCAGGAATAGAATACGTGACACGCGCTAGCGAAAGAGGACTGGATATAAATGAGTTCGGCAAAAGAATCACGTTCTTCTTTTCGGTACACAATAACTTCTTCGAAGAGATTGCAAAATTCAGAGCAGCAAGAAGAGTATGGGCAAAAGTGCTGAAAGATAGATTCGGAGTCAAAAATCCAGAAGCTATGAAATTGAAGTTTCATACCCAAACCTCAGGGGTTTCTCTTGTGGCTCAAGAACCCATAAACAACATTATCAGAGTTGCATACCAGGCTATGGCGGCAGCTCTTGGAGGAGCCCAAAGCATACACACAAACTCATACGATGAAGCACTAGCTCTACCAACAGAAGAGTCAGTAAAAATAGCCCTGAGAACACAACAAATACTTGCATTCGAATCATTCATAACAGATACGGTAGATCCGCTCGGAGGTTCATATTACGTAGAGTACCTGACCGATGAGATAGAAAAGAGAATTTGGGAATATATAAAAGCTGTGGATGAACTTGGAGGAATGCTAAAAGCCGTAGAAACAGGATTTATCCAAAAAGAAATAGCAAAAAGCTCTTGGGAATATCAAAAACTTATAGAAGAAAAAAAGATCATAGTTGTGGGTGTAAATGAATTTCGTGAGGACGGCAAAAGCCAAAAAACAAAAATATTCAGATTAAATGAAGAGAGTGTCAAAAAGAAAATTGATAAACTCAGAAAATTCAAAGCAGAAAGAGATAACGAGAAAGTTAAAATAGCTCTGAAGAGGTTAGAAGATTATGCTAGGGATAGCTCCATCAACCTTATGGAACCAATTATAGAGTGCCTAAGCGATGGGGCAACCTTAGGGGAAATATCCCATACCTTTGAAAAAATCTTTGGGAGATTTAAAGGATTTACTTTCTTCTAATCTCTTATAAAAAATAAAAAAGAAATTGTGAAAGTAATCGGAAGGGAGAAAATACAACAGTGTTCATTCTAAAAATTTTCATATCTCTGGTTGCTGGGATCTTAGTATTCTCATCGATCAAACCCAAGGAATTTTGCTCTATAAATTCCGTTACTGAGATAATTAAGTCAGTATTTTTAGAATCAAAGAATACCGCATTGGAATACGGAGAATCCCAATTGATATTCTCCCAAGGTGAAATTAGAATAGTCGTTAGAGGACTCACCAAAAAGGTATACAGATTTACACATCCAATAGAGCCCCCTCCAGTTTCAAAGAAAGCTTGTTCTAATACTCCTGGGATCCCTACAAGCAAGACAACTTTTAGGTTCTCGTCAAAAGGACTAAAGGATCTATCTGGAACAATATATATAAGATGCGGGAGCAGATTTTTAGCCTTTTCAGTTTTATCGCCAACGGGTGGTGTAACTCATTGCATCTTTGATGGAGATTCGTGGGAGGTAATTAATTGATATTTTAGAGCTATGGAATTTGCCTTATTATTATTAATTATTGGAGAGGAGATGGCGACGTAGCCAAGCGGTCTAAGGCAGGGGACTGCAAATCCCTCATTCCCGGGTTCAAATCCCGGCGTCGCCTCTCCCGAACATGAAAAAATTCGAAGAAGTAGTTTCACAGATCCCCAAACTTAAACTCGAGATTAAAAAATTAGACGAACAACTTTCAGGAGAATTTAATCAAGAACTATACGTAAGAAGAGCAAAATTACAAGAAAAATTGGAAATTGCTCAGAAAATCGAAAAATTTCTGAAAGAGTTAGAAAATGTAAATGAAATAATAGCATCAGAAAACGATCCAGATCTCATTTCATTAGCTATAGAAGAAAAAGAAAAAATAGAAAAAGAACTCAGAGAAATTGAGTCCGCACTTGAGGGTGAAAATAAAAAGAACTCCTGCATAGTCGAGATAAGAGCAGGAGTCGGAGGAGAAGAAGCTGCACTTTTTGCTGGAGATTTACTCAGGATGTATCTGAAATTTGCTGAAAAAAAAGGATGGAAAGTCAGATTGATATATGAAAGAGAATCAGATCTGAAAGGCATTAAAGAAGTTTCATTCGTAGTTGAAGGAGATGATGTATACAACATTTTGAAATGGGAAGCGGGAGTTCATAGAGTTCAAAGAGTTCCTATAACAGAAGCCAGTGGAAGGATTCACACGTCAACAGCAACTGTCGCAGTCCTTGAAGAACCAACCGAAATAGATATAAAAATAGATCCAAAAGATATAGAGTTAGAGACATTCAGAGCATCTGGTCCGGGAGGCCAGTATGTAAATAAGACAGATTCAGCAGTTCGCATCAGACATATCCCAACAGGCATAACAATAGTATGCCAAGATGAACGCTCCCAGCATGCTAATAAAGAAAAAGCTCTGAGGCTTCTTCGAGCTAGATTATACCAGATGAAAAAAGAAGAAGAAGAGAGAAAGATATCATCGCAGAGGAAACAGCAAATAGGTACAGGAGAACGCTCTGAAAAGCTCAGAACATATAACTTTATGCAAAACAGAGTCACTGACCATCGCCTCAATGTTACAATTTATAGACTAGAAGAAATTCTCGAAGGGAATCTAGAGCTTATATATAATGCCATACAAAGTAAACAAGAACAGAAATCAAAAGCAATTGAAGCTTAGTAAATCCATCAGAACCTTGCCTTTCCAACAAATCTACAATAACTCCTCTACATAACAATTCCCGCTTTTATCACATATCTTAAGCTTACCATCAGAAGTTGTTGATAAAGATAATGTATTACCCTGTACAATGATGCTCCCCGATATCTCTCCTCTTGCTGAAATATTGATATTACCTGAAAATTCTTTTGAACTGAAATTAATCTCTGCATCACCAAACAGAGACACCACCCCTTCTATGTTAACATCTAAGGCATTCGCACTATCCTTGACGACCTTGACTTTGCCAGAAAATCTTACCTTACCACCTAACTTATCAATAAAAATACGTAAATTGGCTTCATCAGATACAACATCATAGCTTATAGCAGTCGCACTTTCGTTGTAATTAATCAGCTTATAGTTATCTTCCTCGATTTTATCGCAAGCTTCCATCGAACAAGAATTGAAATCTACTTTTGACCTTGAACTACAGGTTAGAACTTTCACTTCTGAAGAAGTCGAAGATGTATATATGTATTTATCACCTTCTTTTTCTATAGAAGTAAACCTTTCGTCATCTCCAAAACTACAATAAGATTCAGTAGAAATTTTTTCAACAAATAAATCGCCAATCATATTCATAAATTCTTCAGTACAATTTTCACCTCTACATGCCCCAACTTTAGTATAGCTACAGGAAGATTTGAGTTTATTATAAGCCTCTTCTGAACAAGGCTTTTCCAAAGAACACTTTGCTAAGTATATATCGCAGGATATATCATAAAAATCTCCAGAAAAATTTTCAGAACAAGCAAACTTTGATACCTTATCTGGATGTATAATAAGATATACATTCGGCGAAATTGAATCTATTGAAACTGAACCTTCGATTTCAATACCTAAAGCTACGGTAGCTGGAACCCCATATTCTATATTACAAAAATAAAGATCACCGCCATAAATCTTGGTATACCCACTTAATTTGAAATCACACTTTCCCCAATCATAGGAAAGCGCAACTTCTATAGGGCAAATCTCAGATGGTATATCTTCACAGACACCAATATATGAAGTAACAGAATAATAAGATGCTGAACCTACATAATCCCGCTGATATTTCTCAACATATCCTCTATACTGCGAGTAAATTTCACAACGGCCATTATCGCATTTACTATATGTACACAACTGATCTCCGTTTTGATTCTGTAAAGAGCATATGCAGATTTCACCAGATGGGATACTGTCACCGTTGTTATTGTCATAGGGATAGTCATAGTACTGATCATCGTTATTGTCATAGGGGTAGTCATGGTATTGCTTTGTTGCAACTTTTAGTAGTTGAGGAGCCCTACTCACAAGTATTCTACTTGTTAGTATTCTGCCTGTTTGCATCTGGATTAACGATTGAGTTTGCTTACTGACAACTCTGGCTGTAATTATAGAGTTACGACTTACGTCTAAAGCTCTTTCCACCTGCTGATTTGATATCCCAGGAATGTACTCCTTCGACTTTGGTGCATCTCCAGATTTTTTAGAAGCACAACTACCTGTGATGGAGAAGACAAAAATTATTGCCATACCAAACAGTACCGAATTTGATCTTAATTCCATAGTATTCTACCTCCTTAATTTACTTTTTTCTCCCTTTATTATTAAATTATAGCGATTCTTTTTGATAATTTAGCAAATTATGGGATACTTATCTTCAGATTGTGATTTTACTCACTGCCTCCTAAATTCAAATCGACTGAAATCGCTATTGTTTTTCATATAGATTAAAATCGTTTTCAAAATGATTAAAATAAAAAGTAAGTTTGAATTATTTATACAATTTAGCGTTATGATGAAAATACTTGTAGCAGACAATAATAAGACTATAACAAGGATAATGAAAACAGCTCTGGAAGAAGAGGGGTACAATACTATTATTGCTAATTCAATTGATGAAACCAGACAGATTATTCTCAACAATAGCATAGACATAGCTTTAGTAGATACGAAATTTGAAAGAGAAAAGGATGGATACGAACTCGTCCGGGAAATCAAAGAGCTTACTCCACAAACAACATTTGTTCTCCTCGTGAATGCTCTCGAAAAGCCCGATGTAGAACTTATGAATAAACTCGGCATATTTGGGTACCTCACAAAACCTATAGATTCACGCAAGCTTTTTCAAGTTATATCAGAAATTCAAGAGAGCACAAAGAAATCTAAGCCAGAAAAAAGGAAAAGAAAGAGCGAAGAGAATGAGATATCTGAATCATATGAGTTCGAAGATAAGGTAGATCGTCAAATTCCTACTTTGGAGATTGACGAAGTTGAAACAGAAAAATATGAGAAAAAAATAAACAGTGTTGAAGGCATCCGCGGAATAGAGAGCAAAGGAAAAGTCTCAGAAGAAGAAAGAGAAGGCACAGATATACAGGAAAGGAAGGATATATCATCAAGCTGGACAGGAGAACTTGTAAGTAAATCACTCGAGGAGTTATTTGTAGTTATGCAAGCTATAAAGGATATGTTCGGGGGTGTCAAGCAGATGCGACAGGAAGCTGAATCATACATAAAAGATATGGCCTCCCTTATAACAGAATTGAAAAGGAAAATAATTGAAATCCCAGATTCTGAAGAGATAATATCAAAAGTAAAAGGAGAAATCGCTGAAATAATACAAGCAAAAGTACTTGAGGAAGTCTATGGTGATATAGAAAGCAGAATATTGGCAAAGCTTAAAGATGAATTAAAAAAGTACACAGCAGAAATCAAGGGAGAGCTCCAAGCAATTCAGTCAAGCCAGCAGAATAAAACCCCTGAAGAAGAAATATCAAAATTGAAAACCGAACTGCTAAATTACATTAATGGAATAATCAGTAATGTTAAAGAGCAAATTATATCAGAAATCCCAACATTACAGATTTTCGAATCCATAAAAGGTGACATCAAAAAAATACTCGAAGAAATAAACATCATAAAAACTGAACGCGAAAAAGCTATTACTGAAAAAGAGAAACCCAAAGAAGAATTCATATCTGTAGACGATATTGAGGAAGCATATGACATATTCTCTGACGAGAAAAAAACAGAAGAAGAATCTGATTTTATATCTTTTACAGAGATTTAGTGATGGTTATCTGTTACCTTAACTAATTTGCGTACTGAATCTTTCCTTATGCTTTCCTTCTCTCAGATGTTTTATATATATCTGCAGGTTTAGTATAGCTGCTGGTGTTATACCTGGGATGTGATAAGCCTCCCGAAGGTTCTTAGGTGAATATTTTTTCAATTTTTCTCTTACTTCATTTGACAAGGTAGGAATCAAGTCATAGTTTATATCATCTGGTATTTTCCATTTCTCAAGATTTTTAAGGTATCTTGCTCTTTCTTGCTCTTGCTTTATGTATCCTTCATACTTTATAGAGATTTCGACCTCCTCTTTTACAGCATCTGGGAACTCATCTACTTCAGGAGCAAAAACTTTTATTTTATTCAAATCCATTTCTGGTCTTTTCAGAAGATCCTTCAAAGATATTGGTTTACTTATTTGTTCTGTTCCAAGTCTCTGCAGTTTTTCGTTTATCTCCTTTTTTGGGGTTATTTTTTTGGACTCAAGGAGCACCATAAGTTCTTCGATTTTTTGCTTTTTCTCTATAAATTCTTTCCATTCTTCATCTGAGACCAGTTTAAGTTTGCGCCCGATTTCCCTGAGCCTCAGATCAGCATTATCTTCTCTCAGGAGCAACCTAAATTCAGACCGAGACGTGAACATTCTGTATGGCTCATCTGTACCTTTTGTGACCAAATCGTCTATCAAAATTCCAATGTAGCTTAGCTCTCGAGGCAGAACAATTGGCTCTTCTCCCATTGATTTTAGGGCTGCGTTCACACCAGCAATAAATCCCTGAGCAGCGGCTTCCTCGTAACCGGTTGTTCCATTGATCTGGCCAGCGAAAAACAATCTTTCTACAATCTTCGTCTCAAGGGTATGTTCTAGCTGTGTCGGATCCGAAAAGTCATATTCCACAGCATAAGCGGGTCTTATGATCTCAACCTTCTCAAGGCCTGGAATGGTCCTCAGAAATTTGAGCTGAACTTCATATGGGAGGCTTGTTGATATCCCAGCAGGATAAACCTCCTTAGTATCGTATCCATCTGGCTCAAGAAAAACAATATGGCTATCACGCATTGAAAATTTTACCACTTTATCTTCGATCGATGGACAGTATCTAACCCCTCTCCCTCTGATGAGACCTCCATACATTGCTGAGCGCGTTAGATTTTCAAGAATAATCTTATGTGTTTGCGGTGTAGTGTAAGTAATATATATGGGTACAAGCTTCTGGACTATTCTCTTGGTTGAAAATGAAAAAGGACAAGGAGGAAAATCAGATTCTTCTACTTTAAGAGAAGAAAAATCAATAGTTCGGGCATCAAGGCGCGGTGGAGTACCGGTCTTTAACCTACCAAGTCTAAATCCTAATCTCTGCAGAGTTTGGGAAATTCCAGTTGAAGATCTTTCACCTAACCTTCCACCTTCCATCGTATCATGACCGATGAAAATTTTACCATTAAGAAATGTTCCGGTTGAGAGAACCACGGTCTTTGAGAGGTAAGCGATTCCTATATCAAGAGTAACACCATATACGACTTTTTTCCCGTTTTTTTCATCGATAAGTAGATCGGTTACATTTCCCATTCTGATATCAAGATTTGGAGTTGCCCACAGAGTCCTTTGCATTTCGATCCTGTATAGATTTCTATCGCACTGAACTCGTGTTCCTTGCACTGCCTTTCCCTTTGACGTATTAAGTCTTTTGAAATGTATTCCTGCTTTATCTGTATTCTTTGCTATTTGTCCCCCCAGAGCATCTATTTCTTTGACAAGATGCCCCTTACCTACCCCACCGACAGACGGATTACACGACATCTGAGCTATCTTCTCGATATCCGAGGTTATAAGGAGAGTTTTACATCCCATTCTTGCAGCAGCAAGCGCTGCTTCGCATCCTGCATGACCACCACCAACAACTATAACATCATAAACTTTGTCACTATATATCATAGCATATAAAATAAAATCGCTAAATAAAGATTATCAGTTTAATGCCCCAAAAAGCTATTCTTGATAAAAACATTTTAATTTATTAATAATAATTTATAAACAAATTGCCTTCCATCTATTTATATGGAAATTAAAATTAAATCTGTAGATTCCTTATTGTAAATTATCTATAACCTGCAAGCTAAAAGCACCAATGCGAGAAACAAAACTATTCAACATTGTTGAGCTGTTCTTTTATTCTCTCTATCTCAAGCTTTGCTTCAATAACCTTCGCAGATACCCTTATGTCAAGCGTTTTTGATCCCATAGTGTTGAACTCCCTAAAAATCTCCTGTAGTATAAAAAGAAGTTTCTTCCCATCTCCTTCTCTTTCAATCTCATACTCAAAGTTCGAAATGTGAATCATAACTCTGGAAATCTCTTCAGATATATCCGATTTCCTAATTATATGAACTACTCCGGCTTTGTCTATCAAATCTTCAGGAACACTTCCCAAACCCATTTCAGAAGCAATCTCTATAATTCTACCTTTCAAAATCTCCCTAACCTTAACAGGGAAGTCTTGATGAAAATTCTGTATCTCTGCAAGTATCTCCTTTATTCTGCTTATCCTCTGAGAAATCTCTTCCCTAATCGCTTCTCCCTCGGCTTGTCTGGATTCATCGAATTTTCGTAAGGCCGAATGAAAAACATTGAGCACATGCCTATCGTAGTGCTTAGGAAACAAAGAACTCCAGAACTTCCTCCCTTCAATCTTTATGGAAACTTCGATCCTACCTCTTTTAACTCTTCTTCTGATCTCCCCTCTCATAATCGGCTCAAGTTGGACAATCTCGGGAGGAATGTCAAAAAATATCTCCAATAATCTATGGTTCAGTGATTTTATCCAACAGACTATTCTCCTCCCACCATAGCTCCCATAATCAATTCCATACCCTGTCATGCTAACCATAAATATTTGTTATAATTTTTCCTATGCAAAGTTTATAATATTCCCTCTTTCTTTTCCCTTCTTTACTAAAATGAAAATATCTTTAAAATGCTCTTGGCAAGGAAATTTGAGATTTTAGGTATAGTGAGGGGGAAGAAGGGGAAGTTCAGGATGTGATTTTGGTTTTGAAAAAGGCGTTGCAGGATTCTGCTTATATTATGAAGCAGGCGGGGATAAGTCAGGTTCCAATTTCATCTTTGAAGGTGATGGATTATGAAAAGGAGGTAAAGATTGTGCTTGCGGACAAGTATTATACAAGGGGTGGTGTGGGGATGAGGTTAGCATTTATTACTTCTGAGAATATTTTTCTGAAATCTTTCAAGGATGAGATTATTTCTCGGAGGGAGTTTGAACAGGCAAGAGCAGATTTGTTCAAAAAGATGAGTTTTTTCAAGAAGGTCAAGATTGAGAAAATTCCTCCTATTTTTTGAAATTTTTGCAAGGATGCTTAATATAGTAGATAAGAGTGATGAGCAGATGTGGGAAGTAGAAGAGGCGGAGGATAAGTTGATGTGATGATAATGTATAGTGAAAAAAAAGATATTGAGAGGGAGAGGAGGCGTAGGGTTTTGAGGGAGTTTTTGGAGCTTGGGGTTTTGGATGAGAAGGTGCAACAAATTTTGGTTGCATCTCGGAAGGATAAGGATTTTTTGATTGTTTTGAGGGAATTTCTTCTATTTAAGCAGGAGTTGGAAGATGAGCTTTTGGAAAAATGAGGTAGCTGGAGGGAAGATAGGTATCGGTGCCGAGGTCTCAGGTTGTGTTCTGTTATGTTGTTCATAGTTTCTTTACTTCCTTCTTGCTCCCCCTTTTTCAGGGGGGAGTTTTTTTATTTTTGCATTGTGAGTTGTTTAAATTATTTCGTATGGGTATAGTAGGAAAGATATTGAAGGTTGTGGATGTAGTGGTGGATGTGCTTGATTTTTTGGTGAGTGCAATAAAGGTGATAAAGGTAGAAAAAACTAAGAGCCCGATAGAGATTCAGCTTGCAAACAAATCAAATCTCATAGTCAACCATCTACTTCTCAGCGACAATGACATCGATAAGAAATTTTTCACGAGATATCCTGATATTTTTAAATCCCACTTCTTCAACATAATTTACAACCAAGCCATTAAGATTCCCTTCAAGATATTCGAATTTCCTAATAGGATACAAAAGAACTCTGTGCCATACATTACTTGTTTTTCCGAAATCAACAAGTACAAGTTTACCTCCTTGCTTTAATACACAATACATCTCATAAATTACTTTTCGCTTAACGTCATCCGGTATATGGTGAATTACAAGGGTACTGAAAACATAATCCACTGAATTTTCTTTGATTGGTAGAGACTCCCCGGAGGCTATGCTGAGAAATAATTTAGGATATCTATGTAGTCTTCTCCTTGCGATTTGCAGCATCTTGTCATCAATATCAATACCAATCGCACAAACATCTGGATACTCCTGCTTGAGCACCGAAAGAAAAAGTCCAGTACCACACCCTACATCAAGGATGATATCTTCATTCTTTATTTGAACAGCATCTAGCACTTTTTTTCTAAACCGCTTTCCAAAGCCGAAAAAGGAACAAATAAAATCGTAAACTGGAAGTAGGATATAGGAACAAGTTAATGGAACAGGTTTCGATTCCTTATGCGATAGATTTGAATCAAGTAAATCCTTCATACCTAGTAATTAAGCTTATATTAACAAAGATATATATTCACAAATTATCGAAGATATAGAATCTGATGGATTATCTAGCTCTTTTAGAAGTTAAAGATTTCTGCAAAAATGAATATTCAGTGAACAAAATTAAAAGGTAGAATGCAATGAGAGTTCCACTGAAGTGGTTAGGGGAATTTGTAGATATATCTGGAATTCAACCAGATGAATTATCACAAAGATTGCTTTTAGCTGGCATTGAGGTCGAAAAAATAGAGATAGAAGGAGAATTCTCATCAGATTACAAGATTGTTGAAGTGATTGAAGTAAAAAGAAAAGAAGGGATAAGATTACCTATCTGCGTAATTTTTGATGGACAAAGCAAATATGAAGTTGTATCAGGAGCTGAGAATGTCAAAAAAGGAAAGTTCCTATGGTGTCCACCTGGCGGGAAAATAAAAAAAGATGGAGGTATTATCGAAATTTCTACAAAAAAAATCCAAGATGTCAGTTCCTATGGAATGCTACTTTCACCCCGCGAAATTGGGTTCTCATATGGGGAGGAGACCAAACTTCTGGAAGTCCCCCCCGATACTGAAGTCGGAAGAAGAGCCAATGAAGTATTGGGATTGCCAGAGTTAGTCCTCGATATTTCTCCCACACCTCAGCGAGGAGATTTATTATCTATATTCGGCGTTGCTATCGAAATCTCAGCAATATTCGGTAGAGAACTTTCTGCACCATATCTACTCAATCTATTCTACTCATTAGATAAAGTAGAAGAATACTTTCTCAATTTATGTAATACCTCAGAAGAAATCGAAATAGAAATTCTGAATAAAGAGAAAAATCCTCTGTATATAGGAAGCATATTTTCTGGTAAGATTGAAAAGACAATATCTCATCCTCTCATTATCTCTCGTCTTTACCTGTGCGGAGCAAGACCTATAAACCCTATTGTTGATGCGACAAACTACTGCCTTTTTGAATTCGGACAACCTACACATGCATTTGATCTGAAAAAGATCAAAGGTCGGAAAATATATATAAAGGATGCAGAAAAAGGAGAAAAAATCCTTTGTCTTGACGGCAAAGAAAGAGAGCTTGATCAAGATGATCTTGTTATAGCTGACACAGCCGGCTCAATAGCAATAGCAGGAGTAATAGGAGGAGAAAAAACGGGAGTGGACATTCATACAACTGAAATTCTGCTCGAGAGCGCTTTCTTTGTGCCATCCACCGTAAGGAAAACCGCAAAGAAACTCGGCATAGAAACAGAATCCTCATACAGATTTGCACGAAGAGTAAACCCAGCCTTCGTGTTTCTGGTCATCCCCAAAATCATAGAAATCCTAAAAGCTGAAGGTTTCACATTCAAGGGAACTAAAGTTCTGAAGTATCCCCATAAATCTTTACAAAATCCTGAGGTCTCTATACATAAAGATTTCGTGAGCGACATAGCTGGGATACACTATAGCGAGAAAGAAGTTGAAGAAAACCTTGCAAAATTGAAGATAAAGGTTATCAAAAACAAAGAGAAGATAGTATGCGTACCGCCACTGTGGAGAGGAGATATACAGATAAAAGAAGATATAGCGGAGGAAGTTATAAGAATATCTGGCTATGATAAGATAACTTGCACCATTCCAAAGATCCCAGCAGTTTACTATGAATCCACAGATGAGGTACAAAGAAGAAACCTAATAGAAAGAGTAAGAGATTTTATAAGCTCTCTTGGGTTCAATGAAGTGAAGACATATCCATTTTCAAGTCATGGCAAGATCAAGATAAAGAATCCAATAATCTCTGATTTTGCATATTTATGCGAAGATCTTGCTATGAACATCTATACGGTAATAGAATCCGCTCTTAAGAAGGGCTGGAAAGATATAAGAGTCTTTGAGATAGCAAAAAATTTTTCATCGGCAGAAAAAGATGTTATAGCCCTCGGTATATGCGGTAGCGTGTACCCACCTGTATGGAACCTCCCAAAAAAGAACTCAGACATATTCAGCATAAAGGCCATAGTCGAATATCTTATCCCAGAAGCCCGGTTTCAACCTAAAAAAAGCTGGATGAACTACTCCTTTTCAATTCTCAAGAGGGAGACAGAATGCGGAACTTTAGGCTACATATTAGATAGAAAATTCAAAACAGAGATATACATTGCAGAAATAGACATTGACTCAATAGAAAAAAATATATTTTTTGATATCCCCCAAATGAAGTTCATCTCAGAGCTTCCCTTTGTAGAAAGAGATATTTCATTTTTCCTAAGAGAAGGAGTAAGCTGGCAAAATGATATAAAGCCAAATTTTCTTGAACCAGAAATTGTGGACGCATTCCTAATCGACATATGGGAAGACAAAACTCAGGGGAGAAAAAGTATGACGGTAAGGCTCATCATAAAGCAGAACAAAGTGCTAACCTCGGATGAGATAGATGAAATAACAGATAAAATAATAGCAAAGCTTGAAAAATTAAATTTGCAAGTAAGAAAAGCGTAAACCAAAAACCTATTCAATATGGATACTATGATATGATACGATATGATATGAAATGAACAATCCTAATTAATTCAAAAAAAACTGAATAAAGCTAAATCAAAAATCTGAGATCAAAAATAGGAGATGATGGAACTTGAGAAAATACAGAATACTGCAATAATAGGGTGTGGAGTTATGGGATTTGGTATAGCGGTAGTTATTCTTAACAAAGGATACAATGTTGTTGTTGTTGAAAAAGATAAACCATCCTTAGAAAGAGGTCTAGAATACATAAAGAAGTTTTATGAAGGAACTGTAAAAAGGGGTAAGATAACAAAGGAAAAAGCTGATGAAAATTTATTTCGGCTCAAGGGAACCACAGATTTCAAAGACATCCCAGAAAACTCTATAGTTATAGAGGCTGTATACGAAGATATCGCGGTAAAGCAAGATGTAATAAGTAAAGTTGAGGAAGTTGTGGAAGAGGATACCCCTATTTTTACGAATACATCTTCAATACCTGTTATAGAAATATCCGCAAAGATGCGATTCCCAGAGAGATTCCTTGGATTCCATTTTTTTAATCCCCCTCCCGTTATGAAACTCATTGAAATTATCCCATCATTAAAGACCGATGAAAGATATATAAAATTTGCAATCGATTTTGCCAAGAAACTTGATAAAGACCCTGTTGTATCTAAGGATACACCTGCATTTATAGGAAATGCTCTCCTCATACCATTTATTCTTGAGGCAGTATCAATGTATGAAAAAGGAATTTCAACCCCAGAAGATATAGACAAAGCTTGTAAACTTGGTCTAGGTCAACCCATGGGACCGTTCGAACTTGCTGACTTTATGGGTCTTGATATAGTTTTGCAGATAGCTGACAATGTATTCGAAAGGACACGAGATCCCAGATTCTCTGCGCCTGCGAAACTGCGTGAGTTAGTAAGCGCTGGCTTTTTGGGGAGAAAAGTCGGCAGAGGATTCTATGATTACCAAAAACCAAAACCCTTCGGAGTAGAATTATAGCTTATCCATATCCCTACACCATTTCTGATTACATTAATTTATATATGAGCATGCAGAAATCAATAGCCCTAACTGGAATAAGGACCTTTTTAGGTTCAAATATTGCAATAAGGTTACAGAATATTCCAGATGTGAAGCTTACAGTTATCGATAAACACAAACCAGGATTTCTCAATGAAAGAGTTAACTTCTATAGAATAGATCTTATAGATCCTAAGGCAGATATGATGATATGCGAAGCGTTAGAGAGAGAAAATGTTGACACATTTGTGCATCTTCAATTTTTTGAAGACTACGTACCTCCTAATCCTTCCTACGTTCACGAAGTTCAGACAATAGGGACCTGGTATGTTCTGAATGCCTGCGCAAGAAAGAAAGTGAGGAGATTTATTCTATCGTCCACAACAGAGGTGTACGGGGCTCATCCTATGAATGCAAATATCTTAAGCGAAGAATCACCCATAAGATTAAATATGGGATACTCATATATGAGAGATAGATTAGAAGCCGAAGAGCTCACACAGAAATTCTCAAAAAGGAACCCTGGTACTCAAGTTTTTATTTTGAGGAAATGCCTTCCAATTGGAGATAGGGCAAGAGGTTTTATGCACTGGTACCTTTCCGGGGCTATGATCTTAACAATACTTGGCTTTGATCCTATGATCCAGCTCATTCATCAAGAAGATCTGATCGATGCTTTTATGAAAGTGGTTACAGATGAAATAGAGGCTCCCTCGGGGATATACAATATAGTTGGCAGAGGAGCTTTACCTCTTTCATATATAATACGGTTAATGGGAAAGATCAATTTTCCCGTGATCTACAGCTTTGCATATACACTATGCTTTATTCTCAGACAGCTTGGAATTGCTCCCTTCCCACCTCAACATATTGACTATATAAGATATACATTTGTAGCGGGTAATGAAAAGGCAAAGGAATACTTAGGTTTTGTATCCAAATACTCTACAAAAGAGAGTGTCGAAGAATTTGCAGGATATGCGAAGCTCAAAAAAGCCAAGATAAAAACCAAACTGTGAAACAGTACCTTATATCCTACTGTGAAACTGCCCCCTGTTCCGACACATTTCCAAGATAAATAAGAACATTCATCATAGCTAATCAATAAATTCTATCCCAGATGCTATAATGTCCAACATACCACTGAACACTTTTCTTTCAGCCTCACTCAATATTTTCCTTTCTCCTTCATCTGTATGCGATTTTTTCCCAATTTTTAACTTTCTCTTCTCACGTAGGTATCTTCGAGATATTTCTAAAAATTCCGGAAACGCAACCATAAATAGATTTCGTATCCTCTCAGAGAAGGCGTAAATAGATATAGCTCTCATCTGGATTTCTTCTCTATCCATCCCCATCTTGATGAATATTTCACTACTGATTTGTGGTAGTGAACCTTTTAAAATAATTTCAGAAATCTCATCTTCAAGTCCGACGAAAGTCTTAAACTTCGTCCGTATGGCATACAAAAAAGCATAAAGATATAGAGTTTCAGGATCTCCACAATCATTTGTTGATGTTGAAAGTCGTAATACCTTATAAATTTTGCATTCAATATAAGAATCAAAAGATGTTATCGTTACATCTTCATATTTAGCTATGGGTTTTATACTGCCTATGATTGATAAATCATTTTGTATAATAAGCAATGCCAGAGTAACCACTTTAATCATCGTTTAGCTTTGCCATCTTCTTTACTTTCTACTTCCCCATTTACTATTTCTACTTCCCTATCTTTTTTATTCTTTTATTTTTCTGAAAGAGTGTCACTTAGAATTATTTCATAAAATTATATCAAGATGATAGTAAGAGTTGAAAAAAGTAAACTTTACGGCGAGGTAGAAATTTCAGGAGGAAAAAATGCCTTTTTCCCAGCAGTAGGTGCTGGAATTGCTCTGGGAGCAAATAGGATAAAAATAAGCAACACTCCCAAGATAAAAGATATAGATATAATGCTGGAAATCTTAAAGAGTCTTGGGTGCTCTGTCAGGAAATATAATGATACAGTAGAAATAGATGCTGAAAAAATCCAACCTAAAGAAGTACCTCAGGAACTTTTTGGAAAGATAAGGGGGGCAATTGTAATTTTTGGTGCGCTCTTAGGAAGATTTGGCAAAGTAAAAATTCCCATGCCAGGTGGGTGCAGAATAGGAGAACGCCCAATAGATCAGCATATAAAAGCCGCTCATCAACTTGGGTTTTATGTCAAAGAAGAAAATAAAACCGTAGAGGCTCACGGAATTCCCAAGGATGGCAAAATATTATTTGATATAAAAACGGTAACCGGAACCGAAAATGCAATTTTGATGTCGGTTAATTCTTGTGTCGAAATAGAAAATTTCGCTAAGGAACCAGAAGTTATTGAGCTTATAAACAATCTTAAAAAATTCGGCGTAAAAATAGAAATCAATAACAATAAATTATTGATAGATGGTAAACATAGAGATTTCCCAGATTCAGTAGAGTTCCGTTTAATTCCAGATAGAATTGAAGCAGGAACATTCATCATAGCAGGGGCAGCAACTGGGGGACATATAAAGTTAAGAAATGTTATCATAGATCACCTGAGATCTACAATAGATAAACTTAAAGATATAGGAGTAAATATCATCGAAAACGAAAATGAAATCGAAGTCATAGGAAGAGATTTGTACGAGCCCACTGAAATAGTCGCTGACTCATACCCTGCCTTCCCTACAGATCTTCAACCACAAATTACAGTACTTCTCACAAAAGCCAAGGGTAAAAGCATATTGAAAGACAATGTATTCCCAGAAAGATTAAACCATGTCTTCGAGCTAATAAAACTCGGAGCTAACATAAAAATATCAGAAGATAACAGAATAATTGTCTATCCGAGTAGACTGAGAGGAAGTAGAACCAATGCTACCGACCTAAGAAGCTCTGCTGCCCTGGTTATCGCAGGCCTTATAGCTGAAGACTCCCCTACATTCATAGAAAATTTCGAAATACTCGAAAGAGGTTACGAAAATTTCGTCTATAAGCTAAGAAAAATAGGAGGGTATATAAGCATACCTATGGAGGCTGAACATCAATGCATCCAATACTTGCTGAAATAGGTCCCATCAAGCTATACACATACGGAGTTTTCTTGGCCCTAGCATTTATTCTGTCATCGGAATATGCAGCCAGAGTCTCAGAAGAACTAAGAATCAAGTCTTATGATGTGCTAGATCTTATAATTTGGGTTCTTATATCTGGAATAATAGGGACAAGAATCGCTTACATAATTATGAATATAGGAGATTACCTGAGCGACCCATTGAAAATATTCAAATTATGGGAGGGAGGACTCGCCTGGTATGGAGGGGTAATTGTAGCAGCCGTAACAGTTTATATATGGTCAAAGAAACACAAAAAGAATCCCCCTCAAGTGTTAGATCTTATTTCTTTAGCAACCATTCTCGGTTTATCAATAGGGAGATGGGGCTGCTTTTCCGCTGGGTGTTGCTATGGAAAGCCAACCGATTTCCCAACATCTGTAGTCTTCAAGGAAAAATCTCTTGCATTGGCCGGAATACCAATTCATCCAACCCAGATTTACGAAGCAGTTGGAATGTTCTTCACTTTTGCTCTAACAAGAGGGCTTATGGTTGGATGGAAATTTTCAGAAGCAGAAAAAAATACAAAACTACGCGTCAAAGAATTGTTCGAATTCAAAACAGATATATTTTTATTGATAGAACTCTTACTTCTACGCCTTTACTACCTTTGGTATTCCAAGAATATAAAATTTGACCTGATTATAGATTTCATTTTTATCCCACTATTTGCAATCCTATTTTACTTTCTAAAATACCTGGGAATCACAATTGGCAAAAAAGTTAGATATTTTGAAGGTATAATTTCTGCTATCTTTCTGATATCATACGGGATTTTGAGATTTTTCCTTGAATTTCTAAGAGATCCATCAGGGCTTTCTGGTCATATAATAGATAACTTAATAACGTTGAATCACTTTATCTCCGTAGGAATTGTTACTTTTGGATTGTATATAATAGTCAGAAGGCAATTCCCATTTCACAAAAAGACTCAGTAAACTCTACTGATGTCAGAGATTTTTCCATTGCAATTAATCAGTATCAGCTCAGTAAATTTCTATAGAACTCTATTACCTTCTCTGTATGCTTATCTATTGAGAAGAGCTCAGATTTTTTATAAAAATTTGCCGAAATTTTCCGTCTCAGCTCATCTGAGCGTATCAAGGATTCTATTGCTAAGACAAGCTCTGAAACGTTTCTTGGATCCACAATTATCGAATCGTGCATATTCTCAAGGATCTCGGAAACCCCAGCGAATTTCGAAACTATGCAAGGTATTCCACATGCCCCGGCCTCTAAGACAACATTCCCAAACGAATCTACAAATGATGGGAAAACCAAAATATCCGTCACCGCAAAAAGCTCATATTCAGGAATATACCCCGGAAGTATCAATTTATCACTACCGCGAATAATTCCTACATCAGGAGAAAGCTTTCCAGCTAAAACAAAACACAAATCTCTGCTGAAACTATATTTTGATAGTTCAGCAAATACTTCAAAACCTTTACCTTTTTCTATTCTCCCCGCAGAAGATACAATAACTTTGCCTTCTGGAATGCCATATTTCCTCTTTGTGGTTGCCCTATCCACAGAAGATACTTTTTCTCTTATAGAAAAAGGATCAATCCCATTGTATATAACTGTATATCTTACCTTAAAAGTTTTAAAAAATCCTCTGTAAAGCAGAAATCTTCTCTTTAGAGTCTTTTGAGAGTTTGCAATTACCCCATCTAAAAGAAGTAGAAGAAGTGGATCCAAAACATCAAATTCAGAAATTCTTGAGTGGAAGATGATCTTAGGTTTTTCTTTGACCAGTAGTTTTGCAATCCCCCCACACAGAGCGGTTCGCGAACCATTAATATGCACTACATCTGGTAAAAATTCCGAATACACATCCGCAAAGTATCTAACCGCTTTCACAAATCCCTTTAAATTTCTCTTAAAGGATGGAACCTCTTGCTTGAAAACTTTTATACCTTTTGGAATACTCCGCTCTACCTCACCTTCACCTGGAACAAATACCGCAAACTCAATTTTGTCTACCTGTCCCGACCCTCTTTTTTGATAATTCAGCAATCCGTCTATATACCTTAGAAAAGATATTTCACCTCCCCCGATTACATCTTTATGGTTGAATACGAGCAAAATCTTCATCAGCTAAAATTTCTCATATACTTGACTTGCACTTGCGCTATCTTCTTTGATAGATTTTTAGCTAATTCTTCGTTTTGTCGAAGTTTTGCAAGAATATACTCATCGTACATTTTTTCAAGTAGTTTGGAATCAATTCCTTCTTCCATTAGGGTGAAGCTCAAGAATATGAAAATAAACATAACAGCAGCTCCAAGGAGCACCGCTTTGAAAGGGGCAAGTAGGATACTTGAGAAGATGGCACTTTTTATGAATAATCCGATAGTTACTGTTGCTTTTCCGAGTGTTTCAAGATAATGTAAAGGAGTAACTTGTCCTAATATCTCAATACAGTATCCGATAGCGATGATAGCAAAGGGCAATAAAATTCCAATTAATGACGAAGCAATCACAAAACCGCTGATTCCAATTGTTTTTCTTATATATGCTATCAAGCTACCCATAGGTTAACTCCTCCTTTGTAAATTTTCCCCCGTTACTTTGTAAATTTTCCCCCGTTAATAATTATAACTTTTTTGATTCACCCCGATCGATCTCCGTTTCTGATCTTCACCCCGTTCAACTTTCACACAACCGCGTCTTTACCACGTTTCCGTAAAGTCTCCAAAAATTTTGCCAGATTTAGTCCTCGCTGAACCTCGTCTTGAGTAAGCCCCGATGATTTATAGATAGCATTAATATATTAATCACTTTTTCGCAAAAAGTCCAGAAATTGATACCGTTTTCTCCCCCCACCTCCTGCATTTCCCGAAAATTAGATGTCTCACCATATAGAATGATTAAATAATTTTTTGGATTTTTAGATTTGGATTTTTAGAGCCAAGGTAGCTCAATCGGTAGAGCGGCTGCCTTGTAAGCAGCAGGTTACGGGTTCGAGTCCCGTCCTTGGCTCCCACCTTGTTGAAATCCTACGAAAAGCTCCTGGAGTTCAGAACTCCAAAGCGAAACATCAGCATAGATATAACTGAAGAAGTAAATAAGATAATCCTCGAAAGCGGAGTAAAAGATGGAATAGTAATTATCTTTGTTCCACACACAACCTGTGGCATAACAATCAATGAAAACTGGGACAGAACCGTCCAAGAAGATATACAAAGCACTCTATCAAAAATAGCTCCGCCAGACGAAAAGTATCTTCATACCGAAGGAAATGCTGATTCCCACATAAAAACAGCCATCATGGGAAATTCTATTTGCCTACCACTAAGCAATAGTTCAATACCATACGGAACATGGCAAGGAATATTCCTTATGGAATTCGACGGACCGCGAAAAAGAAAAGTTATCATAAAGGTAATCGGAGAATAGCTTGAAAGGAACTCTTACCTTCTTTTCAATCTGAAAGTGTTTGAAAAATGTATTCTACTTTGATGTATTACAGATATGGATTCGGCTGATGAGAAAACATCACTTTCAAATTCCAGGTTTTCCACAGGAATTATAACCCTGACAAAATCTTCTGAAAAAAAGATTCCTATATTGTTCCTCACCGAAAGGGCTGAGAACTTCGAAAGTAAAACTCCCGTCTCAGAACTTCCCTCAATGTATTTCAACGGAAAATGAAAATCGTAGGATTTCTTAAATGAATCTATGTCATCCAGGTTGCTGAAAGTGACAAAATGTATTTCAAATGGACCATCCTCGCTCATATCACCTAAAGGTCCCAGTATATCATGCTTTTCAAAGCTAACATTCCTTCCGACAAAGATATCTACTGTTCTTTCGGATGTCTGAGCTACTCCCCTGGCACCTTTAACAGAAAAAGTTTCAGAACTTCCATCCTCAAGAACAACTTTGAAGAAAGTCAAAAATGGCAAAAATGTAGGGTTGTATATAAGATATCGTTTTTCAAATTCATAAATTCCAAGGTGACCTTCAACCAGAATCTTGGATATTTTTCTTGGGAATGTAAATCTCAGTGTCAAGGAGTGCCCCAAAGGTATGAACTCCACACGGAAATAAAACTCGGAACCATTATCTTCTCTTACAAAGTAATGACAAGAATGAGTTATGCGATAAGAATAGAAATCAACCTCCTCAAACCTTCCGGGTGGAACTTCAGATCCAATCCTCCAAGCTCCTCCTTCGTCATACCAGAGCACAGGTTTGAAAATATTTGGACAAGGATGATAGACTGGTTGATCAAAAATAACTTTGTCCTTTATAATAAATCCAAATGGTGGAACTCCACTTCTTTCAAAACCCAAAGTATTCACCACTAAGTATTTTCCTTTTGGAACATTCTTGGAAAGTTTAGCCCCTATAAAATTCCACAGATTTTTCAGCTCCTCTTCTATTTTTTCAACCAATGGTTTTGTTTCAATGTTTTCAACTCTTCTGTAAAGGGTTCCAGCTCCAGTATCATGGTTTGACATTTTAGAAAGTTCCCACCATAGCTCATCTGTATTGTAATAGATATTTACACCTACTAATTTTGCTATCCCTATTGTTGTTTCTGCAGAGAGCAGAGAGAATACGGAAGAGAACAGAAATTTTTTAAGGTAAGCCCTAGCACCGAAGTATCCAGTCCAGTAGGGAGCCAGATGTCCAGAGAAAACAGGGAGATCACTCTTATCCTTCTGCACAAGGTCTATATAGTCACAGAAAGAACCTGCTACAACAAATACCCCAGTTATTGGGAAGTACTTTTCATTCCAGTATCTTATAAATTTTCCAAGCTCAAATTTTGGCTTTTCAAAATCCCATCCGATTGGTATAAAAACAAAGCGTGAGTTGGTCTTCACGTACCTAAGATACTCTATCAGCTTCTGAGAAAAAATCTCCTCATCTGCTGGGTCACCTATACACTCCATATCAGGGTTAATATAGACATTAGATGGAACATCAAGCTTGCAGAAAAGGAAAGAACCTACACCATATAAATTTGGCATCCAGTACAAGATAATTTCCGACCGGAGACCTTTCCACCTTACAAGCTGTCCCAAGGAGAATAGTTCCCACCCACCTGAATTCTCAACAAAATCGCCTTGTGTTAATCTTCTCAGGTAATTAGATGTCTGAAGAGAGAAGCCATTGATACGTGAAAGCCCTACAGCTTTGAATCCAAGAATCGATAGCAAATCAGGTGTAGAAGATAGGAAACCAAAAGAATCTGGGATCCATGCACAATCTGTTGGATTGATCCTGTGTTCTTTCAGATATGCTCTGCCCCGGAGATAATTTCTTATAATGGACTCAGTAGGAACCACAAGGTGGTCATCTGTTCCAACTCCACCGCCCTCAATCTTTATATTCTGGTTCTCTAAAAATTTTCTGAACTCATCCTTTATGCTTTTCTCAACGGTTTCATCTGATAAAAATCTTCTGATCCAGAATGTTTCAGCGAAGAAACCGGTGTGGAGAGGATCTGACTTTACAAAATCTATAAATTTTATAAATATGCCTTTTACAAGTTTTTCATAATATTCATCTGACGAATAGAACCAAGAGATATCAAGATGACTTGATTGTCCTAATATAACTATTTGGGAGGCATTTTGTGGGAATTTGATGTTCAATTTGTCCTCTACTTTCGACTTTGAAGGCTTGCAATTTGGGAATACGCAAGTAGCATAAAGCAGAAGGAAATTCACGAAGACAGCTTTCAATTTCATACTATAAATATAAATTCTAAGTAATATCTGTGGAATTTTACGGAGCTTTCAACGAAGCTTTCATCAGCAAGTCCATTCGTAAATTCTATAAGTTCTCCTACATTAATCCTATTCTTCTTGATACAATCTCAGCAATAGAAGTTATAGGATCGGGGAATTTACATATCTCAGGTTGATAAGACAGCTCAAACCTTCTTATTTGGTCAATCTTTATAGATCTTTTGATAGCAATGTAAAATATATCAAGTAGATGGCGAACCTCTGACCTCAATCTTGATATCCCCTGAACATCTTGCACGAATCCATCTTTATCTACCTCAATTGCCACCTTAAGTTTCTCATCTGCAAATGGAAGAATTCTTATATCCAATACAAATTTTTCGGTATCCTTGCGGTCTGGGTTTTTAAGTTTTCCCACCCTACCTATCTCATATCCAAATGCCTTCAGAATACAGGGCGGGAAAAAACTATTGTCGTACTTCTCAACCGGTTTTCCTATTTCGATCATACTCTTTATATTTCTGGCTGATACTCTAGCTTGCTCTGCGGCAACAGGCGCCACACGTGGGACCTTATATTCATATTCTATACAGTCCCCAGCGGCAAAAATGTTATCAAAAATTTCCAAAGTATCAGGATTGTAAACTCTCATAAACTCATCAACTTTTATATGGAAAGGTAATGGATCATTTGCAACAAATCCTACACAAAATATAACAAGATCGGCATCAATATCTTGGGGATTGTCTACTTTCACCCCTAAACTAAAGATCACATTTTTGTTCTCAAGCTCGATCTTTTCCTTCAACTCCTGAGAAAGCATCTCATCTAAGAACCCCGGCAGTATATTTTTTGCTAGCTCGTATACATGAACTGTTTTGTATTTTGAGAGAGAACTCGCGATCTCAAGCCCCAAAACTCCCGCTCCAACTACAGCAATCTTACCAGCATCAACAAGCTTTTCCTTTATTCTTACAACATCTTCGTATTTTGTAGCTTTGCATAATCTCGGATCTCGGAAAGGCAATACGGTATCTCCACCGGTTCCCACAAATATAAAATCGAATTTCTCCTTCCCAATTGAACCATCGGATTCAAATATTACAGTTTTTGAAAATGGGTCCACCTCTTTTACTTCTCCCTTTACTATCTTCATATTTACTGGCAGAGGCTCAAGTAAAAACTCAGGAGGAATTCTCCCATCTAAAGCCTCTGGGATTGAACACGGATGAAACACAGATCTGCCTCTTTTCTCGAAGGCTACTATTTCTGCGTTAATCTTTATTCTTCTTGCCTCCGATATAAAAGTTAAGCCAGCAGTCCCAAGTCCCAAAACTGCAATTCTCATATTTTCGTATTTTTTACAACTTTAAGAATATATGATTATTATAATTGGAATTTTTGCTTAAATTAATTGGAATTTTTGTTTGAATTTGATAGGCTGATAAACTGATCGTTTTGCAAATGCAAGATGAAGGACCTAAAAGAGTAAAAAACGGTAAAGAAGCGGTAGTCAGAGCACTACTGGAGGCAGAAAACATAGTTATAGCATCACATGAAAGCCCTGAACTAGATGCTATAGGATCATCAGTAGCTCTTGGGATCGCCTTAGAAAAGCTTAATAAAAAGGTGTGGATATACAACAAAGATAGATTGGAATCTTGCAAATTCTTACCAGGATATGATAAAGTAAAAAATTATCTCCCCAATTTTATTCCTGATATATTCTGCACTGTTGACTGTGCAACGCTGGATAGAGTTGGGAAAGAGGCTTACGATTTCGCAATTAGAACAACCATAGTAAATATAGATCATCATTGCAGTAGCGACGAGTTTGGAACTTTCAATTATATAGATCCTGACGCTTCAGCATGCGGGATCCTCATCTACGAATTGATCAACGAGATGGGGGTCGAGATAAACGAAGATATAGCTACAAATCTTTATGCTGCTTTAGCAAAAGATACAATGTGCTTTTTACTACCAACAGTTGACAAGCGAACTATGAAAATAGCTTATGATATTGTAGAAAAAGGGGCTAATTTAGGAATTGTAATGCGAGCTATAAGATACGCTACACTTAAAAAATATAAGCTTTTCTCAACGTTCATCTCAAGAATTCAGATTGAAGATAGCATCTTGCATTCATACCTTTTATTCGAAGACTATGAAAAAATCGGTGCAACAGACGAAGATACAGAAGATTTTATTGATATGGTAAGGACAATTGACGGAGTGAGGGCTGTGATATTTGTCAGGGAAAAGACGCCGGGTAACCTCAAAGTTAGCCTAAGATCAGAAAAGGAGATAGACGTTTCTGAAATATCAAGGAAAAGAGGGGGTGGTGGACACAAAAACGCGGCGGGCTTCAGCATAACCTGCTCTTCTCAAACCGCAAAAGAAAACATTCTCAAAATTATTGAAGTTATAAAAGATGAAATCATAAAGCAGATAAAATCTTCAGATGCACAGAATTTTTGATTTATTTTATCTCCGTCTTTTCGTATGCGATTGGATCCTTATAATTTTCGCCTTACCATTTCTTTTATTACACCTGAGATTTAAAATTACCAACATATTCCCTATAGATGTACATATCCTTGTCTCCTCTTCCTGATAGGTTCAAAACAACAATTTTATTTTTAAGCTCTTTTGAGTTTTTTATAATCCAGCTCATAGCATGCGCGGGCTCAAGCGCTGGAATTATCCCTTCTGTTCTTGCGAGAAACTCAAAACCTTCAATTGCAGAATTATCATCAACTGCATAGTAACTTGCAATACCTTCATCATTGAAAAATGAGTGTTCAGGTCCAACCGCTGGATAATCAAGACCAGGAGCTATTGAATGAGGAGGAAGAACCTGCCCATCCTCATCCTGTATGAGATATGTTTTAGTCCCATGAAATACACCGGGCATCCCATAAGTTAAACTTGCTGAATGAGTTTTTCCGTCTCCGGCAGCTTCAACCCCGATCAGCTTCACATTCCTATTCTTACAAAACGCCTTAAAAATTCCCATAGCATTCGATCCTCCACCCACACATGCCACAACAAAGTCTGGATACCTCCCTTCGGCTTTTAATATCTGCATCTTGGCTTCCTCACCTATTATAGATTGAAAAAACGAAACCATCTGCGGGAAAGGATGAGGTCCCACAACAGAACCAATAACATAGTGCGTAGTGTCAACATTAGTTATCCAATCACGGAGTGCTTCATTTATTGCGTCCTTTAATGTCTGAGAACCTGAACTGACTGGAATAACCTCCGCACCGAGTAATCTCATCCTTAGAACATTTATTTCTTGCCTTCTAACGTCCTTCTGTCCCATATACACCACACAATTGAGTCCCAAAAGAGCGCAGGCTGTAGCTGTAGCAACACCATGCTGACCAGCTCCAGTCTCAGCAATTATCCTTCTTTTTTTAAGAATCATCTTAGCAAGAAGACACTGCCCTATTGTATTGTTTATCTTGTGTGCACCTGTATGGAGAAGGTCTTCTCTTTTTATGTAAAGCTTTAAGCCAAGCACTCTGGAAGCGTTCTCAGCAAAATACAAAGGTGTAGGCCTCCCAGCATATTCACGGAGATAATACTTCCATAGCGAAATAAACTTCCGACTTTTCTTCGCCTTGTAAAATGCCCTCTCCAGCTCTTCAAGAGCAGGGAGAAGCGTCTCAGGTACGAACCTACCCCCAAATTTACCAAAATACATAATACATAATATCTCCCTTTGCAGATCTCCTTCTTCCACATTAAGCAAACATTACAGCAAAAATCAATTATGAAGAATAATTATTTTACATTACTCAGGATATTATGAACTTGAACAATGAAGATAGGGAACTAAGAAGAAGGAAGGTGATAAATGTCATCCAAGCGGATTTGCCGTTTGAGTGGAGACCATTCAGGAAGGTCGGTGAAATCGTTGGACTTGATGAAGATGAAGTTATATCCGTTGTAAATGATTATTTCGAAAGAAGGATAATCAGGCAAATATGTGCAATATTCGATACTAGGGCCTTGGGCTACAAATCATCCCTTGTCGCAGCCAAGGTGAAAAAGGAGATAGAAGATAAAGCAGCGTCCATAATTAACACTCACCCAGGTGTAAGCCACAACTATAGAAGAAACCATAAATTCAACATATGGTTCACAATAGCAGTCCCACCAAACTCTAAATTAGGGCTTGAAAAGACAGTGGAGATCCTAAAGAGATTGTCAGGAGCAGAAGAAATGATACTTCTTCCAACAATAAAGCTATATAAAATCGGGGTTATTCTCGATATGACGGGGCAGGAAAGTTTGTCAGAGGAAGATAGGTATGATTATTACTCAGAAGAGAAAAGGAGATCAAATGGGGTTTCAATAGAAGAAATTCCGGCAATTTTAGCCCTACAGGAAAACATATATCCGGAGAAGGAGCCTTTTGCAAGGATCGTTGAAAAATACCATATTCCATTTGAAAGACTGAAAAGCTTTTATGATAAGTTCAGATCGGAGGGGAAGATAAGAAGGTTCTCCGCAATCTTATATCATAAAAAAGCTGGGTTCAAATACAATGTTATGGCCGTGTGGGAGATAACAGAAGACCTTGTTGATTCAGTTGGAGAGGAATTTGCATCGCTTCGCGGTGTGAGCCATTGCTATAGACGTCCGACATACCCAAGCTGGCCATATTCTATATTTACAATGATCCACGCAAAAGATAAACAAGAAGCTGACAATATCATCTTGAGAATGTCCAAGACAGAGGGAGTAAAAAGCTGGGCAGAGTTGGTTTCAACAAAAGAGTATAAAAAAACAAGGTTAAGATACTTCACCCCTGATTGGTTAGAGTGGGAAGAAAAGAATTCCTGATTTTCTATTTAGCTTTATTGTTTAATTTATATTTATAGATATAGGTAGCGGGATAGAGCAGTTGGTAGCTCGCCGGGCTCATAACCCGGAGGTCGTGGGTTCGAGTCCCACTCCCGCAACTTTCTTCATTCTCCACTTTGCCGGTTCCTTTCCATTCTGATTCTCAATTTTTCCGTACGCCTGGCTTCTACCTTAATCTCCTGAGCCACAGTTTGATATCCATAAGCCTCGAATACAAAAAGGTATCTATGTGGCTTTGTAAAATCAGGAAGTGGAAGAAAAAACTTAAACTTGCCTTTCCCCTCAACCTCTATACCTGCCTCTGGAACTTTTACCTTGGCTGGGATAAATTCTCCCTTCTCGTCTGTAACCTCAGCTATGATTTCACCACGGACTAATTTCAAAGAAAACTGCGGAACATAAGTTATGATCAAAAGAGCCACAATCAAAAGCAAGATGTAAGGAACTATAAGCTTATAGATATATGTTATTGGCTTTCCGAATCTGAACGAAGAGATAAATAGATTCAATCCGACAGGTGGAGTTAGATATCCTATCTCCAAATTAGCAAGAAAGACTATTCCAAGGTGGACTGGATCTATTCCGTAATTTACAGCAATTGGAACTATCAGAGGAACAACAACTACGATGGCAGAGAAGATATCCATAAGCATCCCGACAACGAGCAGAAAAGTATTAAGGACTATAAAGAACGTCAATTTTGATTCGATAAATTTTCTTGAAATTTCAAAAAGCTTCTGAGGAACTTCTTGGTCAATTAAGAAATTTGTAAAACCCATAGCCATACCGAGAATTGAAAAAATCGCTCCCACAAGGAGCATACTCTCCTTGGCTACTTTAGGGAAATCACGCACTTTAATATCTTTGTAAATAAATATCTCTGCAATTATTACCCAAACAACTGCTATAGTAGCTGTTTCAGCAGCTGTGAATTTGCCTGTATATATTCCCCAAATTATAAAAAGTGGTAGAGGGACTTCGAATATTGCCGCTTTTGTAGAGGATAAAATCTCTCTTAAACTGAATTTTTCCTTCTGAAACTTAGACCTTCCAGAGATGCTAACCACAAATGCATAAATAAATAAAATAAATATCATAACAATACATGGGATTATTCCAGCAATAAATAGCTCATTCACAGGGACCTGGGCAATAACTCCGTAAAGAATTATAGGGAGAGAAGGGGGGAGTAACAATCCTATAGCACCTGTTGCAGTAACGATACCTAAGGAGAATTTCTCAGAATAACCGGCTTTGACAAGTATAGGCATAAGTAACCCTCCTAGAGCGACTATTGTTATTCCTGATGCTCCTGTCAGAGCTGTGAAGAAAGAAGTTGTAACAAGAACGACAAGAGGGACTCCTCCTGGGAGCCATCCTATATATGCTTTGGTAAGTCTGAGAAGTCTTTCTGGAGCTTTAGATTCTGCGAGAATATAACCGGCAAGAGTGAAAAGTGGGATAGCGATCAGAGCTGGAGCTGATGAAAGCTTATATGCTTCCTGAATTATAACTGCTATATCAACTTGTGCAATAAAATAAAATCCTATCAAAGCTCCCAGCGCCATAACAGCAAATAATGGGACACCAGAGAAAGCCAAAATGAAAAGACCTAACAGGATTAATACAGCAGCCCCCGCCATATAATACCTCCCCTCTCAGATGGCAAAATCACCCACTTTTTCTTCTTCCTTTCTTACTCCCCTTATTGTCTCCACTACAAGCAGAATAAATCTGAAAGTAGTGAGTGAGAAAACCACAGGGAAAAACAATTCAAGATACCAAACCGGTATCTTCAAA
Organism: uncultured bacterium; assembly: GCA_938036315.1. Lineage (GTDB taxonomy): Bacteria > Calescibacteriota > Calescibacteriia > Calescibacteriales > Calescibacteriaceae > CALHPK01. The sequence continues at coordinate 19,310 of CALHPK010000004.1, read as the reverse complement.
GTCAAAGATACATCCCCACCTTCTTTCTCATACATAACAAACTTGATTGAAGCATATACAAGAATGGCTGAGATGATGGCCGAAACAAAATATCTAAATACATCTAATCCCCTTCTACTTTTACCTCTAAAAAATCTTGACAGAATATCTATATTTATATGCTTACCATATGCTGACACAATTGACATAGAAATAAATCCAACCCATATTACCGCATGGCGAGTAAGATCATCAATCCAAAAAATACTTATAGCAAAAAGATTTCTGAGCATTATCTGAACAAATGAGAGAATTATCATAGAAATAACGAGTAAGAAAACGATGAAATTTTCTATCTTTTCAATGATATTACTTATCTTCCTCAGGATCATTTCTTAGTTCTAAGTTTTTCTAATTCGTCGAGAATTTTTCTTAGAAAATCGTGTGGGTATCCACTGTCCTGTGAAAACCATAGCTTGTCTTTTACTTCCTTTTCAAGCCAGTCTACATCTTGAGGTTTAACAAATTTCACCCCCATCTCTTTGAGCTTTGCTTTCGCCTCTTCCTGAGTCCTCCTTATAGCAGGGTTATACTCCTGCTTTGCTTTTATCATCTCACTCTCAAACGCTTTCGTAACATCAGAAGGCAATTCATCCCAGATCTTCTTGTACATAACGATTACTCCTGGTTCATATCTATAAGGGAAATCTAAAATTACCTTTACAAGCTTACACCACTGAAGGCTCAGGCAGGCAACAGGACTTGTCTGAAAAGATTCGATCATACCAGATTCAAGCCCAGAAAGAACATCAGGAACTGCCAGGAAAATAGGGCTAGTACCGACTAATTTTGCAATTTCTGTCATCACTCTCTCGCCTTTCCAGGCCCAGACCCGAGTTTTACCTAAATCCCTAAACCCTGAAACATCTTCTCTTTTGGAATAAAAGTAGACAAATCCTTGTTCTGCAAAGAGAAGGAGCTTGAATCCCCTTTTTTCGAAAAAGCGTTCAAAATCTCCGTAAAATATTTCTATTATTTTATCTATCTCGTTATAATTCTTAAAGAGTATAGGGAGATCTAAAACTCCAAGCTCTGGGGCAATCTTTTTTATCCCATTTATTGTAAAAGCTCCGACATGTAGCTGACCGATTCTTATCTTCTTTATCATCTCCTCTTCATCACCCATAACGCCACCCGGATATATTATCACTTTAACTTTATCCCCAACTTTAGCATTTATATTCTTAACATTTGTGTTCAGAAGGTCATACCATATGGATCCCACCGGTGCCAAAGTTCCTACCTTAATAATGAGCTGTTGGGCAAATAGAGAACTTTCAAGCAAAACAGAATATATAGCAAAAAAAATAAAAATGGTAGATATCTTCAACTTCATCATAATATTTATTGTATAATTTTTTCTCACTTTATTATATATAATTCTCAATTTTTTACACCTTCAATTTTTTACATCTTCTGTTTCACTATGTTTTCATAGCACCTACTACTGTAAATATATAGCATATAATAGATAATGAATATCTTCAGCTTTATCATTTATCTTCTTCTTAACCTCTTATTTGTTTTCTTTTCTATATTCGTTCACTATTTTTAACAGCTTGTCGTAAAGTTCAGGAGGATACAACTCTCCCTTAAATTTTTCGTGAATTTTGAAAAATATATCTAAAAATTTCTTCAAATCTGGAGAGTCCTCAGGTAGTGACAAAAGTTTTATTCCTTTCTTCTTAAATTCTTCTACGGACTTTGTATTCTCATCAACCAAAGATTTTGAGGCTATTTTAAATTTATCCCTTATGAGCTTAACTAATTCAGCTCTGTATTCAGGTTTCAGTTTCTCCATAGCCTTCTTACTTACAACTACACCTCCCAAAGAAAGAGTAATAGGGTAATCAATCATATATTTGATGTAATTTGCCCACTGCAATGCTGCGGCGCCGTATGGTAGATTGTAAAAGGCGTTTATCATACCAGTTTGAAGCCCTGTCAGGACATCCGGAATAGCTAAATTTACAAGCTGAGCATAACCTTGCAACGATTTGGCAACTTCTGCAGCGAGGGGATCCCCTGACCAAACCCACAACTTCACCCCGTTAAAATCCTCAAGCTTCTGAATTGGCCGATCTGAAAAAATATACACAAAACCTATTGGGAAGAATGTGATAAGTTCAAAACCCTTCTCCTCAAACCTTTTCTTTATCTCATCTTCAAGCTTTGACTGAACATAGAAGAATTCTTCATAGCTTTTGAAAAGCCCTGGCAACTCAAATATCCTCACAGATGGTTCTACCACTCCAAGGCCATATCCGGTAAACCCCCCACCATGAAGCTGACCTATTCTTATCTTTCTGACCATCTCGGGTTCATCGCCCATAACTCCTCCGGCATACCAGACAATCTTTACTTCTTTATTGGTCAACTTCTCGAATTCTTCCTTCGCCTGATTTGCCAGAATCATATACGAAGTCCCCTCAGGAGATAAAGCCCCGAGCTTTATCGTAAAAGCAACAGTAGCTATAGCTAAGGTCATCATAATTTCACTTTAATAATTAAAAGAATTTTTTTCCAACAAATTGAAAATTCTCTCCCTCTAGCTACCCCAAAAGTGTAAAGGATTCTGAACATCTTATTTGTGGAATTATAGATCTTTTTTTGATTTGAATATTTTCCCTCTTTTTGATTTGAATATTTTCCCTCTCCATTGTACATTTTTGCGGAAAATAGGAGAAAGGAAGATTCATACCTGAGGCATTTACACTCTTTGGTCCATCACCTCTTTATTTTACACTTAATTTCTTCTGTACTTAATTCTGTACTTAATATCGAAGAATTTCAAACTTTCTATAAAAGAAACGTAAAATCAGAAGTATGGCGAATATAAGAAATGGGATATATAATTTGCGCGTAAAAATAAATGGAGTAAAAGGATCTACCCCACCTTGAAATTCCAAAAACCAAAAATATCCAGATAGAAACCCTATATATGATAAAAAGAGAATAGAAATCAGCTCCACATTCTTAAAAATAAGATTCAGAAACCTAAAGAAGATCAGGAATGTTCCAGTAATGATACCCAATCCCCTCATTACAAAAAGAAATGAAACACTCAAGATAATGATGGATATTTCCTTCCATACCTTCTCCGATGAAAATGATAGAATAAAGAAAGGGATATACAGGAAGAGTTTAGCATCTTTATCGAACCACTCCCAATGTCCCATCCTCGCTCCAATAACAAATCCTAAGAAAGAAGCCAAACCAGAAAAGTTTATCGATTCGGGCTTCAGGATCCACAGCACAAGAACCACAAATATTATGGAAAGCTCCTTTACATTATAACTTTTCAGAGAAAAAAACAACAAAGAAGAGATAATGATCAACCTTACAAAAATTTTCTGGAGTCCGTATTTTCTGAGCAGTTCATCTACTACCACAAGATAAATCAGGCACTTTATGGCGTACTTCAGAAACAAAAGTAAAAATGAGTAATACATATGGAGATCTCGTCCAATCTCTGAAAAACGGATTTTGGAATTGCTCCACAGGAAGGTTAAAATAAAAAATATTATAAAGAAAATCGGGAGAGTAATCTCTAATTTTGCTCTGACTTTCTCCATTTCCATCAATTCTTAAATAATTCAATATTTGATTCAAAAATAAATCATTGGACAGTGGTTTTTTCCTTCACATTGATAAGACTCAGAATCAACCACAAATGAGCCATTCAGTATGTCAAAATGAATCCCGTCGAATTCCACTTTACCCTGCCAAGCACAACCAGTATCAGAAAAAATAATAAAGTTATCGGACATTATGCTTGATTTTATCTCGACACAACCTTTTATTCTCACAAAAGCACGGGGTAGAATCTTGAGAGATTCTCCTCCTTCATCTCTGACCAGAAGATCTCCATCTATCTTTATTCTACTCTCCTCCATCTGGGATTCTCCTTTAATTTTAAAATTCCTTGTACTTCCACCCTCTATAAGGACTATCTCCGAACTTACTTTCTCAAGAATAATACTTCCACTATAAAAATCGCTATTCAAGATATTTACCGTTATATTTTCAAGGTACAAACTATAATCTTTATAGAATTCAACATTACCATAAATTTCTGAATAGAATCTGTTTCCATAAAGCCGGACATTGCAATCTAAAAGTTTATCACCTCGAACATTGCAACTCCCCACGGCATTGCTCCTACTACCGGAAGCAATTCTCAAATCAAATGAGCAATTTATATCTGCTTTTTCCCCCGAAATTTTCACACATGAACCAATGGATCCCTTTACTTTTATAAATACATAGGATATAAAAACCACTGAATGAGAAAAGGAATATATAAACTTCATAGCTTCTGGTACATACTCAAAATTCTTTTTATTTTTCCCAGAGCAACTTGAGAATTGAGAAATCAAGGACACAAATGGTATCAGCAGGAAAATTGAATAAAAAATTCCTTTTATCTCATCAATGTATCTACGCAACAGCTTAAAATAAAATGAGACCGCAGAGAAAATAAACAAAGAGATGAAAAACCATACACTTAATCCATAGTTATCAACTTTTATAACCTTCTCTTTTATGTCATATCTGATAAGTTCAGCTACAAACCTTTCTATTGTAAGAAAGAGCAGGAAAAGTAAGATTATATTCTCATTGTAGTCACGCTCATATCTGATTTTATCTTCAACTGATGGGCTTTTACTTAGTTTTTTCCATTCAATCTCATAAAGTATCAAACCGAAAATAGAAAATAGAAAGGCTTCCACAAGTTGAGATGGGAAAAGTCTCACTGCTCTGCCGAATTCTTTAGCAGCAAAAGATTCTTCTGTAAACAGTATACCGTGGTGATATGGGAAACCGTAGCAACATCCTACAGGGAGACAGACAAATAATCTATATGCGGCAAGAGCAAACAGTGCAGGGTATGAGAGCCCAGCCAAAATATTAACAAAATCAATTTTTTTGACTTTTGAATAAATATAAACCACAAGTGTGCTTATAATAAGCCCACCAAATAAAGTGTGCCCTGTTTCCCAAAATTTGAACATATCCCAAAATCTCAGCCCGTGAAAAAGAGCCAAGGGTATCTTTGAGAAAAGAATAACAGAAAAAAGAATTAAAAGAACTATGGTTGAAGATTCATCAAAATCTATACCCCTATTTTTGAGAGATTTTACAGAAAGGATAAGAAATATAACAGAAGCTATTGAAAATCCTATTGAAAAGAAAGGTAAAGATATATCTCCTATCGAAAATCTTGGGAACATAAAATTTTGAGCTAATATATAAAATGCTAGTAGTTTAAAAAGAAGTTTACTAAATTTTGCTTGGATCTGAAGTACTCAGGGGGAAACTCGTATGCTACTCCATTTTTGATAAGAATAACTTTATCAGAATTTTTTATGGTAGAGATTCTATGAGCTATCTTAATCAGTGTCTTTTCTTTAGCGAAGATGTCCAAAATAGATAAAATCTGCTTCTCGGTTTCAAGGTCGATAAAAGCGGTAGCCTCATCAAAAATTATTATTTTGGGGTCTCTACATAAAGCTCGCAGTATAGAAATTATTTGCTTTTCTCCAGAAGATAATCCGCCCCTATCACTGGAGACAAATTTAAAAAGATCGATCTTCAAGTCAATTTTCCTTATTATCTCTAACACATACTTTTCGAGAGATTTATCTCCCAGTGTTATGTTATCGATTACTTTTCCTGGTAGGATGAACAGATCTTGCTGTACAAATGCGATTTTTCTTCTTATTTCATCAAGCGGGAAATTGGAAATATCTTGATCATCTATGAGTATTTTTCCTTTTTGTGGAATATACATTCTTGTGAGGAGGTTTGCAATTGTTGTTTTGCCAGCTCCAGTTAGTCCAACAATTGCAACGGTTTCAGCAGGGTTTATACTAAAGCTTGCTCCTCTAATTATCTCCCTGATCCCGTCGTAAGAGAAATGAACATCGGAGAAATCTATTTTTCCGTATCTTATTTCTCTTTTTGATCCATTGTCTGAAATTGATATTTTGGGTACTATACTTTCTTCTGTTTTTTCGCTCATGATCTCATGCAATCTTTTTGCTGATGCAACTGCTGATTGGAAAATATTATATTTTTCGCTGAAATCCCAAATCGGATCAAAAAGTTTGTTCACTGCATACCAGAAGGCTAAAAATGTTCCAAATGAAATTTCACCGGAAAGTATTTTTAATCCTCCCAATCCCAGTGCCAATGATAACGAGATGGACGATAGCATAATGATAGATGAGAAAAAGAATGCGAACATCTTTATACTCAAAAACACATAATCAGAATATTCTTTATTTATTGATTTGAATCTTGCTAACGAAGTGAGATATGCTGGAAGAGTTTTAAGAGTCTTTATACCGATTATGCTTTCAGCAATAAAGGAATTAAGCTCGGAAATCTTTTTTCTTACCTTAAGATATATTTCTGAAGCATGCTTTCTAAAAAATAAAGTTATCAACAACATAACAGGGAAAACTGAAAGAACACAAATAGCAAGTTCGACATTAAGAATAAACATAGCAAAAATTACTCCCACAATGATTAAAGCATCAACAAAAAAAGTTATAAGGCCTGAAACTAAAAATTCATTAAGGTTCTCTATATCGTTGGTAACTCGTATAACAAGTTTGCCACTATGAGTCCTATCGAAAAAATTCAAAGGCAATTTCAAAATATGAGATAGAACGATAGTTCTGAGCTCATAAAGAACGTTCTGTCCGAGTTTATTTGTAAGATATATAGATCCTCCCCGAGCTAAAGAATTAATGGTGACTGCAAGAAGAAGCCCCCCAGAAGAAATAATAAGAAGCTTCAAATCCTCTCCACCTACCCCCACGTCCACAGCATATCTTATTACAAATGGAATAGCAACTTCAGAAGATATATCAACCACAATGAAAAAGAGAGCAGCAATAAAAGTCCATTTGAATTTCAGGGCATAGGACAAAAATTCAAGGAGGATTTTCAGCTCATTCTTAGCTCTAAATCTGCTTTCAATATCAAACTCATTTTTACCCTTTCCCATACTCCCTTAAAAACCTGCCTTATTCTTTTGTTCTGTCAAATTCACTCCCACAATATTTCATTTGCTAATTCAAAAACCATCCTTGTTTTAGTATCCTTAAACAACAATTCTTTTGGTGAACCAACCTCTATTACTCTTCCATCTTCAAGAAAGATCACAAGATCAAAACTATCAAGGTAAGTTACCCTGTGAGTAGCAAATATAATAGTTACATTATTTTCTTTTGCGTAATCAAAAAGATCTAATAGTATTTTTCTTTCTGTCTGAACATCAATATTGGCAAATGGATCATCAAGAATAAGTATTTTTGGTTTTTTGATTATTGCTCTAGCCAAGCTCAATCTCTCTTTCTGCCCACCGGAAAGCTTTACTCCCTTTTCACCGATCACCTCATATAGCGGGAAACTTTCCAGGTCGAACTTTGCAAAACTCAATGCATCTATTATTTCATAATCTTCAACTCCGTTGCCAGCACCGCTTTGTATGAAGAAACTATCACCCTTTCCCAATAGGACATTATCTTTTATCGTGGATGACCAGAAGAAATTTTCCTGAAAAACAAATGAGATAATCTCGTAAAGTTTTAATTTTGGGAACTTTTTGATGTCAAACCCTCCTATAAACACAGAGTTTTCTGGTATATCGTAAAGACCTCCAATTGAATGAAGCAAGGTTGTCTTACCCGAACCTATTTTTCCGATTACACATACTTTACTACCTGCAGGTATATAAATATTTATATCTTTAAGAATACCGAAATTCAAGTTTGATACTTCAATGTCATAAGTTAAGTTATCAAAAATGTTTGATCCTTTATAGTTGGAGTATGAATTTAGATTATCCACCTCGACGGGGTTACTTATAAGTTCGTAGATTCTTTTAACGCAAGCAAGCCCGCGCTGGATTATAATAACAAAATATCCTATTGCCATCGCTGGCCAGATGAGAAGAAGCTGATACGCTATAAATCCACTTAGAATAGATAAAGGAATTTTCTTATCAAGTACCATCTTCCCCCCCACAAGAACAACGACTATAAGTGATAGTGATGCAAAAAAAATCGTCAGACCTTCAAACAATGCTCTAAGCTTTGCAAGCTCAAGATTCTTATTCAAATACACTCCTGATATGCTTTTAAACTCATTTCCAACTTTTGGTTCGAGAACAAAACTCTTGATCAGTCTTATAGATGAGAAAATATTTTGAGAATAATCTGATATTTCAGAAAGAATCTCCTGAACATTTTCTGATTCCCGAAAAATCTTCCCTTCAAACACAATAACAATAATGGATATCATCACAAGCGGGATAATACTTACTAAAGTCAAGGTAATATTCAATATAAGTTCGGAAATAATGCCGAACATCAGAATAAAAGCTAGATGAAAGGCTATCATGCCACCAAACCCGAGCATAGATCTTATATTCTCGACATCGTTTATAACTCTGGAAGATATCTTCCCGGTTCCTTCTTTGTCGAAAAATTCGGTTTTGGTAAATATTACTTTTTCGTAAAGGTTTTCCCTTATGTCCCTCTCAATAAGGCGGGAGGTCCCCACAATAATTCTCCTGCCAACATAGAGGAAAATTCCTCTTAATATCCCAAACGATGCAACAGCACAGGCCATATAAATTATAAAATTCTTTGTTGTACCATTTTCAATAGCCTCTATTGCCATTTTCACAAGGTACGGGGACGCTACTCCAAATACGGCAGATGTGACGGTAAAAAAAGCTCCAACGATATACTCTTTCTTATATCTGAGAACGAATTTTAAAAAATATTTGTATGCATCATGCATTCCAATAAATGCACTTGATCTTATTTATATCATAACACTTTAATTCATTTCACCTTCTTCGATTTATATATCAAACTCTTCTCCAAAGAATGTACTCTGAGCTTTTATAGATTTCACAATGTCAGATGGTGAACCACTTTCTAAAATGATCCCATCTGATATAAGATAAACTCTTGAAGATATTCTAAGAACATCCCTGACATTGTGATCTGATACAATTATTCCCATTGGAAGCTGAGACAACTCCTTAATAAGAGAAGCAATACTCTGAATAGATTTAGGATCAATTCCTGCAAACGGTTCATCTAAGATCAGAAATTTTGGTGAAAGCAAAAAAATTCTGGCTATCTCCGCCTTCCTTCTTTCTCCCCCAGATACCTCTGGTGGTTTCCTCTTTAACAAATTGGTAATCCCAAACTTTTCTGCAACCTCAAATATCTTTTCCTTTCCGATTCTGGCAAGTTCAGAAGCTATGACAAAATTCTCATAAATAGTTATATCATCAAAGAAAGACCGTTCCTGAGGGAGATACACTATACCCTCCTTGGACTTTCTATACGTAGGGAAAAATGTAACATCTATTTCCAACCCATCTCTCTGAATCAAGATCCTACCACCATCAGGTTTATAAAAGCCAGCTGTTATGAGAAATGTCGTAGTTTTACCAGCACCATTTGGACCAAGCAATGTAACTATCTCGCCAGCTGAACACTCAAATGAAACTCCCTTCAGAATCTCTCTTTTACCTATAACTTTCTTTATCTCTGAAACCACCAGCTTTACTGTACTTTTACATTCCATTCTATCTCCTCATGACTCTGAATTACTACCGGTAATTTCCTCCTCACACCATAGATTGTAAAAACTCTTCTATGGAAATTGCAAAATTTTCTAAAGTGGTATTCTCCTATCTCGTCCTATACTACCTCATCTTATCCTGACACACAATAAATAATCCCATTGTATCAATAGTAATCTTATTGTATCTTTCCTCACTTAAAATTCAAGATTTTTCTTTTTTTCTTACTGAATTCAACTTCTGATATGTAAACTTCTTCAAAATCAGTGTATTTTTCCCAGTATCTCCTTTCCTTTATCTGCTGTAGTGCTGATAACTTCTTCACTGCTTTCAACTTCCTTTTCCCCACTTTAACTCTTTTCTTATCCCCCACATCTCCGAATTTCTACAATTTGTATACCGAGTCCACACAGTCAACAAAAAATTTTGATTTTATGTATAGAATGATATTAACAATTACACTTTTTTGAATGGTAAGAATAAGGCTACAGAGGTTTGGTAAGAAGAAACAACCGTTCTACAGGATTGTCTGTGCAGATGCCCGCTCTCCCCGAGATGGGAAATTCATAGAAATAATAGGTTATTGGGAACCAAAAAGGAAAGTATTCAAGATAGACTTTGAAAAATATAATGAATGGATAAAACGAGGTGCTCAACCAACAGATATAGTTGAATCTTTAATTAAGAATTTCAAACAACAAAAGATAGAAAATACTGAACGCACTAACTAAATCAGAGATCTAATTCAAATCAACAATAAAAATTTAAAATGCAATAAAATAATAGTATATGCGATATTTTACTGGTTTATTAAGAGCGCTCATAGTATCGTTAGTTATAATTACACTACTGATTTCATTAACGCTTATCTATCTTTACTTTTTCGATTTTATAAAACCGAGAGAGATCCAGAATACTTATATTGAGATAAAAAAGGGAGAATCTATAAGGGGTGTAGCTCAAATTCTAAAGGAAAAATCAATACTAAAACACAAGCTAACCTTGCTCATATTTGCCAGAGGCAAATTCAAAAAAGTGAAAGCGGGAGAATATTACATAGAAGGCAAAGTGTCTCCAGCAGATGCAATAGAAATGTTCATAAAAGGTGAATTTGTAAGAAGAAGCATAACAGTAGTACCAGGATGGACTATATATCACATAGCTAACGAACTCGAAAAACAAAAAATAATCGAAGATAAAGATGAGTTTTTAAGACTATCTCAAAATAGAGAATTTCTAGAAAAAATAGGGATAAACTACGATTCTGCAGAGGGGTTCCTGTATCCGGATACCTATTTCTTCTTCAAAAATTCAGATCCAAAGGATGTAATCTCAACATTAGTTGAGAATTTCTATAGGAAAATTGGACATCAAAGGCTAAAAGAAATGGAGAAAAAAGGATTTTATGAAAAGCTAATTCTGGCATCAATAGTTGAATCGGAATCTACGTATGAGGCAGAAAAACCATTGATAGCTTCGGTTTTTATCAACAGATTAAAAATTGGCATGCCGCTTCAGGCTGATCCAACAATATTGTACGGACTTAAACTGTTTGATCTTAATAGTTCCAAGATATTCGAAAGACCACCAACCCCTATGGATTTGCGAAAAGATAGCCCATACAACACTTACATATACGCAGGGCTTCCACCTACTCCTATTTGCAATCCAATCATATCATCAATTGATGCCGTACTAAATCCACCAAAGACCAAATTGCTGTATTTTGTCGCAAAGGGAGATGGAACACATTTCTTTGCAGAAGATTATCAGAAACACCTACAAAATATAAAAGAGGCGATGAGACTAAAAATGAAACGATATGAAAGAAATGATATGATAAAGATTCAAACAGAAGATTAACCAATTGAATCCTCAGGCTTTTGAAGATCCTTATTTATTTCCTCAAGCATATTGACATAATCTTGGATTGAAAATCCACCTTCCTTTCTTTTTCTGAAGACAATCTTAGGTGGAGACCATATGTAAAACTCATCGCCAAAGACTCCGAATATTTGTCCAGTTATATGCTGGGCTGAATCAGAGATAAGGAATGCTATCAGATGTGCTACAAAATCTGGGCTTGCAGATTTCAATCTTCTGGCAAACTCCTCTCCTCTCTTTTTTAGGACATCCTCAGGGATAGCTTGGGTGAGTCGTGTCCACGCTATAGGAGCAACCGAATTTACCCTTATTTTGAACTTTTCAAGCTCCTTTGCCAGTGTTAAAGTAAATCCGATAATTCCTGCTTTTGCAGTTGAGTAATTTGCTTGTCCGATATTTCCTCTTAACCCAGATGGTGATGATAAATTTATAATCACGCCCGAATTTCTATTCTTTATCATCTCCTGCACGGCATTTTTAGTGCACAAAAAAGTTCCCCTGAGATGGATTTTGATCACATCGTCCCATTTTTTAGCATCCATCCTAATGAGTAAGGAATCGGAAGTTATACCTGCGTTATTTACGAGAGCATCTACTTTTCCGAATGCATTTTTTGCAAGTTCAACTATATCATGGGCGCCATCTTCTTCTGATATATCTCCTACATAGGCAGTTGCCTTCCCGCCGGCGCTTCTTATTTGCTCCACAGTCTCAAGAGCAGGCTCAGGATCAATGTCATTCACAACCACAGAAGCTCCTTCCCTGCCACATAAAATAGCTACAGCCCTACCTATGCCTCTACCAGAACCTGTAATTATGACAACCTTTCCATCTAAAAATCCCATACAGATCAGCTAAAAATTATAAACTAATAAATTAAGTAGGACAATTTCAAAAATGCTCAGAATATGCAATAGTACACAATTTTTCAAGTTTCTTCAAGAAACGCAAAATAATCTTGATATCCTAATCATTTCATAAAGTACAGAATTATTATGAAAGGTCTTTTAGTTTTTTTTGTTAAAGTGTCTTTTTTGATATTGATTGGCTTTGCGATTGGTTTTGCTTTTATGTATTCTGAAGCTGAAGCTGATGATAAATTTTTATTCATATTTGGTGGTTTTCCTGATATAAGACATCTTGGTGGCGGAATGATTTCTCCCCACGGAACAGCGAATCCTGCAGCGCTTGAGCTTGATACAAAATATGACATAAATATTTCGATAGGTTTTGCCTCTTCTGAACCATCAAAGCAAACATATATAAGGGTATCCGATAGTGTTACATCAAGGTTCAGTGGCGCGTTTGGATTCAAGTGCGCTTCCGAAGAATTCATATGCGCAAGGAACAATTCAAAAATATTGGAAGGAGATCTATCATATAAGATTTCGATCAGCAGTGCCATAGTTGGACTCGGTATCGGAGCAAAAGCAAAATTAGACAACCAATTTCAGGATATATTTGGACAGAAAAATGTCTTTCTTGGTCCTGGGATCATATTAGCTACAAAAATAAATAAAGAGATAAACTTTTCAACTGGAGCAAGCATCTTCCTTAACTTTCAAGATATGAAAAAAATATATGGAGGGCTCGGATTTGGTGTGCTAACATATGATATCTTCGCATCAACTCAATTTTTCATCACAGAGAAAATAATTTTGTCTGGTGGACTGACCGTGAGGGCACTAGAATGGTTCAGAATCTCCTTAGGATATTCTCAAGGAGTAATTGCAGGAGCAGGATTTGTATCACCCAGATTCTATATCTGGGGGGGATATTCCTTTAGAAAAATAGGGATGGTAAGCTTTGGACTTGTTTTATGAACCTAGGAGTTTTACTTCTTGCTGCAGGCAAGGGAGAAAGGTTAAAACCTATAACTGAAGCTATCCCTAAACCACTAGTAGAAATAGAAGGAATTCCAATTATATCTATACCACTTTACAACTTAATCAAAAGCGGATTCAAAGAAATAATAGTTAATCTCCACTACAAAAAAGAAACTTTGAAGGAGTTTCTCAAAACCTTCGGATCAAAAAACAAAATCAAATTCACATTCTTTGAAGAAGAATTCCTTCTTGGAACTGGTGGCACAGTAAAAGAAATATTTTCAAACTTTAAATTTGATAAACTCCTGGTTATGAATTCAGATATTTTTATTGACGTTGATATACCACTATTTATAGAGAGTTCGGGAAATGACGATTCCATCGCTCACCTGATTCTTACCGAACAAAATAAGGGAGGGGTATATGCACATCTAGATAGATACGGCAAGTTTATCGTATCTGATATAATCGGAGAAGGTAAAGGTGGAGATTTCCTTTTTACAGGAATACATATTGTCAAAAAAGAAATTATAAAATACCTTCCTTCTGAGGGATACCCAATTTGCATAGTAAGAAACGGATACATTCCGGCTCTCAGGAATGGCGAGAAAATATCCGCATACTTACATAAAGGGTTCTTTTTTGACATCGGAACTCCCCAGAGATTATCGGAACTGAAAAATTTGGTAAACAAAGAACAGAAAGTGGCTAACATTCTCAAAAAAGTGAAAGAGTTATTTATCTTCTAAAATGACAGGCTCGGTAATGAATAAATCTTGTTTGATGACTTACAGGTATAATCAATTGAAAAATCTCAGACTCAGATAAATCCGAAGTTCCAATCTTGATCACAATGTAAAACACTTTTGTAGATGATATTCAGGGTACAATGGATAACATCTCAACAGGATAGGCTGAATTACTAACTCGTTGAAAATCAGGTTCTTGATAATTTATATACTAAATCCAAGATGATTGTAAAAATTTCGTATAATAAATTGCAGATTAGAATAAAAAGATAGTGAATGTGAATCAAAACATTGCCAGATTGAATTTCTCAAAGGGATTGCTACCCACAGTTGTGGTCGATAGAACAACAGGCAAAATTCTTATGGTTGGATTTTCATCTTCTGAATCCTTGGAACTTACATGGAAAACAGGTTTTGCACATTTTTTTTCTCGCTCAAGGCAAAAAATATGGAAAAAGGGTGAAGAAAGTGGGAACACTCTAAAGGTATTTCAGATTTATACTGATTGTGATTTTGATTCGCTCATATTTGTAGTAGAACCAGCAGGTCCTACGTGCCATACATCGAAAGATTCCTGCTTTTTCAGAAAAATTGAAAACATTGAGAATGGAGAGATCAAGGTATTAGAGTCAAATGATCTTTTGCGGACAAGTCCCCCATGGGGAATTCTAAGTGAGATAGAAGATGTCCTAACGTATAGAAAACTCAACCCCAAAAGTAACAGTTTTTCATCTGAGATGTTCCAAAAAGGGCTTGGAGCAATTCTGGGTAAATTAATTGAGGAGATAGGTGAGTTCTGCGAGTCAGCTATTGAAGGCAAAAAAGGAAGAGAAGGAGAAAAAAATTCCTTAGTTTGGGAATCCGCTGATCTGATATTTATGATTTTACTTACCCTAAGATACTTTGATATATCGATAGAAGAAATCTTGAAAGAGTTAAAGAGAAGGAGAGAAGAAAAATTAAAAAATCAATAAATAAAAATGACAATAGAAAGAGTAATAACTGGCCCTATTGAAGAGAATTGTTATGTCATTATCTCTGAGAAGGAATGTATAGTTATAGATCCGGGAGATGATGGAGATAAGATAGCAGAAGTAATAGGCTCAAGAACCGTAAAATATATTGCTTTGACTCATGCTCATTTTGACCACATAGGAGCGTTGAAATATATAAAGGAAAGGTTTGGAGGAGAGATAATTATGCATAAAGCAGATTTATTTTTGTTAGAAAACGCTCCAAAGACTGCTGCATTTTTTGGCTTAAAGTGTGACCCACAACCTCACCCAGACAGATTTGTGGAAGATCAAGATGAGATTGAGTTTGGGGAAATAAAGATAAAAGTAATTCATGTCCCGGGTCACTCTCCAGGGGGTGTAGCATATCTTTTTGAAAAAGGTAAAGAAAAGCATTTATTCACAGGAGATATACTCTTTGCTGGTAGTGTTGGCAGAACAGATTTACCGGGAGGGAATTGGGAACAACTTATAACAGGAATAAGGAGGAAATTACTTACCCTTGATCCAGCAACATACGTATATCCTGGCCATGGGCCAATAACAACCATAGCTCGTGAGATGCTCACCAATCCATTTCTTATGCTGTAGCAATGTTACACTATCACAACCGTGTAGTTTTCTATTAAAGGAATAACTTTGCTCTTACCTTGGTTAATCAAAACTCTTAATAACAGATAACGAAGTACTTTTTCGTGCTGGTCTTTTTTAAATAGCGAAGTTTGCTTCAATCCCATTTTTTTCTTAACGATCTCAAAAAGTTCCAAATCAATTTCTTTCATATCCTATGCTATTTCTTTTCAGCATTGATGCAACTTTATTTGTTGCGCCTGAGCCCATAAATGGATCAAGAACAGTTTCACCAACATACGAAAATAGTTTTATAAGCCTATATGGTATTTCTTCTGAAAATGCAGCGATACCATTCTCAAGCCAATGTAGTTATATACTATTAGCAGAATTTGGGTAAGTATGCCAGATGTTGGTGAACCTTTTATGCTGTGTTAAGTGATGCACTATCATTTTTATTCAATACTCTCATCTTCCACTTCAATTCCTGCCTGATTAAATGCCTCCTTGATCTTATCTTCATATTCAGAAATGGATATTTTTCCATCTTGAGCGGATATCTCGACTCTTATATTTACCTGCTTAAACCTCGCGTTTATGAAATTAACTATTTTGACAATGTTAGATAAATTGCCTGGAAGGACTTTCAATTTAAGCTTAATATTTCTATACTCTTCTTTTGGTTTAACGATAGCTTCTGATTCCTCTTCTTTTCTGGTTGCTTTGCTAATTTTGGTAACGGGGGGTTGAATTTTCTCATCTGAGATCACCTTTGTAGGTAAGCACAATTCCGCCTTAATTATAATTTCTCCTTCTGCAATTTCAGGTAAAATTTCCTCTTTGAAATGACGGCAGACAGGCTTATCATTTTCTATCACGCCAAGCCCAAATAATCCCTGCTTGACCCCTTCCCTAATAGAATCTTTAAGCACATCATCGTTTATAATCCTTATCTCTCCTGGGGTTTTGTAAAATGATTCAAGAATATTTTTTGTTTGAACATAATCACTATCTTTGAGGTATTTCTCTTTAAGAACTGAGGAGGCTAATTTCTCAAGAATTTCACCATCGTTTCTTAGCCTTCCATATATCTCTTCGTTTATATTAACATCTTCTCCATATGTAGGAATTCCTAAATCAATTTCTCCTGAAGGAAGAACAATAAGACGGTAAAGATTCCTTATTCGCTCTTTAGCTTCATTTTCGGCTTTTTTTATTTTATCTCTTACTTCCTTTCTCTGCTCATCAGTGATATGAAGAGTTTTGTCTTTTTCTACAAGATGCCATGCGAGTTTTTTCTTCAAGAAATTATCAAAGTGTATTCTTTCAGAATCTGAAGGGCAAAGGAATATGAGAGTATTGCGGTAAACCCTTGGGCGTTCCCCACAATTTTCTAAGAAATCTTTACATTTCTTCCGGTTTGGCAGAATAACCAGTTTTAAATTTTTCGTATCAGGTACGTCTTTGGAGTTCTGAGGCCAGATATAGATATCAAAATATTTTTTTGTAGGGCTTTTTGTCAAAATTGCCAAAAGATTTTTTTCTTCTTCTTTAAGGTCTTGGTCTTGAATGCTCTCCATTTTGATCAAAAGTATGCGATTTAAGTTTGGTTGATTTGTAAAGTAGAGCCCTTCATCTGACAAATAAAAAAGGTTTTCTTTTAGCTTGGATATTGCTTCTACAACTATACTACTTGGAGCAGAGGGTTCAGAACATGAAAGTTTTATCTCATCAATAGTTGCACCCTTTTCAGGACCACCAGAAAATGAGTACATAAAAATAGTAGTTGCACATTTTGTTCCGAAGGAAAATTTAGAATAAGCCTCTCCAAGCTCCTTATCAACCTTTTTAGCACCTGAATCTGTTGATGTAATATCCGCAGAAATAATGCTGTCATATTCTTGACCAATATGTTTTATTAGCTCCCTTTTTATCTCATCGTTTTTTAAATCAAAATCTCCTAATCTGATAAATGGAATTTTAGAAACCTTTAGTGAATAAACAACTAAGGCAAGGATTCTTAATACACCTCTTGTTCTTTGGAAGGTTGGAAAACTACCCCAGCGTTTGTATAAAACATCAATTACCTCTGGTTGGAAAGGAAAACTTCTTTTGAACCTTTCACGATAGCTTGCTTTTTCTACACCCTTGGGAAGTATCTTTTCTTTTTCAGCATAATCTAAAAATTCTTCTATCGTTTTTTCCGCCTCCCTTTTGTTAACTTCACTAAAAAGTCTTTTAATAATTACGTAAGATACTTCTTCATCTTGAACTGGAGTGTAAATCTTCTCCAATCTACCTAAAATATTTTGGAGTGCTTGCAGGAGTTCTTCGGACTTTTCATCTCTGTAAGGATTACTTGAAGGAAGTGATACGAATAAGATAGTCTTATCTAAGGTTCTTACTTCATTAGTAAGTTCTTGAAGAAAGGCTATGGTTTGAGATGCAAGGTTTGAATCCCCAACTTTTATTCCAAGTGCCTTAGTTGCCACATACTCGTGAATCTCATCTAATAAGATTAAAAGAGGTTGATGCTTTTGGAGAAGGTTTCTTAATTTCTCACCACCTGGTGATACCATATCTTTACCTTTTAGAGTGCTTATCTTCCCCTCAAGTTGCCTTTCTATCTCCTCCCACAGTGTAGGTTCATTTTCGCCTGCCGAAAATTTATCACCAGAGAAAACTACAACATTTGCACCCCATTCTTTTGCTTTGTGATAAAGTGCTATTAAAGAATGTGTTTTCCCTCCACCAAAGGGGGTTTGAATCTGAATAATTGGATCTCCACCTTTACCTTTAAGCCTTTTTTCTGCTATGCTCAAAAGATTCTGTAATCCTGCGGTGATATATGTTTTACTAAAGAATATGGCAGGGTCTTGATATTCCTTTGGTGCCCTTCCTTTAAATACTTCCCACAGATCCGCAGCAAAAATATCCATTGTAAGCCTACCTTCAAGTATGTCTTTATGGGGTATTGCTATAGTTGAAAACGGTTTCATATTTCTACCTCCTGTTAAAATAATTTCCCTTGTACCTTTATCTCCTTTATCTCATTTAATATTCTTTCCTTTCCTGCAAGAAAACCATCAAGTAGTTTCTTTTCTTTGCTTTCAATAGGTAATGTTTCAGATATTGCTTGTGCTATTCTGTAAAAAGCATCTTTGCCACCAAAACCAGATTCTTGAAGAACCTTTTTCATATCCTCTCTCTTTCCTTCTTTCCATAAAAGAAGTACTTTGTGCAGAACATCTATAAGTTCGTTTGAGTTTTCAAGTTCTTCAAGCTCCCTCTCATGCGGTCCTAAAACCCTTATGAACTCTTTCTCTTTTACTATAAATCCTTTATTCCACTCTTTTGATATGTCAATCCCTGTGCTTTGGGCAAGTTTTCTTGCATCATCAAAATGAACTTTTGCTTCCTGATATGTCCATCTCCAAAGAAGATAAAATCTTGTAAGTGGAGACAGTTCTCCAGCAATTCCATTTTGTAAAATCTGCCGAACAGCATAGTCAGTTACGATTTCTCTTACAAATTCAAGCAGTTTATCAGCCCTTATTATGTTTCCTTCATAATCCATAACCTTTGAGTATTTACCAAATATTTCAATTGA
>CALHPK010000003.1 GCA_938036315.1 uncultured bacterium | reverse complement strand
ATTTATAAATAAAGAAATTTTTGATATGATAAGATATGCTAACGGGAAGCGGATACAAACAAAAGTTAGCACAAATTTGACGATATTTAATGAAGAAATTGCAAGAAAGATAGTCGAAAGTGGCTTAGATATCCTCATTGCATCAATAGATGGAGCATCAGCTGATACATACTCTAAGTATAGGGTGGGGGCGGATTTTGAAAAGGTTATTAATAATTTGAAAACATTGATAGAAGTCAAAAAGAAACTTAATAGAAGAAATCCAAAGATAATATGGCAATTTGTTATAATGAAACACAATGAGCATGAGATAGATAAGGTGGTAAAAATGGCGAGGAATATGGGTGTTAAGTTGAAACTCACTCCAACAAGAGTGGATATGGGAAAAGAGCTTACAGATGAGATAAAAAAATACGAAGACTGGTTTCCTTCTGAAGAATATTCAAGATACATTGATGGAAAGAAGGTGGTTAAGCTTAAACGTTGCCTTTTCCTTTGGACCCAATGTGTTATAAATTGGGACGGTAATCTACTCGGCTGTTGCGCAATGTATCCGGAGGAGCATGATTTTGGTAATATCTTCAAAGAGGGAGGACTTCTAAAATCGTGGAATAACGAAAAATTTAGGTTTGCAAGGTTTATAATTAAACATAAGATATTTGATGAGAATATAATCTGCTCAAGCTGTCTTAAAAATGGGTTTGTGGAACCAAACTAATGTGCTTGTGTTTATACCTTCTTACAATTCAGGAAAAACAATACAAAGTGTTATATTTAACATCAGAAGGGTTTTGCCCAAGACTTTTATTCTTGTTATAGATGATGGGAGTTCTGATGATACTTCCTCTTTGGCTAAAAGTTATGGTGTACATATTATATCTCATGGGAGTAACAGAGGATATGGCGCTAGTCAGAAAACTGCCTTTAAATTCTTTACTGAGAATGGATTTGACTTTGCAGTAATGGTCCATGGTGATGGACAGCATAATCCGTTCTTTATACCTCAAATTATAAATAAATTGAATTGTGGATGCGATCTTGTTCTTGGTTCAAGGATGTTCTATAAATCAGATGCACTATTGGGGGGGATGCCACTCCTTAAATTCTTTGCCAATATGATAACATCTAAGCTGGAAAGCTTTCTATCTGGAGTGAGAATTTCTGAATTTCATTCAGGATTCAGAGGTTTCTCAAGAAGATTAATTGAAAGTATCGTAAAGTTTTCAGATGATATGTCCGATGATTATCTCTATGATCAACAGCTTATATTCCTTTCAGCTGGCCTAGGTTTCAAGATTTGTGAAATTCCAGTGGATACGATATATAATGATCTTTCGACCCATATGGATTTCAGGAAAGGTCTAAAATATATTTCTGATTCTTTGATAATTTCCATCAAGTTTTTATTATGGAGATTAAAGTTTGTAAAAGATTTGAGAGCTGTTATTAAGCCAGGCTTTTAGTAAATATAAAATTGTTACTGATGTTGACCGTGCGATTAATGTTAATTTTTTTATCAGGGGTATTGTTTTTTTTACTGTTTATTGAGTTTTTTGTTAGAATATTCCCTTCATCAGTTCTTCTCCTTCCATATCCTTTTAATATTTTTATATCTTACAACACTAATTTTCTTAAAAAATATTATTCTGATCGTGGAGCACTTGTACGTGACGAGGATCTTGGTTATGTTTTAAAACCAAACTTTATGCTGAATATGAAAAGTCCAGAGTATGATGAAATATATTTTTTCAATGAACTCGAAATAGATGGAGTGAAGACGAAGATAGGTTTGAATGATGAAAAAGATTTTGAAAATGTTTTCGCCATTGCAGTCGGAGATTCCTTTACATTTTGCACGGGAGTAAAAAGAGATGATTGCTGGGTAGAGCTTCTGCAAAAGAGATTGAGGAAAAATATAGTTAACTTAGGAGTATTCGGTTACGGAACAGTTCAAAAGTTTAAAATGCTTCAGAAATTTGGAATCAGACTTAGGCCAAAAATTATTTTCTGGCAATATGACCCATTTGATGTAGTGGATGATTTTTTGTATGAATCTTCTGAACCGTTGCCCTTTATTCCTCACCCACTGAATATTTTCAAGGAGAGCAAAAATATTCTTTATGACTTTTTTGTTACTTCTGTTTTTCTCTCAATTAAAGATTTTGTAATTAGTTCAAAATCTTCTTCCGAATTATTTAAAAAAGCGAGTATTGATATGAAGGAATTGCAGATAAGATATATTAATGATAGTTTTAAGGAAGCGCAAAAAGTTGGTGCAGAATTTTATCTTATTCTTATTTCATCAATACATTATATTGAAGAACTTTGTACAGAAAAATTAAGATGTATAGTACCTAAACCTCCGGATGAATATCGTTTCAAGAATGATAGGCATTTCAATAAGCGTGGAAATCTCTATTTGGCAGATTTTATCTATGAACGTTTGGTTCGGGATCAGGTGGTCAAGGATAATTAAGGGAACTAAGGTTCGAGCAATTTGGTTTTGAAAAAATAGAGCTTATAAGATTGTGAGCTACGCCTATGGATCTATAAAATATCCTCTTCTGACGCATTCCGAACATATAATATTTTCATTTATTAATTTATTTTTGACGACGGCTCTTGCAAGTTGGTATTTCCTGCCATTCCACACATTCTGTAATCCATTTTCTAGTACATTCCCCATATCATCTTTTTTATAAAATGCTCCACAGCATGGTGATACGGAACCATCAGCGTTTACGAATGTTTGGAGCCATAGGAACAGACAGCTTTTTATCCTGAATTTTCTAGATCCGTCTTTGTTGTATCTTGTAATTTTCTTTGGAAGCCACGAAATATACTTATTTTCTTTATGGTCATTTATGATATCTGGCCCGAGTCCAGCTCTTATTGGGAGGAGTCGGAGTTTTACTCCAATTTCGCTTGCCATTTTTTTAGCCTTACTTATTTCATGTTCGTTATGTTTCATCACCAGAAATTGCCATATTATTTCTGGATTTTTGCTTCGTAGTTCTCTTTTCCTATCAGCCAGAAGTTTCATATTCCGTAGGACTTTTTGAAAATTTCCTCCGACTCTATAGATTTTGTACGTTTCCTCAGATGCTCCATCGCACGAGATGATTATTTCGTCTAATCCACTTTGTATTAATCTATCAAAATCAACGGTAAAAGAGAAATTTGTACTTATCCTTGTTCTTATATTTCTTTTGTGAGCATATTCTATCATATTAAATATATCTCTATTTAACAGAGGTTCGCCCCAAAAGTAAAAGTCAACTTCAAAAAGATATTCACCTACTTCATCTATAATTTTCTTAAATATATCAAACGTCATAAAATATTTACCTCTCTCTATTTGAGTTTCCCCCCTTCCCGTTGGGCACATTGGACACCTTAGGTTGCACGTGTTTGATGCATCTACATAGATCCTTACTGGATAGTAATTGGTCTTTTGAGGTTTAATGAAAAAGTGAGAGATCAAGGCTTTAGTGAGATTTATTATTTTCTTTAAAGTTATATACTTTGTTAAAATGAATATTTTGAAAATGGATTTTAGAAATTCTTTATACAGAATGAACATAATTAGATATTGGAATTTAAAGAATCACCTGATACTATTATTATTAGTATTACTCTTTTGTGTAAGAGTAATTTTGGGAATTCATTTAGCTTATAGAACTATTTTATTAGATGAAGAAGTAGAAATTCAAGGGATTGTAGAAGGTATAACAAGTGGAATTCCGAATTTTAAATATTCAATCTTCCCCTTTTTTCTTGTTCCATTGAAAATTTTAGGTTTTTCCTTGTACGAAACTAGAGTCTTTATGTGTGTAGTAGGAGCACTTTCGATATTTATACCGTATTTATACCGCTACCCCACGATATCTTTTATCATTGCTTTTCTACCTATGCATATATATATATCATCTCTGGCTAAAGCAGATATATTCATTTTTATATTTACATTACTTATTCTTATTCATTTGAAAGGGAAAAGAGCAAAAGATGTAATTTTGGTTGCTATTCTATCTTCTCTGTGTATTTCTTTCAAATACTGGATACCATCATTTATTTCTGCTCTTGTGCTCGTTGGATTGTGCAACAGAAGAAAGTTATCATTATTCTTTCTAATATCTGCAGTTACTTTATTTATAACTTTTCTGCCAGCATGGATAAATTTGGATTATTTTATTCAGGGTATCAAAAATCAGTATGAGCTCCACTACAAATTCGAAATACTTTCTGGAAAGAGTATCCCTTCCGCTCTACTTGTTGTCTTGTTTTCAATCTCTTCCATATCCGTGTATTCCATATTTATGCTACCTTTGATTGTTTGGGCAATGGTGGTGATGAAGGACGTAGAAGCAAGAAAGGAGATTTTGATTTTTTTTATCTTCTTTCTTGTAAATTTTGTTGCGATTTATGTGCTCTCGGAGCATCTTTTCGCACACTATTACTTCCCTTGTGGAGTACCGTTGTTGTTCTTGGTAGACGGATTAGTAAAGAGGAATAAAAAGGCAGTAATATATTTCATTTTAGTTTTTGCTATAACCTTATTTAAGACAAAAAATTACTACACTGGAACTTTAGAAAGAGCTATTGCGGAGTTTCCAAGAGATCAGAGATTTCTCATTCTTGTTCCAAAACAGCATTTCTTTCTGAAATATGTGCTTTCTAAGTCAGATGACTTTAGATTCCAGAGATTCTATATTGGACTTCTAGACAATTATAAGCATAGTAATAATAGAGAATATGATCTCATAAAGATCCTGGAGGGGTGGGATATAAAAGTATTAATAATTGACATTACTTATGAAGAGTTTGAGATATCTACATCTCAGCTGAGAAAAGAAAAAAGAATAGATGGTCTAACAATATTTTTTAACGAATTGGATACATTGGAGAAAATTATGTTCCCTATCATTAAAAATATAATTCCTAAATTTATCTTCGAAGTATATTTACTTAACTAATTAGTATCTTCTACAAAAGCTAAGATAAAAACTGGTTTCCCTTCGGGGAAAAACTTCTCCTCTTTGATTTTGATGGAATGTTCAAGCGCAATATTTTTGATATCGGCAAGATTCTGACTCCAATCAATTATTATATATCTCCCTCTATTCATCTTTAAAATTAAAGCTAAAATATTTTTGCTGTCTTTTGAGAAGTGCCATGCGTAGCTCCAGTCTATTGGTTTTGTTCTACCTTGGCTTAGTAGTTCTATATTTAAGAATCCAGAAATAATGACAGGTTTTTTTATGCCTTTGTTCTGTAGATATTCGGCTAACTCCTTCTGATATTTATGGGGATGGTATATCTCAACAGTGTTACCTGATCTTATATGATTAAAAATTTTGTGAGTTCTGTATATCTGGAGCGAGATAAATAGTAATACTAAAATGGCAGATAAAAGCCATTTTTTTCTCCAGATGTAAAATGCAATTTCTCCGTAGATAAGAAGAATTACAGGGAATAATGCGAAGAATCTGCGTGGGAAGCCAAAGAGATTTGAAGACAAAGATTCTATTGATATATAGATTAAAGAAAATAGAGCTATGCTTCTCCATTTTCTTATGAAAATAAACATAGGTAATGTAATGAGAGGGAATAACCAGATGTAAGACGGATTGTGAGAGTATTCAAACCAGAGATTTCTACCAATTCCCAGAAAATCGAAAACTCCAGCAAGGTCATGTAAACCATATACCACCCTATTGAAATTGAAACCTTTCAATATGTTGAAGAAATCATAGGAGGTTTGGGGGAAGTGTATCAATGAAAAATATGGAGGGTGAACTTTGTAGAAAAAAAACCAAAAAGCGAAAAATGGTAAGAGAGAAAGCAGAGCGAAGATAAAGTACAGAAGTGCAATTTTGAAGTTTCTAATTGTGAAAATTAATGATAATGTTAGAGCGATGAGAGAAATCATTCCCGTTTTTATGTGGGATAGTACAGTGAAGGATATAAAGATTGCGGATAGCAAAATATATTTAAATTTTCTACGTTCAATGTATAGTAAAGCAAAGTATAGCGAAAATAATAGAAATATTGAACATATATAGTAATAATGAGCTGCTGCTTGGATGCTGCAGGATATAAAGTTAAAAGCTGTTGAAGTTGAGAAAAGCAAGAATGAAAATACTCTACCACCATTTGAATTGAGTTTTGATGAAAGGGAAAAATATATTAATAAAAAAATAATACTTATTGATAAATTGTACACAATTAAGGAATAGATCGAATAACTGACATACAAGAAAGGTACCTGGAGAAGATTGGGCAAATAGCTTGTATGTGGCCAAGTTGCTATCGGAACTGAAAGATTCCCTATTTGTACAATATGAGTTGGCGGGAGGGGTTGTAGAACCAATTTTATACCTGACAAATTTTTTATAATTGCACCGGTTGATTCATCTCCATAATGATTGAAAAGTGGGAAAAGTTTCCCACCATATGCATTGAATCCTACAACTTTTTTCTTGTTTAAAAAATATTCAGCATCGTCAGTTGGTCCAACAACGGAGACATTAAGTATAAAATTTATAAAAAAATATACAAAACATAAAGTGAGTAGAGCTTTATCAGATTTCTTGTGTATCATTTTGCCACAAATTTAATTATAGATTTATTTATAAAGATGAACTAAGTAGTATTTTTGCTATAGCTTTGAAGTCAATTTGCGATAAATTTACCTTGTTTGTCATTCAATGCAAAGTGATGATGGATTTAAGATGATCGTAAGCTTTTCCTGTTAAGATGAAGCTTTTTGCCTTTTCAAAACCTTCTTTTATATCACGTGCCTTCCCCATAAGATATAACACTCCGGCAGAGTTTAGACACACAAAGTTAATCAGAGCCTCATGAGATTTCCCCTGCAAAGTCAGAAGAAATTCCTCTTCCCCTCTGTACAATATCTCATCAAGGCTAACCCTTTTGATCCCAACGTCATCTGGATCTATAAAAAATTCGTCCAGTTTCCCTTCTTTTATCTCAATTGCTAAGGTTCTACCACACGGAGATATTTCATCTGTAAATTTTCCGTTTACTTCTCCGACTACAATCAGAGCTCTTTGAGGATTTCTCAAAATTCTCACTGCATTAGCTATCTTTCTTGCAAAGTCAGGAGATATCGTACCTATTAACTGATTCCCAACTTCGGCCGGATTCGTAAGTGGACCTAGTAGGTTAAAAATTGTTCTTATACCAAGTTCTTTTCTTATTGGTGCTACTGATTTCATCACCGGGTGATATAGCGGAGCAAAGAGGAATACAAAATTTTTTCTTGATAGTTCTTCACCAACTTTGTCTGGGGGAATTTCTATCTTTACTCCCACCTTCTCAAGTATATCTGCGGATCCAGATTTTGATGAAACAGCCCTGTTGCCATGCTTTGCTACTAGAATGCCCATAGCTGAAAGAAGTATTGCGGAAGCGGTCGAAGCATTAAAAGTATGGAGTCCATCTCCTCCTGTCCCGCAGGTATCAGCAAGCAAATTTTTGTTTATCTTGAGGTCCGGCTTTACAGCTTTTTCCCTCATAGTCATTGCAAATCCAGCAATTTCCTCCTCTGTTTCTCCCTTAAGATGTAGGGCAGTAAGAAAAGCTGAGATCAGCTCTGTTGAAACTTTACCGCTTACTATAAGTTCAAGACAAAATTTGGCTTCTTCATATCCTAAATTCTTCCTGCTCTCTACAAGATTCCTGAAAATCTCTTTGAACTTCTTAGCTTCATCTATTTCCATAGTAAGATAAGTAGAAATTAATTATAAATAGCCATACTCCTTATACCATTTTATCGTTTCTGGAAGACCATCTTTCAGATCAGGGTATTTCAGAATGTAACCAAAGCTTTTTAGCTTTTTATTGGAAAAACGAAAAGAGTGAGCTATATATCTTGCTGTATCTTCTTCAAGATATTTTAGAGATTCAACCAGGGGAATTTGGAAAATTAATGGAAAAAGATCCTTCAACAATCTTACAGCTCTTGCAATATATACCATAATGAAAGAGATACACTTTGCGTTAACTTCAATGGGGATTTCAATTGATGGCTTACCCAAAAGTCTACTGATAAGAAGAACAAGTTCTGAAAATGAATAGTCAGAATCATCAACTATATTGAATATCTCTCCGTTTGTATCCTCTCTTAATCCAAGGAATAGAGCAGATCCTACAACATCCTCAACATGGACAGAAACCGCTTTGTTGCTGAGCCGTGGTAATATAGCTAATGGGAGCTTTGAGACTCCAAATACTATATTTGCAAAACCATAAAGGCTACGTGGACCATATATGGGAGCAGGCCTTATGATTACCGCCTCAATTTTCTTTGCATTACAGTAATCCAGCACAAGTTCTTCTTGCTTTAGTTTAGAATATTCATAATTATTTGAGGGACCAAGTGGGCCGGATTCATCTATTATAGCATCAGATATTTTTGAGTAAACACCAGCAGTGCTCCATAAAACAATCCTCCTGACTCCATTGTTTACCGCAACATTGAGAAGATTACGAGTCCCTTCAACGTTAACTTTTACAAGCGCATCAAGTGGAGCCGAGTAGTTAAATATTGCGGCAGGATGAAATATAATATCAACAGAGTTGACTACCTTCTCAAGAGACTTCACATCCGAAAGATCCGAAGGTATAAATTCAACCTCTGGATTTAGCCATCTTCGCGGCATATTTGCAACATCTGTTGCTATGACATTGTAGCCTTCCTTCAGGAGCAAGTCAACCATATGTGAGCCAGAGAACCCACATGCTCCAGTAACGAGAAATCTCAATTTTTTCTTGGAATCTGTATTCGATGAATTTGATTCTGATTTCTTCTCTATTTCTGCCTCTCTTTTCCTGACCTGAGTCTTTCCTTTCTTTTTCCCTCCCTCCATCTTTTTATCCTCCTTATTTGCATACATTTTGTGTTTCAGGTTGTGTATACGAATTTTTATATATGTTGTATACCAAATTTTTTGAGAATTACCTGAATTTTTCTTAGTATAAATTCTTCGCTACCTCCATGACTTCTTATTATTCTCTCAAGAACTCTAATAGGTGTTAAGTTCTTCGGTGCTCTATCACCTATTGATGAACTCCATCTAAGTATTTTGTGTTTAAAGATGTTTGCAAAATTTTCCGGATCTTCGCACAAAGAAAATTCAGCCCTGATTACTGGTATATCCCCTCCTGTAGTGAGATTGTTGTTAGACATTTTTATGAAGAAGGCAAACTTTGTGATTCCATTTTTTTCAAGTTTCAGGATATCCGATGTCTCCCCTTTGCAGAACCTTTTTAGGTATTCATCTGAGTAGCCGTACCAACATCGAACATTTTTTACTAATCCACAGATCATGATCAACGATTCATAGAGTTTTTTGTCCGCTGGAATAGAGCCATCCAGCACAATAGCTGGGATTTTGTTTTCGTCAGATGTTTCTCTATTTTCATTTTTTTCTGTTGCCAATTCAACAGCTAGTTTTAACTCTTCTTGCCTTAACTTTATGAGTATTTCATCTTCTCCAGTTACGTAAATTACCTCTCCAAGATTTTCTGATGAGAATTCCTTCGAGATGGAGTCAAGGATAAATTTGATAAGGTTAGTTTCTGAGTTATCTTTCACCTGAATATTCACAAAGTTTATGATCTTTCTGCGAGATTTACCTCTTTCGAAGCCTGCCCCTATTCCGCACCTTGTCAAAGAAAAGACAAAATTTTCCGACTTTACAGTATAGGGTTCTGAGAGAGTGCCATCAATAAATATAAATGAAAATGATTCTGCACTATGAGAATTTCTATTATCCCCCTTAAATGGTATCTTATCTACAATCTCCCAGCTACAATCGTCATTACTGATATCATTAAATTTAAAGTTGTTATTGAATCTGCTTTTGTACATCATAAATAATAATCTATTTTGCGCATAGCGTAGGATTTAAGTAGATCTTAGAAAATTTTTCTGGCTTGAAAGTTTTCCACTATTTTAGAAGATCGTATAAACATTTATGAGCCACAAAGGTGTAAAGAGACAAAATTCAAGAAAAACTTGTAGTAGGCTTTGTTGATAAAATGCTTAATTATGATGCTAATTATGATGCTAATTATGATGCTTCATTATGCATCGCTCTTTATAGAAAATACAGCATGTTTTCATTCTATCAGTTTTCAACAGAACTGAAAATAGGATTTGGGTTATTAAGTTGTGATAAAAAGTCGAAAAACCGGGACTTGAGGGAAGTGAGTTTAAGTAGTGAGTTTAAGTTATTAAAACATATTCACAGGATAGATTTTTTGTACGATTTGAAAAATATAGAGATAGAGAGGGAGATTATACGAAATATGCCAAGCGAAATATACCAGGAGAGCTCGAAATAGAAATGAACCGTAGAGATGTGAAAAAGTTAAAAATATAGATATAGATGGATAAAGTAGATATTGTCGTATTTGGCAAAAAATAAATAATCAGGTGTAAAATCAAAGTAAACATATGGGTAAGGTTAGAGTATATGAAGAGTCTGGTGTTCTTAGGGTTATACTTTCAAATCCAGCAAAGAGGAACGTGATAGATGAAGAGGTTATCGAAGAAGTAACGAAAATATTTTTGAATGTAAATTCTAAGGATCTTAGGGTTGCTGTTATTGAGGGTGAGGGAGAATTTTTTTGTGCTGGTGGAGACCTAAGATGGATGATCGAAAAAGGTAAGCTTCCTTTTGAGGAAAACTTACAGGATGCTCTAAATCTTGTGAAGATGTACGAAGCTATATGGAACTCAGACATCCCAGTTATAACTAAAGTTAAAGGAGGGGCGTATGGGGGTGGAGTCGGATTTTTAGCAGCATCTGATATAGTTGTAGCCGAGGAAAATGCAAGATTTAGATTACCAGAAGTGAAGATAGGACTCGTTCCAGCAGTAATTTCAGTATTTCTCAAAATGAGAATAGGACCAAAGGTTAAGATCCTGGCTCTGACAGGAATGGAGTTTGACGCAAAATTTGCAAAGGAGATTTCTCTTGTCGATATAGTTGTCCCCAGAGAAAAACTTGACGAAGTTGTGAGCGATTTACTTCAGGAGATCCACGGTTGCTCACCTTATGCTATAAAAAGAGCTAAAGAACTTATGAGATTTCTTTATGGAAGAGATTTGGATATTCATAAATCCATAGCAGCAGAATTTTTGGCACTAACTAGGTCAAATCCAGATACACAGTTGCGACTTCAGAAATTTTTTGAAAGAAAAAAATGAAAGAAAAAATGATAGTAAAACTGTATTTTCTAAGGAATTTTAATTTGTTATTTATGCCATCTATTTTTTAAGATCGATGAAAGGCTCAATTGAATTAATGCTAAAAGTTTCTTCTCGAGTGTGTCCCAATATTCATCTTCAGTTTCTGAAAATTTACGAACAGTTAACCTTTTTTCTGTGTTATGTATTATATATCCATATTGAGAAATTGCTCCTGCAATCTCGCCATCTGTCACTAAAACGAAATCTTCTGCTGACTTCTCGAATAAAGATTTACCTATTGATGAGTACTTTGTGCTAATGCAGAGGATATCAAGTATGAAAGGTATGATGTCGTAGTGTGAACCAACTATATTTTTTATTCTCTTTGGGGGAAAAATTTCTGGTGCGTATATTACAAATGGAATTCTGAATTTAGCTTCAAAATCCTTTTCTGCTGTATATATAGGATGATCTGATGTGAAAATGAAAAAAGTTCTGGGAAACCAATCTGAACCTTCTGCATATTTCATAAATTCTCCTATACTCCAATCAGAGTAAAATATAGTATTGAGATACCCTTCCTTCTCCTTCGGATGGTGTGGATACTTTACAAATTGGGAGGGAAGGGGTGGAAAGTCAGGGTGGGTGGTTCCGGTGAATACAAATGAAGCAAATGGTTCTCCCAACTCATTTATTTTTTTCCTAAGAAATAGCAAAGTTTCATAGTCCCAGCCAAAAAATGGGGCATCCGGTTCTGGATAGTTGAGGATTAATCCGACCTCCCTTCTAATATCTTCCATTCCCCAGAAGTATTCAAATCCGCTTGCCATTGCTAGCGAATCTATTCTGTATGATCTCCTTTTTGAGCTCTGGATAAAGATTGTTTTGTATCCGTGTTCTCTGAGAATTTCTCCTATACCTTTAAATTTCAGTCCTTCAAGACCAAAGCCGATAGGGGGTAAAAGTGGTAGAACTGGAATCCCAGTGGTTATTGCTTGAATTCCGAATATACTTCTGGTCCCAGCTGAGTAGAATTTTTCAAAGACAACTCCTTTATTTGCAATTTTATCAAAGTTCAGAGTGACCCCGTATGAGTTTCCAGATAAGCTGTCTATAAATTCTGGAGTCCAGCTTTCAAGTATAAAGAGGATAAGGTTGAATTTTTCTTGTTTTCTACTGCATAGATTTGTTTTTTCAAAAGGATTGCTATTGTTTTTTATTCCTAAGATCTCTTTTGCTTTTTCCTCTGGAAAGAAATCCGCTTTCAGATTTATATTCTTTCTCGAACGAGCTGAGTATATAGTTCTGTAGATTGTGAAAGCTCCGTTTAGAGATAGATTCCCATAATCTTGGCCTTTTGTGAAAGCATCAATTATATGTATTGGTTTGCTTGAGAGAGTTCCTCTTATTCCAAAGATTAGGGCTGTTGCAAGAATTGAGAAGGTTATGATCTGCGATGGAAGTTTGGGGAATCTAAGATCAGCCTTTGCGATTCTGATCCATAACACAGAAAGTAATGTGCATATGATTATAAACAAGATAAGATGGGTGATATACTGTGTTACGGTGAGGTTGAGTATAAAACCTATGTCGTTCCATATTGAGAGAATTTCAACTGAGATATGTTTTGCGGAATATCCGAAGAATATCAGATCGGCCGCAAGGAGTATAAGCATTAGTATCAGGGATAGATACATAAGTAGTGAGCATATCCAAAAGATTGATTTATATATTTTGAGATATTTTCCCTGTGGGTTTCCCACTGGGAAGTTTATAATCAAAAGTGGAGCTATCCAGAGTGCGGATATAACAGAAAGATCGAATCTTATTCCATTTAAGAAAGCTGAAAGATCTGCATTTTTTCCTTTGAAATAAAGGATGAAAAGGAGAATTCTTGAAACTTGGAAGCATATCAGTGATATAAGTATGTAGATTGTGCTTTTTTGGAAGGGGGACATATTGATTATCTGAAATTTAGAGGTATTTTTATTTATGTTACTAAGTTGTTATTAAATTTAAGGAGGTGGGGTTGTAGGAAGGGAGCGCGCAGAGGGGGGGAAGTAGTTATGTCAACCCCGTCTGTGAGGAAAGTCCGGCCTCCTGTGGCAGTGGGGCACCGGTTAATCCTGAAGTTATTGAGGGAGGAGCCGGGGGGTGAGAGCCTCGGAGAGTGCCACAGAAAAGAGACCGCCATGTGTGTTTTCACGCACATGGTAAGGGTGAAAAGGGAACGGGTAAGACCTTCCCCCTATGGAGGAGACTCCATAGGTGGTAAACCCTGCCCCGAGCAAGACCAAGTAGGGGGTGCAGACTGTCAGCGGGAAGGTTTCAAAAGCCTTCTGGCCCCCGGGTTGGTCGCTTAGAGTAATGCTCCCTTAAACACAGAAGCCGGCTTATCCTACAACCCCCCAATCTTTCTAAGCACTTCCAATCTCTTTTTCAGATACTCTATCCTTAGCGAAAGCTCTTCTATTCTCCTTTTATGATCATCTATCGTCTCCTCATCTGCTTCCTCAAGAAATCTGTAATCCGATAATCTCTTGGTTACCCTCTCAAACTCTTTTTCAGCTTTAGATAGTTCCTTTGCGATTTTTTCTGTTGTTTCTTTTATCTTTGCTCCTTCCTTTGATATGCCAACTGCTATCCCTTTTGTCGAAGAAGGAATAAATTCTGGTGAGATTTCTTCTCCAAGCTCAGGGTGTATATGTGCGCCAGCGAGTTTTTCCATCCACCTTATATTGTCTCTGATAGCTGAAAGGAATCGATAATCATCAAAGCATCTTACCTCAGCTTTAACAATATCAGAGTTCCTGAATCCAAGTTCACTTTTCAGAGCTCTTATTTCTTTCACTATAGATATCAGCTTTTCTCCAAGAGTCAAAATTTCAATCTCCTCATCTTTTAGCTCTTCTTTCTCTGGAAATTTGGCAAATGATATTATCTCTGGTGAGAGTCCCCACCTTTCTCTTATTAGATCCCATATGTAGTCGGTTATACCTGGGCAGAATATATGTAATACCTTAAGTAAATTTACCAGAACCATTCCAAGGGTGTATTGTGCAGATAAGGATAATGTTTCATCTTTTAGCTCTGTTTTGGAGATTTCGATATACCAGTCACAAAAATCGTTCCAGAAGAATTCGTATATTACTGTAGCTGCTTGACTGAGTTTCTCTTCTTCTAAAAAGTCGATTACCTTATTTATGCAATTGTGCATTTTCACTATTATCCATTGTTGAGGTATGGTTTTGGGTTGAAAGTTTTCTCTGTAGCATGATACATGTGATATAACGAACTTTGAAGCGTTCCAGATTTTATTCATAAAGTGGTAGAAACTTTCAAAGGTCTTCTCCGAAAGCCTTATATCTTTTATCTGAGAAGTTAGCATCGAAAGAGTAAATCTGACAGTATCTGCACCATATTTTTCAATAAGTTCAAGAGGATCAAGAACATTACCTTTTGTTTTTGACATTTTTTGTCCTCTCTCATCCCTTATAAGACCGTGTACAAAAACTTTTCTGAAGGGGACTTCATTCATAAAGTACAGTCCCATCATTATCATTCGTGCAACCCAGAAGAATATGATGTCAAAGCCTGTTACCAAGATGTCGGTTGGATAAAATGCTTTGAGTTTTTCTGTTTTTTCTGGCCACCCAAGAATAGCAAATGGCCACAGAGCTGATGAAAACCACGTGTCAAGAACATCTGTTTCCTCTCTGTATTCCTGAGAACCACAATACGGGCATTTTCTTGTTTCTATTTCACCATCCCAAGTTATAAACTCTTTTCCGCATCCCAGACAAGTTGCAACTGGGATTTGATGTCCCCACCATATCTGCCGGGATATGCACCAATCCCTTATGTTCTCCATCCACGAAATATATAAATTTTTCCATCTTTCGGAGAGAAATAGAACCTTACTGCTTTTTACAGCTTCTACAGCTGGACCAGCTAATTCCTTTATTTTCACAAACCACTGGGTTGAAACTAATGGTTCAACAATAGTTTTACATCTATAGCATCTTCCTATTCTTATTTTGTAATCCTCAACTTTTTTGAGGAGATTTAGATTTTCAAGATCTCTGATGATCTTTTCTCTTGCAGAGAATCTATCAAATTCGGAGTATTCTCCATATGTTATCTTACCATCTTTATCCATTATTTGTATCCCATCCAGTTTATGCTCTCTGCCTATTTCAAAGTCAGCAAAATCATGGAATGGGGTGATTTTGACTGCACCTGTGCCAAAGTTCATATCTATCTTTATATCACGTATAACTGGAACTTTTCTCCAGGCCAGAGGAACATATACATAGGTGAATTCTTTGTATCTTGGGTCATCTGGATGGACTGCTACTGCAGTATCTCCAAGAAGGGTTTCTGGACGTGTCGTAGCTACTGTTATTCCTTCAGGGTTTGATAGGTCTGGAGATAACGGATACAGTATGTAGTAAAGCTTGCCTAGCTCCTCAGAAAACTCGACTTCCAGATCCGACAGAGCGGTTTTGCAGGAAACACACCAGTTAACAACATAGTTCCCTTTATATATTAGTCCGTTCCTGTAGAGTTCGCAGAAGGCTTTTGCAACTGTTTTTCTGTATCCGTCATCGAGAGTGAATCTTGCTGCTGACCAATCAACAGATAGCATAAGTTTTTCCATTTGCTTCCTTATTGTGTTTTGACTTTTCTCACGCCAGCGATCGACAAATTTTAGAAATTCTTCCTTTGAAAGTTGTTCTCTTTTTATTCCCTCTTTTTCAAGTTCTCGTGATACCACAACTTGAGTTGCAATTCCAGCATGGTCAGTCCCCGGAACCCATAATACCTCAAATCCTCTCATTCTTTTGTATCTTGCTATTATATCTTGTATTGTCATGTTCAAAGCATGTCCTATATGGAGTGATCCCGTTATATTAGGGGGCGGTATTGCAATGCAGAACTTTCTTTTTTCTGATTTTTCATCTGCTCGGAAGCACTCAGCGAATTTTTTTGCCTCTACCTCCTCAATGAGCCTGTGATTATATTGACCCTCTATCTTACGTTGTTCTATTGATGCTTCCTTATCCATAATGTAATGTAAAAATTATAAAATAGATCTTGGAGAAGATTCAATCTCAAAAAAATATTATAGAAAATTTTGCTCTATAATAGATGATAAATATGTATGATAAACATGATGAATATAGAGAAAATTGGATTATTTGGTGCGAATGTAAATATCAGTAAAAATATTAGCTATGGAAAATTGGAAATTAAATGGAATTAGAGTTTTGAATCTTATTGAGAGGATTGCGCTTGTACTTATTCTTGTAGCATGTGGGAAAACAGAAAAAGAAGTAATTATACGATATCCACATGAGGATTGTAATTTGCTTTCTCGTTTTGAATCTGAGCCAGATGCTGTTAAAGATGAATGTTTTTTCCCGTATCCGTTTACTCAGTTTTATTCACAGAGTGAGAAAAAGTTGAAGATCTCCCGAGAACTTTTCAAAAAATCACCGGATTATCCAGAAGTTAATCTCGATTTTGTCAATTCATTTGACGGATTTTCTCCTGCGAACCAGATTATGTTCTGGAATCCAAAGGGGTTTTCCAGAAAGGGGCTTCCCTCAATCTCGGACTCAGTAAAAGTTGATTCTCCTGTTCAGCTTATTGAATGGGAAAGTGGGGAGAGAGTTCCTATTTTTGTCGAGCCAGACGCTAGAGCGAACCCACCATTCCAAATTCTCTATATCAGGCCCGTAAAGAGGATGAAAACTTCATCAAGGTATGTTGTAGTTATTAAAAAGGGAGTCAGGACCGCTGATGAATCCGATTTGGACTCTCCGCTGCTTTTCAAAGCTATCCTTGATGGGAAAGATGTGAAATTCCAGGGAACTTCAGAATCCCCGATGCTATGGAAAAAACACCTTTTAGAAATATTGGATTTTCTTGAGAAGCAAGGAATACGCAAAAGCGAAGTAGTTGTAGCGTGGGATTTCCCAACCGCATCAGAGGATAAGATTTTAAAAGAACACCTTATACAGATAAAAAAGATGGTATATCAATACAAAGGACTTGTAAAATTCGAAATAAAGAAAGTAAGCGAACCATATCCTTATAAAGATAAATCTTATCTTCTGGACGAGTATCGAAATTTCATCAAATACTCTGTAGAAGGTACCTTTTATGTGAGAGATTACAGAACTTCGGAAGAGAAACCGTATGAATTTTTCCTTAACATACCAAAGTGTGTTGAATCAAAAAAGAATGAAAACAAAAAGGTTGGTATTCTGATTTTCGGGCATGGTTTGTTTGGAAGTTACAAAGAGCTTGATTCACATCATCTTTTGTATTTAGCTGATTATCTATGCAGACCAATAATAGCAACAAACTGGGTTGGTATAGATGAGATTGCTCGGGGGGAGGTTTTTGGAAAGGCATCTTCAAAGAGTGATTATCCCCTGGGTATTATTCAATATTTGGCTTTTAACTTGAAGCAAGGACACGCAAATTTCCTCACCCTTGCATTACTTGTGAAACAGAATAATTTTTGGGATTTGATAAGACAATACATAAGTGAACTTCCGCAGGTCGATACAGAAGATGTAGTTTACTACGGAATATCTAATGGAGCGATTCAGGGTGGAATATTTATGGCTTTGACAGATGAGATAAAAAGGGGTGTACTTGATGTTGGCGCTGGAATTTGGACATCTTTGCTTGAGAGAAACAGAAGTTGGGATTTCCTTCGGGGGTTTTTGCTTCCCCAAGGTGATGAATGGGAGATTGAGATAAAAAAGGTTATTGCAGTTGGGCAATCTGTTTTTGATATTGTCGATCCGATAACATTAGCTCCGTATATTATCAGAGGTAGCAATATATACGAGATATCTCCTAAGCAGATTCTGTATAGGGAAGCTTTATATGATGAGCAGGTGGCGAACTTTGCAACTCGTGCATATGTGAGAACTGCCGGAATTGCTGGGATCAAGAAGCTTGTGCAATCTGAAGTAGGAATTCCTGAAATTGATCCCGATGTTGAGAAAATGGAGTCAGGTTATCTTCAAGTTGATCCGAAGATTCCCACTGTTCCAAAGTACCAGTATATGAATGTATCTTTGCAGTTTCTTGGAGAGCCAGATCCCTTATCTTTAGTTGTTAGAAAGGGGTGGCCATTGCTGAAGGATGAAGGTGCTTACACAGCTCCACATGAGGTACCTCGGCTTGTTCCGCAAATTCTTGAGATGCAAAAGAGATTTTACGAAGAAGGTAGAATATATCAAACTTGTTCTAATGGAATTTGCGATCCTGATTGAGAAGGTGAAGTTTTTCTGTTTGTCCTATTTTATAAGTTTTGGGCTTTTGCTATGAAGTCAACCGGTAGTTCTGTAGTAATTTTGAAATCTTCCTTTTTACCCATAATCCATATTTGATTGTACTGCCGGGAGAAGCTTCTGGAAATTTTGCTATCTGTCAGTCCGAGTAGTTTTCTATTCTCTGCATATCCCTGTATAGGGTAGATTTCTTTGCGAGCTATCTGGTATATCAAGCTTAATGCTTGGTTTATATCTTTGGCTACAAAATCTGGGTCCGCTGATGCAGCTTCTTTTAGCCCGTGGCCTGTTAGAACCAAGATGGTTTTAGCTCCTATTTTTTTCCCCAAATTTATGTCTGCTGCTTTATCTCCTATAACCCAGGAGAGTTCAAGATCTATGTCAAAATCTTCTTGAGCCTTCTTTATGAGCCCTGTATTTGGTTTTCTACATTCGCAACCTGAGTAGTGTGGGCAGTAATATATTTTATCTATAAGATAGTTTAGATTTCTGTTAAGTTCTTCATTGAATTTTATTATATCTTCTTCGCTGAAGTATCCAAGTTCTGCCCCTGCTTGATTTGTTATTACTATAATGTAAAAGCCGAGTTTTTTGACATCGTACAGCTTATGTATAATTTCAGGATAACCTAATATTTCAAGGTCTTCAATTTTATTTGAGTAGCCCCTGTCAACGTTTATTGTCCCATCTCTGTCTAAGAATATGCACCGCATCAGAGAAAGTTTATTGATATACCAATTGCTTTTGAAAAAGTCAAAATTAGGTTTTCTATACTGGTATACTTTGTTATGAATGAATTCCTGTTACATATCAGATAAGCCGAGAACTTTTCTAAGACCTTAAATTCCACAAGTCCGTTTTCTTTGAGGGTCTTACCAGTTGAAACAAGATCTGAGATGATAAATGATAATCCAGCTATTGGTGCAAGTTCAACGGATCCATGAAGATGAATTATTTCAAATTCTGGAAAAATGTCTTTGACAAATCTGCTGGTCAGATTGGGGAATTTAGTAGCTATTATAACTTTCTGTTCCTTCAATTTTTCTATTTTATCTTTCAATTCTTTTTTGCAGGCTAAAGATAGTCTGCACTTCCCAATCCCCAGATCCATAAGTTCTAACACATCGTAGGCGTTTTCTCTTAGAATATCTAGTCCGACTATTCCAAGATCAACTACGCCACTTTCAACCCATATCGGCACGTCTTGCGGTTTCAAGAGCCAGAATGAAAGATTTCCGTAATCTGACTTAAGTTCTCTTTCGGAGAATTTAACGTTTATTTTGCATTTGAGGAGAAGTTGGAGTTCTTCTTCAAGGATTTTTCCCTTTGAAAGTGCTATTTTCAGTTTACTTTCTTCATTCATTTCAGCTTTCGAATATTTGGCTACAATTTTACTCTCACGCTTTACAGTTTCACAAAGACGACTCTCAAAACATGGGGGATTTTTCTTAACCCTTCCAATACCCTTTGAGGCGGTATTTCATCTACATTTATCAGAGAGATTGCTTTTCCACCTGGTTTGTCTCTTCCAAGGTGTATGGAAGCTATGTTTATTCCATTTTCTCCCAGAAATGTCCCTATTTTCCCGACTACTCCAGGTTTATCTTCATTTTGGGAGAAGATAAAGTTCCCTTCTGTTGGGGCTTCAAGGGGGAGTCCATTTATTTCTATTATTCTTGATGTTTTCCCTATAACCATTCCGCTTATTGAGAATATCCCGTCTGAAGTTTTGATTTCAACAGAAATTTTGTTAGGGAGCTCATCACTTCCGAGAACTTTTTCACTTATGTCTACTCCCCTTGATTTCAGGGTGCTTTCCGCATTAAGCGGTGAGACAAAATCTTCGCCGACTATGAATTTTGATATTCCAAATAATCCGCCGTATTTAGCGTACGGTATGTTTTCCATAGAAGCGGCAATTTTTACTTGCCTGATAGGATACTGATATGCCTGTACTAGAAAGGATCCCAGCTTATCCGCAAGGTCTAACACAGCTTTTTTATCTTCTGGGACTGGGACAAAGTTTACAGCATCTTCTATCACTCCGTACTTTAGGAATTTTAGAATTTTTTTTGCTATCTCGATTGACGCGTTTTTTTGCCCCTCAACTGTTGAAGCACCAATGTGGGGAGTTAGGGTTACATTCTCAAGTTGAAGAAGTGGGTTTGATTGTGGTGGTGGTTCTTCTGCGAAAGTATCTATTCCAGCTCCCCAGACTTTACCTTGTTCGATGTACTTTGCAAGTGCATTTTCGTCTATTATCCCACCTCTTGCGCAATTTATAATTATTACCCCATCTTTCATTTTTTTGAATTCTTCATCCCCTATCATGTTTTTGGTTTTTTCGTTGAGGGGGACATGAATTGTTATTATGTCAGAGTTTTGCAATAGCTCTTCAAATGATACTCTTTTGAATCTCTGGTCTTCTACATAGGGATCAAAGAATATTACATTCATTCCTATTGATTTTGTTATTTCTGCCACCTTTTTGCCTATATTTCCAAGACCTATTATTCCTATGGTTTTCCCCGCGAGCTCTTTGCCAATAAATTTACTTTTTTCCCATTTTCCCTGTTTCACCGACAGGTGGGATTGGGCTATTCTTCTTGCGACTGAGAAGATTAGGGCTACTGTGTGTTCAGCTGTGGTATTAGCAGCTCCTAAGGTGTTCATCACGACTATTCCCCTTTCAGTTGCTGATTTCACGTCAATATTATCGACTCCTATACCTGCTCTTCCTATAGCTTTGAGCCCTACACTTTTTTCTATCACGTTTCTGTTTACCTTTGTTGCGGATCTTACCAGGAGAGCCACATATTCTCCAGATGATAGCATTTGGATAAGTTCACTTTCAGACAATTTATTTTTCTCATCTACATCAAAATGTTCTCTGAGGATTTCTATTCCTGTTTTGTCTATGCCGTCACAAGCGAGTATTCTGCCATTTTTAGTTTCAGCGGTATTACCCATTCTATTGTTTATCTTATGTATTATTCATAAAGATTCTTATTTTGAGATAATTTATTCCTGAGGCTTTTCCGAGATTAAATTTTAGATAAGAGCTTTATAATAAATAGTTTCCCAGCAAGGCGGATGTATGAATGAGCTATTGAAGGCATACTTTGATGAAGCAGAAGAAATCTTAAGGTCTCTGATAGAACAATTTGAGGCAATAAAGAATAACGTAGATGATGTCCCCCCAGAGATAATAAACGATATAGTGAGAAAGTTTCATACTCTAAAAGGTAATTCTTACAGTGTTGGCTACATGAAGATTGGAGATGTGTTTCACAGCCTTGAAGACAGGTTTGTCAAAATAAGAGATGGAGAGAGTGCAATTACTGAGGACGTCATAGCTGAAGTTATAGCGATCATTTCTGTAGTGGAGGATGCTCTGGGACAGCTTGAGGCTATGGATGCAGAATCAGATACCTTTATTGAGATAAAAGTTGATCAGTTTCAAGCTTCCAAAGTTAAAGTCTTACGCGCGCAAAAAGAGGAGACGCGTCCACAAGATAAAAAGAAAGAAAAGGAAGATATTAGATCTCAGTTGAAGAACCTTATTACAGATGAGAATGGTATCGCTCTTATAGAAGAATTATCGGACTCAGAGCTTAGCGCTCTGAAAAAAAGCATAGACCAGGGCAAAGCTGTTTTTTGCTCTTTTATAAAATTATCTATGGAAGCGGATTTTGATGAAGAGGCAAGAAAAATTATGGAAAAAATAAGAGCTGAAAATTTTGAGATAATTTCTGTTGTCACCAAAGTAGAAGGAGATCAGATGATCTTCAACTTTATTGTTGTCCCGTCAAAAGATGGAGTAGATATATCTAAGCTTGAGAAAATAGCAAAATCTTATGTGCTATGGATGCCTAGAAAAGTTCGATCAACAATTTCACAGCAGAAGACATCTTTGAGAGTCGATATAGAAGATGTGGAGAAGATAATGAGTATAATCAGTGATATGGTGATTTCAAAGAATATTATACGCTCATCGCTTTCTAGCATTGTTGAGGAATCAAAGAATCTGGAAGTCGAACAGAGGCTACGCGATAGTGTTGCTGATCTTGAAAGAAGAATGAGAGAGCTTCAGGATATCGTCTTAGAGATGCGGATGCTCCCAATTTCAGATATACTCAGGGGTGTTGTCAGAGATGTTGAAGTCACAGCTGCACAGCTTGGAAAACTTGTAGAAGTTAAACAAAGTTGGGGAAATATAGAAATAGATTCGGAAATAGCGAGAAAAATAAGAAATGTGCTTTTGCACATAGCCAGAAACGCCGTAGCACACGGTATAGAGTATCCAGAAGAAAGAGTTAAAAAGGGGAAACCACCAAAAGGACAAATTACAATAAGTGCTGAAAAAAAAAGCGGATATATAACTATAGAGATACGAGATGATGGAAAAGGGATTGATCCTAAAGTTGTTGTGGAGAAGTATCTGGAATGGAGTAAAAGATTTCCGGAATTAGCTTTCTCATATGGATTAGGTACTTCTGAGGCCAGCTTTAAAGGGGCAGATGGAAATTGGATAAAAGAGAAAGTCTTCAAATTACTATTCTTGCCTGGATTTTCAACTAAGGACTCAACAGATAAGAGTGCTGGAAGAGGAGCAGGACTTGATGAGGTTCAGAAAGAAATTCACAGCATAAAAGGAAAAATAGAGATTCACTCTGAAGTTGGGGAAGGAACTTCTTTTGTTGTGAAAATTCCAGTTGCTAAGATAGTTGTCGAAGCGGTTATACTTGATTGGAGAGGGAAAAGGTATGCAATTTTGTTATCTTCTGTGCAAAGAACAGAAGTTTATTATCCTGAAGATGACAGAATAGTACTGAAGACAATGCAGGGTAGACCAGTTGCAGTGATGGGTGGAAGAGAGTTCCCGCTTGTTACCATTGATGAGATTCTTGGCAAAGGCAGTACATCTATAGATGAGCTTATGAATCAAAAATTTTTCATATTGATTCTGGAGGGTGAAGGGAAATATGCTGAAGTCGGTCTTGTAGCTACTGATGTCTTGGAAATAAAAGATGTGGTTATGAAGAGTTTTGATGAGGAAGTAGTAAGTATGCGAGGTATGTTTGCTATTGTTGAAGAAATAGGTGCGGATGGACAAAAGACAATAATTCCAGTTATCGACGCTCTAAAGGTTCCAACATTTATACAGTGAGCCTGAAAATTCAAATCTTATAAAGATTAAAGACCGAGAAAATTTAGCCTGCTACAATTAAGAGCAGATCTGAGATGCTGACTATTACATGCTAAATCTCATCTATAAAAGCATTGCACAATTACTTTCTGATTTGTAAAATTATGATATGAATTTCCCTCGTTTCTTTTCTTGTACGTATAAAGAAATGCTCTTTGTACCTTTTTTTTCTCTCTTGTTTTTTTTGTTATTTGCATCTGTTCCGCTTTTTGTAAAATTTGATATATTTAGAATACGAATTGAAGGAGCATCTTTGCGAATCTCAGAAATTGTAAAAAAGGATATTTTTTCAAGAATTCAGCTTGAGGATACCGGAATTAATTTGACCGGTAGATTTAGTTTTGTTGATATGCTCGGATTTTTTTCTCTTTTACATTCCGCATGTCAGAAAAGTATATGGACAGTCCTATGCCATGTCGATTTTCGCTTCCCAGATCTTGTACTTATAGAATTTGAAGCGGTTAAACCAATTGGTTTTTTAGCTGAAAATGGTTATGTTTTTCTGGTTTCAGACAATGGAGATAAACTTTCAGAACCAATATCGATTTCAAAAATTTATGAGCTCAAGCTCAATTACTTGCCTTTTATAAAGATTGAATCATCGCGTTGTAATATTAAGGATATTATCAGTCAGATTAAAACTTTAGCTGAGAAGATCAATCCCGATCAGATTGTGTGTCTTGATTTCTCCTTAGAAGTTTATCTGAGGGATGGATATAAAGCGGTTTTCCCAAGGGATAATTTTGAGAACGCTTTTCATAGATTTGTAAAATTCCTAGATGA
Organism: uncultured bacterium; assembly: GCA_938036315.1. Taxonomy (GTDB): domain Bacteria; phylum Calescibacteriota; class Calescibacteriia; order Calescibacteriales; family Calescibacteriaceae; genus CALHPK01. The sequence goes on along the minus strand of CALHPK010000003.1, from coordinate 93,801 downwards.
ACTTTCTGACAGATCGATCAGCGAAATTGATATGCGCGGAGATGGAAAAATTTTTGTAAAATAATTCTATGTATACATCTTTTGGAAGGAGGTAAAATTTTATGAAAGGCGGAAGTGAGAAAGGGTACATCGTAGGGCTTGATATAGGTACGACAAAAGTTTGCACAGTCGTCGCAGAGAGAACAGATTCAGGGCTTTCAATAGTTGGAATGGGGTTAGCTCCATCACAAGGTATGAAAAAAGGGATGGTATATGATATAGAACGGCTATCTCAAACTATAGAAAAATCTATTTCTGAGGCTGAGCAGATGATAGATACTAAACTTGAAGATGTGATAATTGGTATCGCTGGTGAACATATAAGTGGATTTAGCTCTGAAGGAATAGTTACTACACCAACAGGTGTTATAACAGAGCGCGATGTAAAAAGAGTTATAGATAGCGCCAAAATAAATAACATCTCACCAGATAAACAGATAATCCATATAATTCCTCAGGAATTTGTAGTAGATGATCAGAGACATATCCTCAAACCCGTGGGCATGTATGGAAGAAGACTCAAAGCAAATATATATATCATAACAGGAAATCTCCATGCCATAAAAAATCTGATAAGAGCTTGTGAAAGGGTAGGATTGAATGTTAGAAATATAGTACTGCAGTCTATTGCATCCGCAGAAGCAGTATTATATCCAGAAGAAATGGAAATAGGAACAGTACTTATTGACATAGGCGGAGGAACAACAGATGTAGCAGTTTTCTATAACAACAGTCTTGTTCATACAGTTGAGGTCGATCTGGGGGGAAACCATATTACCAGTGATATAGCTTTGAGATTTGGAATATCTCGAGCTACCGCTGAGGATGTGAAGAAAAAATACGGCGTAGCGAATGCAAATAGAGTTACAGAAAGAGAGATAATTCAGGGAATAAAGAGGGCTGGCCCAAGTCAGCTTGTTGATATATCAAGAAAGGAGCTAGCAGAGGTTATTCAATTGAGGCTTGAAGAAATTTTCGACAGAGTTAAGGTTGGGCTGGATTCAAGTCCGTTCCCAAAATTCATAAGAAACGCGGTACTGACAGGTGGAACTTCTTCCTTACCATTTATTGAAGATATAGCAGAAAAGATATTGGGAATTCCAGTAAGGATTGGTTACCCGCATGATATTTCTGGTATGACAGAAGTCGAAAACCCAATCTTTTCAACTGCTGTTGGTCTAGTTATCTACGCAAATAAGAATGCTCCTGTTTACGAATCAACTCCATATTCATCTGGGAAGGGATTTTTCTCTCGTTTTCGTGAAAAGGTAAAGCAATGGTTCGCATTTTTGTTTTCATAGGAGGTATCTGATATGGATAGTTTTAATGAATTCAGACCGGTGATAAAGGTTGTGGGAGTAGGTGGCGCAGGGGGAAATATTGTAAATTCACTAAGTGAGGTCGGAATAGAAGGTGCAGAACTTGTGTCCATAAACACAGATGCACAGGTTCTTTCATTGAACAAAGCTCATATCAGACTTCAGATAGGAAGTAAACTCACCAGGGGACTTGGGGCTGGTGGAAATCCAGAGATAGGAAGGAAATCTGCAGAGGAAGATGCTGACAAAATAAAGGAGATCCTTGCTGGTTCAGATATGGTCTTTTTAGCAGCAGGTATGGGTGGAGGCACTGGTACAGGTGCTATCCCAGTGGTTGCGCAGATTGCAAAGGAAGAAATTGGCGCACTAACTGTTGCCGTGGTTACAAAACCATTCTTTTTTGAAGGAAGGCGTAGGATGGAAAATGCCATACACGGACTCGAATTACTGAAAAATTATGTTGATACCCTTATAATCATATCTAACGATAAATTGTTTGAAATCTGCGGCAAAAATGCATCGGTAAGAGAAAGTTTTAAGCTTATAGATAATGTTCTGGTTAGAGCTGTCAAGTCAATAACCGAACTTATCACAGTTCCTGCACTCATAAACATAGATTTTGCCGATGTTAAAGCTGTAATGCAGAATAAGGGATATGCTCTAATTGGTATGGGAGAAAGTGATGAATCAACAAAGGAGGGTAGAGCAGTCAAAGCAGCTCGAATGGCAATAGAAAATCCATTACTTGATGGGGACATAAAAATAGACGGAGCTTCTAACGTTCTTTTGTGCATTGCTGGTAATGAAGAATTATCACTGTTTGAAGCGAAAGAGGCAGCAGAGGCTATAAGAGAAAAGGTTGCAGAGGAAGCAAATATAATTTTTGGCGTGTCAATAGATGAGAATCTCGGAGATAAAGTTAAGGTTACTGTTATAGCTACAGGGTTAAGTGAGAAGATATCCATTCTCCAGCAAGAGGGAACCGCTCGCAGAGCTGATTCTATCTCTGAAATCGGGGAAAGTAGTAAAGATTTTTATGATATACCATCGTTTATAAGAAGGAAAAGAAAGGTGATCTGAAATATAGAAATATAGAAAAGTAAGTCGGAATTTTGCTTCCTCATAAACTCTTAACACTAACTTATTCAGAAGCTCTGCTTTTCTCTGTCATATGGAGCGTGTTATAAAGATACTTATCTCTGTGGCAGCTATTTCGATATTTACTATGGTTCTAGTTGGAGGAGTAGTTCGTCTTTCAAAGGCTGGACTTGCCATTACAGAGTGGAAACTGATAACTGGAATTTTACCTCCACTTTCTCAAAGTCAGTGGGAGAAAGAATTTGAAAGTTACAAGAAAATAGCTCAATATGAGCTTATACATAAAGGAATTACACTGGAAAATTTCAAAAAGATATACCTTATAGAATATTTTCACAGGCTACTGGGAAGATTTCTGGGGATATACATTATTGGGGTGTTTTTGTACTTACTAGTTTCGAAAGGTAGAAGATTCTGGAAATTATATTGGGGAGTGCTGACTTTACTTATTTTCGCTCAGGGAACTGTAGGGTGGCTTATGGTCAGAACTGGTGTAGTGGAACCCAGACCTTTTGTGTCACCAATTTTCCTTGCTTTTCATAACCTATTTGCCTTGTTTATCTTTGCTTATACTTTATGGGGTATACATAAAACTGATAATGATTTATATAAAACAATTACAGATAATAGAAAATTACGTAAGATTATAAATAATTTAAGTTCTAATACAACTGGTGCAAGATTAAGAACAGTTTTAGCTATCGGACTTTTTGTTTTTCTGCTTCAAGTATTTTTGGGGACGCTGGTGGCTGGACAAAAAGCAGCCCTCATAGCTCCAACATGGCCAGATTTCAATGGAAAAATTATACCTGAGGGACTTTTTATCAATCCATTAGATAATCCTGTTTTTTCGAACTTCTTTCACAGATATTTACCGTTTGTTTTATTGATTATTTTTGTTATAGTTTTGAAATTTGATAAACGGTGGGGAGCTATTCTTATTTCTATTTGGGTTTTACAGTTTACATTGGGTGTCTTCACTCTTATAAATTCGCGAGGTGATATTCCCCTGATCTTAGGAGTTTTGCATCAGGGGGTAGCTTGGATTATGTTCTTTTTTCTATTCTCATCATTTCTGAGGGCGAAGAGCTCTTGAGCAGTTCTTCTCTTATCTCTTTTGTAGCTTTTACCATATTTATAAGTTTCCCTTTTGCTTCTTCTTCTGTTCTTGTTTTAAGTCCGCAATCGGGGTCGACCCATATTTGTTCAGGTTTCAGAACCTCCAACGCTTTTTTTATTCTTGCTTTTATTTTTTCAACATCTTCGATTATATGCGAGTGGGAATCAACAACTCCGAATGATATATCTTTTGTGAACGGGTATTTTTTGAATAGTTCGACAAGGTCTAGCTCGGAGTTTGACATTTCAAGATCTATGTTGTGAATTGGTAGCTTCAGAATTTGTGGGTATACAAATTCGAATGCGCCGTAGCATATGTGAGTTATGAAGTATACTCCTTTGAGTCCATCTGTCATAATTTCTAAGGCCTCTTTGGCTATTCCAAATTCAGCCGGCCGAGTTGATATTGCAGGTTCATCTATCTGAATTATCTTGGCTCCAGCTTCCGCTAAAGCAATAACTTCTTTTCTCAGCTCCTTCGCAAATGCTATGCATGTCTTTTCTCTACTCCTATAATGCTCATCAAATGACCAGTCCATCATAGTATATGGACCTGTAAGCATACCTTTGACTGGTTTTTTAGTTAGGCTTTGGGCAAATTCCCATCTATCTACCGTTATAGGTTTTTTCCATTTGATCTTCCCAACTATTCTTGGCTTTATGTAGTATCTGTTCCCATAGGAGCGAACAAGTCCGCTCATTTTGAATCCATCCAGATTCTCTGCAAAAAAGGTAACCATATCCCCTCTGTATATTTCTCCATCAACTATGACATCTATTCCTGCTTCTTCTTGAAAAGCAATCCATTCAGCTGTTGCTTTATCTTCAAGTTTCCTTAACTCCCTACTTGACAGCTTGTTTCTCCTTGCCTCCTTTATATATTCGGGCTTAGGTAAACTTCCCACAGATGTAGTAGGAAGAAGAGGTAATCCTAATTCTTTTAGTGTTTTCCTGACCTGATTACTGCTCATTATCCTGAACCCTCCTTCTTCTTATTTTTTATAATTTTGATGAGTATTTTGCGATTTTAACAAAAGTTTATAAGACTTCTGTCTTTTAGGTATCTACAAAATTTCTGTTTTTCAGGTATATGAATGTTTGATAAAAAACGTGATGGAATAGGAGAAGCATTATAGTTTTAGTATGAAGAGAGAATTTTCAGCTGGGGGAATTTTGGTCAAGGATGGGAAAGTACTTATGATAAAGGTTAGATCCTTAGCCGGAAAGGAAGTCTGGACATTTCCAAAAGGACACATAGAAAAAGGAGAGAGCAAAGAAGAGGCAGCATTGCGGGAGGTTGAAGAGGAAACAGGTATAAAACCTTGCTTAATAAAGGAGCTTAAATCTTGTACTTACTTTTTCAGAGATAAAGTAGGGGAAAGTGTGAAAAAAACTGTGTTTTGGTATCTTATGAAACCTATAGAAGAGGGAAAAATAAAAACCCCAGATGAAGTAATTGAAGTAAGATGGGTTGATATAAAGGAAGCTCAGAAATTGGCTACATATAGATCAGATATTGAAATTTTGGGAATGCTATCTTCTGAAGTTAATGTTGGCTTTGGTGAATAAACTATGATGGTCGTTTTTAACTTTACAACTTACCTTTTTTAATTATTTCCGAAAATTTCTGTGCACTTTGGCGTAACTTTCTTGTACGGTTTGGGGAATTGAAATCTACTTCTATCAATCCAAATTTTTGAGAGTATCCTGCATTCCACTCAAGATTATCAATTAGCGACCAATAGAAATACCCTATGACTGGTATGCCTTCTGAGATAAGTTTTTTTACATAATTTGCATGTTCCTCAATGAACCAAGCCCTTATTTCGTCGGATGAGTCAGCTACACCGTTTTCTGTGATGAGTATGGGAAGCCCAAGACCTTTGTATCTTTCCCAAATCCTCTTTACTACATAATATATGCCAGCTGGAAAGATCTCCAGAGAACTTGCAGGAAAAAAGCTCAAATCTATTTCTGGGAATATCTCAAGATATCTTAATTTAACTCTGTTATAATAATTTATACCAATAATATCTGCTTTTGATTTTATTTCATTATATCTCTTTCCCGAGATTTGTCCCAAAAGTACTCCGTCGAGGAACTTAAAAACAAGGAGATTCCAAGCGCTTTCAGAGGCTTTATTATCAGAGTCACTGTACGGCTCATAGTACGTGATATTATATATGAGTGAAACTTTGGCGGGGATACCGTCTCCGTCTGAGTCCTTCTGATCAAAGGTATGAATTACATTGTAAGATATTGCGGAAGCGAGGATTAGGTTATCAAGGACTTTAATGAAAGCATCTGGAGAAATCCATGCTGGCGGAAAGGAGCCAAACCCTACCAGGGATGGAGCTCTCCCCAAAAGATAGCCAAGCTGTGCTACCACCACGGGTTCATTTATTGCTCCCCACCAATCCACAAGATCTTGAAAATACCAAGCTGAAAAAGCAGAAAACTTCGCAAACTCAATTATACTTTCATTTGAAAGCCATCCAGCTGGTTTACCGTAGCATATATCAGCAGAATTTATATTTATTCTGCCCCTTGAACTATTTTCTTCAAACCAATCTCTACAGCTTAGCGGGTCATGAATCCAAATCGGAAGTGTGAAGTGATTAAGAGTAAGGAAAATCTTCAGACCTATTGATTTTGCATAAGATAGAATTTCTCTGTATTTCTCCAAAGATTCCCTGTTTGCTCTTTGGAAAAGTTTCATCACTGCATCTTGGTCTACAACTATGTCGATCGGATATCCTTTATCTGAAAGTTTGACTTTTACCTCAATATCTCTTGTTGATGTCGGGAATATACGAGACCACTCAATACTGTACCTGAAAACGTTTGTTCCTATTTCCTTTGCCATCTTCAGATCTTCTTTATAGTGTTTCCAGAAGGCTGGCCCATCTTCCGGCATATCTTTACCAGCAAGTTTCTCTTTTCTATTTTTCTCATCATGCATCCAAACCCACCAATCAGAATTGACATCCGGAGGAACCTCCGGTCCCATATCTGATTGAAAACCAGATATAGCAGTCCCCCAAAGAAATTCAGATTTTTCTTCTTCTTTACCGCAGCTTTGCAAAAGTAAAGCGAGAAAGAAAATTGAAAAGCCAAAAGTTAACCCTATGCTAAACTTATTTTGATTCATTCCGAAAAGTATAAGTAGTATGGTTTTTGAATCTAAATTAATCGGAAACATTACAATCGATGAGGCAGAGATATTTGAGTTCCCAGGTGGGCTTTTAGGGTTTGAGGATAAGAAAAGATTCTTTTTTATGAAAGTTCTGGATTCTGGATTCCCTTTCCCGCTTGAAATTATGCATTCTTATGATTCTAATAATTTGGCTTTTTTTGTTGCTGATCCTTCCTATATAGTCCCAGAGTATTCGATTTTAGTCTCTCCTGATGATATAAAGGATATAGATTTTCAAGATATATCTGATCTTGTATTGAGAGTTATTCTGAGGTTTGAAAAAGGCAAGGTTTTCTGCAATTTGGTAACCCCCATAGTTTTGAATGCCAAAACGAAAAAGGGGAAGCAATTGATCCTTAATGCCCCCGAGGATCTTTTAGATGTTGAAATTTCAATAGAAAAGGGAACTGAAATTAAAAAAGAAACGAGTGCAGAATCTGTATCAGAGAATCCAATAAAATTAGCTTCTCAAAAATAGGGAGGATAAAACTATGCCCACAATCTCTCTTTGCATGATAGCTAAAGATGAGGAAAAAAATATAGGGACGGTTCTTGAGTGTGCAAAAAAATTTGCTGATGAAATAATAGTTGTGGATACCGGAAGTTCTGATAGAACTCCAGAGATAGCCAAGGAGTTCGGAGCGAAAGTTTACCATTTCCAGTGGTGTGATGATTTCTCAGCAGCAAGGAATGAATCCTTAAAGTATGCAACTGGCGACTGGATTATGTGGCTCGATGCAGACGATTACATTGATGAAGAGAATATCAAAAGGATAATAGAGCTTAAGAAAAATCTTCCCAAATCTCGCGATGAGGCCTATTATTTCATTATAGAGAGCAAAATATCTGAAGGAGATGAAACTTCATGGTATTGGTTCCAAATTCGCCTTTTCCCGAACCATCAAGATTTAAAATTTGAAGGGAGAATCCATGAACAAGTTATATTCTCTCTCTCAAGGCTTAAAATTAGGGAAGTTTATACAACTTTGAAGATAATTCATAGAGGTTATGAAGATAGGTCTAAGCTTGGGGAAAAATTGACCAGAAATTTGAAACTTCTTCTCAAGGAGGAAGAGGAGAATCCATCTTTCTGGGTGAAAAGGTATATTGCTGTTTCTCTGTTTCGATTACAAAGACTTGAGGAAGCCGCAAAAAAAATACAAGAAGCATATGAGCTTGTTCCCAGGACATCTATTCACTGGATGTTTGATATCCTTATAACAAAAGCAGATATTGAAAAAGCGAGAGGAAATTGGGAAGGATTCTTTGAAGCTATGATCGAATCCGAAAAGATAAGACCCGACGAAGGAATGATAAACCTCAAAAAAGCAGAATACTATTATGTGAAGGGTGAATACGAGAAATCCCTTGAAGAAATCGACAAAGCTAAAGGAAAAGGGTTCTTGGTAGGGATAATACCAATTTCGCCTGAGCAACTCAAGAGAATGTATTGGCTAAGTAGAGCTCGTGTGCTTTTTAAGCTTGAAAGATACTCAGAGGCAAAGGATGCTTTCATAGAACTGAAAAATATCTCTAAAGATCTCTTTACTTGGAATCCAACTCTGGAAGAATTTATAGATTGTATGTTCAGCTTGAAAGAGTATAAGATTGTATACGATGTATTGAAAGAGTTAGAAGATAAGATTCCACCTCATCAATTTTCAAATCTGGCTATATCAGCGGAAAGATGCGGAAACATAGAAGATGCGGAGAAATATTACCGCAGAGCATATGAAAAAACTCAAAATAATCCAGATGTCATTTTCAATTTTGCACATTTCCAGTTTATGCAGGGTAACTTCAAAGAAGCATTAAATCTATTTTTAGAGTACCTCAAGCTTGTGGAATACTCTGATGGACTCCTGACAGATATATTATCTGCTTTGGTGTGCGTGGGAAATATCCTTCTCAGATCTGGAGACCTTAAGTCATCTGTTGATGTACTTTCTACAGCTTATGAGCTTTCCGGGAATGTGTCATTTGCTGAAGATGTACAAGACTTAGCATACAGTTGGGGACAAATATCAGACAAATTCAAAAGCGACTATATGAGACTCATAACATTAGAGAACGCAATAATGACCCTAAAATTTGCTGAGAATAATCAAAAAACAGAAAGAGTATATGAATGGGTAACATCGAAGATAAACGATATAAAATCAAAAAGTATAAATTTGCAAAATGGGAACATATGAAAGTTATGTAATATGGAAGTATGAAGGCGCTAAAAATAAGCTCATCAATAATTCTGGGAGAGTTAGAGAAAAATACAAAGTTGCTCCAGAAATCATCAGAAAGAATATCATCTGGTAAGATTCTTAAAGAAGATTCTCCTTCAGCACTATATCTTGCGAGAAGATTAACCTCGAAATTTGAAGAGCTTAATTTTATCTCTCAGCACATCACAGGCATTACAAACATACTTCAAAAGTACGAGGAAAGTCAGTCGGCAGTTTTGGGGATACTTGAGAAGCTCAAAAGCATAGCCGAAAGAGCCTCACAGGCTAACTCCCCAGATGAGTTTAGAGAACTTGAGAACACCTACAAATCTATGTATGTTCAGTTAAAAGTTAATTTAGTGAGAAAAGAAACTTTTTTTGGGCGTGCAATAGGCAGAGGTGGATTTTCAAACTCTGTCGTGAAGGTGGAAAATATCAGTGGAGAAAAATTTATACCTACAGAAATAAATGTTTCAGGCCTCAATTTCAAAAGGTTCGGAATTGAAGAATTTGATACGTTCTCAATACTTATAGAAAGAATTGGTAATAGTGTAACTGCCCAGCTTGAGATCGGAGGAGTTCCTGTTTTTTCAGAGACATCAGACCTTACAGGAAAACCGCCCAGCTTGCCATCGGTGGTGAATTTTGAAGAACTTGGCATAAACCTTAAGATAAAATCAGATCAGAATTTTTCAGCTAGATTCTTCGTTAGGGCAGATCCTATCCTATCTATCTTGGGTGATGATAAATATGGTGAGAGCAGATTCTTCCTCCCTTCTTTGGAACCTGAGGATCTTGGTGTTCCTCAGGACTTCTCAGAAAGTGTTGAATCTGTAGTCCATAAGCTCGAGGTTGCGATCTCAAGACTATCTGAGTCCAGAGCCAAGATAGGGGAGAGAATAGAGAAACTAAAGCGTAGAGAAGATTTGAACTTCTCGGTAAAACAGCGATATAGAATATTTATAGGAGATCTTGAAGATTCTGATATTCCATCAGAGTCAGTGATTTTGAACCTGAAGCAGACTATAATGCAGACCGATACAGCCACCCTGCAAAGAGCTATAGCTAACCTAACGCAAGGTATGAGTATACTGATGAGACGATAGTCCTTGTTAAGCTAAACCAATTTTGTGTTTTTCCGATATAAAATTAAGATAGGAGGTTTTTGACATGGAGGTCAGGTCAGATATGAAGACAGAAGGTTTCCCGATTCAGGTCAGTAGAGCTGAGATAGATAGGGCTGTCGAAGATATAAAATCTATAGCTGTATCTATTAAAAAAGAAAATATTGATTTTGAGGAGTTTAAGAAATTAATTGATTCTATAAATGAAAAGCTCGGGTCTGTAGGTATTTACCTTTCCTTTGATAATGTGGCATCTATTCCTTTTGTTAGAGTTAAAACTGCATCAGGAGAAGTTATAAAGGTCTTCCCACCAGAAGAAGTTGTCAAGCTTATGGCGAGAATTAAGCTATTTTTTGAAACTTTAGTTGAAATTATTCTTTCAAAATATGCATAAGATTTATTCGCATGAAAAAGGACTTGATAGGAGATTTAGCTTTAAGAAAAATCGAGATAGTAGACGATGCATCTCAAGAGACATCGGAAGATCGGGAGAAAGGTGGGGATTCTAATTTCACAGACCATCAAGGGGTGGTACCTGAAGATCTGCAAAAAAGATTTCTACTTGATTCTTTAATGACTGCTGATCCTGTTTCACTTCTTATTATGTGTTATGAGCTTGCTAAAGATTCGCTAAAGAAAGCAATAGAGGGAATACGTTCAAAGGATTATGAATCTAAATATGAAGGCATATCAAAAGCGCTGAAAATTTTTGATCTTCTTATAGCAGTTACTGAGCCAAATGAAGTTGGTAAAAATCTTATAAGGTCATATCTTTTTATAACCCAAAAAATAACAGAAGCAGATATAAATAAGGATTGTCAGCTACTTGAAAAAGTTATAGGATATATAAGTGAACTTGAGGAGGCATGGAGTAAGGCTTTTAAATCCGGCCATAATACTCCATAGTGTTTAGTGCCATATAAGTAGGAAAGAAAGGCCGATTCCGTAGCCACTTCTTACGCTTTCTGTCTGCCCGAAGCTATGGAATGCAAATACTGATGATAGGAAATCATACTTCCTTTTTACCACAAATGAAAGGTATATCTGGGGTTGAAAAACTAAGAGTCTGAATTCTTCGTATATACCTTTTACTTTAATATCAATAATTAAATAATCTAAAAAAGCGTGATTCAGCCCAACAAGCGCGAAGATATCGTTGTTTCTGATCGGCATGGCTGGATTATTTGCAATCTTTTGGGGTGAGAAGTAACCTCCCAAGGATAAGTGAAAATTAGATTTACCAATATTCTGTAGCAAAGAGAATCTCGGAGACATAACAATGTGTCTATATGTAAAAGGTGGGTTGCCAGATGGTAGTATGAATGTTAGGGAGAAGATTGGAGAAGGGTAAAGATCTGATGGATTGAACTTTATTGTCAAGGCTATATCGTGCAGAACAAAGGAGGTTTTCTCTTGTTTTATAATCCCTGTGGGTATATCGATTTTTGCAGAAAAAAGTCTATCTACTAAGCTTTTTTCCGCAAAGACGCTCAGGAGAATTGTTCCACTGTTATGGAAGTTCTTGTAGGATGAAAATTGAGTGATGATGCCTATGTTATTGCTGGGGAGTTGATACACAAAAGAATCAAAATAGGAAAAGCAAATAAGGAAAATAGATATAGTACCAATTATTGTCACTCCCATTAGTGAGTGTATTTATTCTTTTTTTTTATGTTTCCTGAAGTGCAGAACTTTGGCTTTTTTCTATTTTTTGGGGTATTATTTCTTGTATGAGATTTTTTATTGCTTTGAAAGAAGGTTCTATTATAGCTTCTTTTGGCGGAATGAAATCTATAACTGCTTGGGGATCTTTCAATCCGTGACCTGTTAATGTGCAGACCACTACTGCATCCTTTTGTGTTGATTTTTTCTTAACCATTTTTATAAGTCCTGCAACTGATGCTGCTGATGATAATTCACAGAATATCCCTTCTTTTTCTCCCATAAATTTGTAAGCTTTCAGTATTTCATCATCTGAAACTGTATCTATGATTCCTTCTGATTCTTCTTTTGCCAAGATAGCTCTTTCCCAGTTAGCTGGATTACCGATTCTGATAGCTGATGCGATAGTTTGTGGGTCGCTTATGGGGTGTCCCTTAACTATGGGGGCAGCTCCTTCTGCTTGGAATCCATACATTTTTGGAAGCATATCTATTCTGCCAATTTCTTTGTATTGTTTGTAACCGATCCAATATGAGTAAATGTTTCCCGCATTTCCTACTGGTATGAAGTGATAATCAGGAGCAAATCCAAGGGCATCGCATATTTCTAATGAGGCTGTTTTTTGTCCTTCTATTCTCCAGGGATTTATAGAATTAACTATGAACAAGCTAAAATCCTCGGCAACTTTTCTTGCCAGCTGTAGTGCTGAATCGAAATTTCCCTTAACTCTTATCATCACTGCTCCGTGTGCTATAGCTTGGACAAGCTTACCTATTGTAACTCCCTTTTCTGGAACTACGATAATGACCGGAATTTTGGCTCTGGCTCCGTATGCCGAAGCTGATGCGGATGTATTTCCAGTTGACGCACAAATTATTGCCTGAGCATTGGAATCTCTAGCACGTGTTACAGCTACTGCCATGCCTCTATCTTTGAAAGAGCTTGTAGGGTTTAATCCTTCATGCTTGAAATATATTTTCCCGGAAAATCCAAATTCTTTGAGCTCTTTGACAAGAGAAACCGATTCAATCAGCGGAGTGTTCCCCTCCTGTAATGAGACAGGCGGTAATTTGAGTTTTTCATTGTTGACAGATATGAAGTCGTAGTATTCAATAACTACTCCTTGCCATGCTCGCCTGCGTAGATTATCTTCCCTTCCCACAAATCACATTATTAATTTAACTACAAAATAACCTTTTCATGTTTTCCTAAATTTTTAGACTAAAATAGTAATACGAGGAAATAAATAGAAAAGCTATGAAGACATAGTTCAAAAAGTATATGCAGTAATAAAGAATGTCACAGATATATAGAAGATATCTGCAGGGTATGGTTTTGATCTTTTTGATTTCTTTAGTTATGTTTATTTTGAGGGTAAGTTATCTTAGATGTCCAGATGTTAATTCTGAACATCTTTTTTCACTTTTGTGCTATGGAAAAGTTTCTCTAAACTGTTTTGAGGACGAAGAGGAGATAAAAGCTTTACTTACTTTGGTTGTCGGCAGGAGTAGGGCAGAAAAAATAGCGGAGGTCTTACGGAATAGAAAGATATATAGCTTCAGTGAGTTTGAAGAGATAAAAGGAATCGGACCAAAATCAGTAGAAAAAATCAAGAAAATTTTTACGCTCAAAAGATGCTCACAAAACTCTTACAAGTTTGAAGGAGATTAACAAATTAAAAAGAGCTTCCCTTTTTAAAGTTCCCCTCTTTGAAGATATTAATTAAAGAAGGGGGAACCTTTATCAGATAGTTGAAAATATAAGGTGGAAAGATTAAAATCTATTTATTGAAAGATTAAAATCTATTTACTAGTGGTTGGTTGGTGTTGATGGTTATATATGGTAGAAGGGAAAAAGATAGAGATGGAAGGTGAGGTAAAATCAGAAAAAGTAGAAGTTGGAAGTCGAGTAGATAGAGAAAATCGGGAGAAAGAGGGAGCAGTACCTATAAAGAGAGGCTTATCTGGACCGAGAAAAGTCGCGATACTTTTGAGGACTCTGGGGGAGGATAAAGCCTCGGAGATTTTAAAAAGACTCTCGGAGGAAGAGGTTCAAAAGGTAACAGAGGAGATGATTCATCTTGATGTCATACCAAAGAAGGTGGCTGTGGATGTACTGAATGAGTTCGTAAGACTCACAAGACAAGATGTCATTGTTGGTTCCGGACTTGAGTATATTCAGAAGGTTCTGTCGAACGTGTTTGGTCCCGCCAAGGCTGCCGCCATAATGGAAAGATTAAAAATATTCCTGAAAGTTGGGGATACCGCAAGTATGAATGTACTACACGATCTTGATGCACAGTCTATAGCGAATTTCATAAAGAAAGAACATCCTCAAACTATGGCTGTAGTTCTTGCATATCTTGACCCAAGGAAAGCCATAGAGGTCCTACAATTTCTTCCGAAGGATATGATTGGGGAGATCCTGAGTAGAGTAGCTATTCTCGATAGGCTTGCACCAGGGGTTGTTGATGAAATAGGGCTTGTACTTGATGAGGAATACAGAGCGGTTGGAGGTACAAAGAGAGTCGGTGGTATAAATTCTCTTTTAGAAGTTGTCCTGAATGCTCCCCCGGGACTTGAAAAAGAAATTCTTGAACAGATAGAGAAGATAAAGCCAGAACTTGCGGAAGAATTGAGGCAAAGGATGTTTACATTTGATGACATAGTCAAAATTCACAACAGATATATAGGAGTGATACTGAGGGAGATAGACAGAGAAGTTCTACTCAAAGCATTGAAAGGAGCTTCTGAACCTGTGAAAAGGAAAATACTTGGGGCTATGAGCGAAAGAGCTGCTAAGGTTCTGCGGGAGGAGCTTGAAACGATGCCACCTGTCAGGAAATTAGATGTTGAAAAGGCACAACAAGAGATACTGAAAGTTATAAGAAGACTTGAACAGCAGGGTGAAATAGTTGTGCCAAGAGGAGAAGATGTAGTCTGAAATTTATAAGAATGTAGTCCTGATATAGTTTTTTACAAGGTTAGCATTCAAAAAGGTTTATTTTCCCCTCGTAAAAAGCTCTTCCTACTACTGCTCCCCAAAATCCTAATTCCTTCAGAAAGTACAGCTCCTCTACAGAATTTATTCCGCCTGCGGCTATATTTATCTTACCTTTGAACGAAAACTCCTGGGAAATTTTCTTGAAGTGGAATTTAGGAATTCCCTCTCCTGTACCATCCTTGAATATAGCTGTAAAGAGAAAACCTCTGATGCTTAGATACTGAGCTGATAAAAAATCGAAAATACTTTTACTTTTTTCTTTCCAACCTTTTGTTGCTAGTCTGAAGTCCTCATCAAAGTCAAGTGCTAGTACAACTTTATTAGGGAAGGTTTCAATAAGTCTTTGGAATTCTGCTGGGGCTTCGATTACCATTGTCGAAACCACTACTGCATAAGCTCCAAGATCTATATATCTTTTTGCAATTTCAAAATTTCTTATTCCTCCGCCAACAGTGGATGGTACTCCAACTGCTAAGATCTTCTTTATCAATTCTATCTGATTCTGTTTACCGAATACAGCATCAAGGTCAACTATGTGTAAAAACCTTGCGCCTTTCCCCTTCCAGATTTCAGCGATACTTTGAGGATTGTCTATGGCAATTATCTCCTTGTCAGGATCACCCTTGTAAATTCTTACAACTTTTCCTTCCTTTATATCGATGGAGGGAATGACGAACATCAACTTAGCCTTGATTCAATTGATTGTCTGTACTCTGTTACCAACTTTTCCACGGTTTCTATTATTTTTTTTAGTGGTGTGCCTGGGGGGTATATTGCTTTTACTCCAATTCTTTCAAGGAATTCAAAATCTTCTTCTGGAATTATTCCTCCTACCACAATAGGTTTTGAATCGATCTTTTTTTCTTTCATTTCTTCAACAAGTTTGGGGATCAGTGTGTTATGTGCTCCAGATAGAATTGATATTCCTATAAGGTCCACATCTTCTTCAAGGGCAATTTCTGCAACTTCCTTAGGTGTTTTATGTAGTCCAGTATATATTACTTCAAATCCGCTTTCTTTTAGTGCTCTTGCTACAACTTTTGCGCCTCTATCGTGTCCATCAAGTCCAAGTTTTGCAACTAGTACTCTCCCTTTCATAGGAAGCTACTTTTCTATTTTATTTATTTATTATTTATATTTTATTTTATTTAAAGGAGCTTTATTTTCTGTTTCTTCAGAAATATTCTTTGGAGCAAAGCGATGTCATATAAGGTCTACTCTCAGAGGTTTTGCTAAGCTATACTACCTATTTTCTGTATTTGTGCGATTTTTTTGAAAAAATCCATCCTAAAATTGCTTTCAAAAAGCAAGGTAGATTATTTTATCTCTCAATTATTTTGAGTTGTTAAAATATTGTATATGAAGATAGGGATAAGAGAAAGGATAATCTTGGGTTTCTTGATAGGATCTGTGGCTTTTCTTGTTGCGGGGGGTATTGCGTTTAAAATTTCTCAGGACCTTACAAAAGCCTCAATATCATACAAATTAATAAATTTTCTCAAGGCGGATTTGGAGGATGTTTCTAAAATTATTGATAGTGCCATCAGGTATTCTTCGGTTGATAGCATTGCAAATGCTTTACCATTATTTGAAGAGATGAATTTGAAAATAGGGGAGCTCAAAAAAATCGGCCATAAGACAGCTTCTATAGAAGATAGCGTGGATAAGCTAAAGAGATCTGCTGAGAATATATATGAAACTCGGGATCTTTCTCCAGAAAAATTATCAGAACTTTCGGATAACTTGATCAAAGTGAAAACAGATCTTGATGATTCCCTGCGGGAGCATAGTATTCTTTTAGGGAAATATGCAAATATTATAAAGATATCTATCCCGCTTTCTGTGTTACTTTCTATTTTATTCATAATAATTATAGGATTTGTAGTATCTACTCAGATACAGAGGGTTGCAGGGAGAGTATCTGCATCACTGAAGGAAATAGGCGAAGGGGTCAGTGATCTTACTCGGGAGCTTGAAGTTCGTACATCGGATGAGATTGGAAAGATAGCCTTGAATTTCAATATATTTTTAGGCAAATTGAGGCAGATAATTTTAGGTATTAAAGATACGGCAAATAGTATTGGTGAATTTGTGGGGGCTAACAGCCAGATGATAAGTAGAATACATTCTCTTATGTCTAATTTGCTATCAGAAATTTCTAAGATGTCCACTGCTGCGGAGGAGTTTTCATCTACTATTGCTGAGGCTACAAAGAACTTAAGTGAGATATCATCTTTTGTGGAGAAAGCTTCAGATAGGGTTGTAGCTAGTAGTCAAACGGTGGGAAACTCTCTCAACAGCATAATAAAAATTATTGAGGAGATGAAAAGAGTTGTTGAAGTTATAAAGAATGTAGAATTCATACAGAGGAAGATTATTGGTTTTGTATCAGCTATTATGGATATAACCGATCAGACAAATCTTCTTTCGCTTAATGCATCTATTGAGGCATCAAGAGCAGGAGAGCATGGAAAAGGGTTTGCGGTGGTAGCAGAAGAAATAAGAAAGCTCTCTCAAAGAACAGCTCAGCTGGCAAAGGAAATATCTTCAACATTGTCAAGCTTCGGAACAGAAATGAATAAGGTTCTTGATTTAATAAACTGGGTAATTTTAGATGTCGGAGAAAAGATAAAGAGTGCAGAGCATGGGGTGGTAGCTTTACAAGAAATTCAGGAAAAATTTTTGAAAGTGAAAGATGAGATTGCTGCAATAGCTACAACATTCGAAGAACAAGAAAGAACTGCTATGGAAATATCAAGATCTGTTTCAGCCATAGTTCAGATGGCAGAAGAACCTGAAAAGATGATCAGAGATGTCAAGAAAAAATCGGAAGAGGTAAATGAGAAAGTAGAAAATCTCATCAGAATCGTTGAAAACTTTAAGGTATAAATATTAAAGATTCTCTTTTATGGATTATCTTTATGGATTATCACATAATTCGGTTATTTTGAATGCTTAGAGTAATTTTGAATTGCCTTACCTCCGGGAGTATCCGGGCGTATCTACGGAGGGAGGGAGTAAATCTATCGCATCAGGTAGCTTGCGGGCAGGAGCCAGGAGGTAACTATCTTATGCATTTTTGAATTGATTTATTCTCTCGAGGAATTCTTCTGCAAGTGATGAAAATGCATCTGCACCAGGCGAGGAAGGTTTGTACAGAATTACTGGCAGACCAAAACTTGGAGCTTCTGCAATCTTTATACTTTTGGGAATGCGCGTTCTAAAAACTTTTCCAGGGAAATACTTCATAAACTCCTCTTCGACCTCTTTTCCGAGCCTGACCCTTTTATCATACATATTGATGACAATCCCTAGTATTTCGAGTTTTGGGTTTAGACTTACCTTTATGAGTTCTACTGCTTTGAAAAACTTTGAAAAACCTTCAAGCGAAAAAAAATCAGCAAGAACAGGAATTATTATAAAATCAGAGGCACATAGAGCATTAACTGTATATATCCCTATTGATGGGGGACAGTCTATAAATATGAAATCATATTTACTCTGTAGCGAGGTCAGCTTATCTTTAAGATAAAATTGTTTCCTTTCATCTTCAAAAACTTCTGCTTCAAACCCAGATAGATTTTCATCTGATGGAATAACAAAAAGATTTTCAACTTTCGTTTCAAAAATAGCTGAATCAATTGGTATTTCTCCACTTAGCACGCTATATATTGTCTTGCCTTGAGGATCTATGTCAAGTCCAACGGTGATATGCGATTGAGGATCAAAATCAACTAATAAAACCTTGAACTCACTTGAAGCTAGTGCGCTTGCTAAATTTATTGCAATAGTAGTTTTCCCAACTCCCCCTTTTTGATTAGCAAAAGATATAATCATCAGCTAATCTCACTTGAATCAATCATTATTATTTTATATTTCTCACTGCTGTTTTGCTTTTTACCTATGCTACCGTTCATTGCAATTTGGATTATTGTAATAAAAATTGTAATAAAATAATATTACATATTATTTATGTTATTTCTTCTATTTATTTATTTACATAAGATACAATAATTTTGTATATGCCCAAAGGTACGGTTATTTTTGATGGTGATTGTCCGTTCTGCAGGATGTTTTCTCAGTTGGCTCGATGGTTTGGATTTGAGGTCAGATCTATTCAAGAAAGTCAGGAGTTTCTCAAAAGTATGCTTGGGCAGAACTTCCCATTTGCGCTCTATCTTATTGTAGAGCATGATGATGTAGTAGAAGTCGCATGGGGAAAGGAAGCAATTGTTAGTATGCTCAAAATCTTACGGTTTGGTCCTATGTCTTACTTGGGATACGTAATTTATCCAGTGCTCAAAAAAGTTAACACAAAGTCAGATAGAATAAATAGGGAAAGAGGGATCTGCGGATGTATGCTTTCCGGAAGAAAATTTGTTAGGAAATAGTTTTTCTTACTTGTTCTTCGATCCATCTGTAGGTTATTGCAAGTCCATCCTTTATTGTGTGTTTGGGAGTCCATCCTAAATTTTTGATTTTTTCGTGACTGAAATTTCTTGCTAGAACACCAACTGGACCTGGTATCCATTTTATTTTTGGTTTTTTCCCTGCAATTTCACATACCATATCAACAAGTTCTTTTACCGTTATGTATTCATCTGTTCCGATATTTATAGGCTCTTTTACATCGGAGTTCATCAAGATAAAGATTGCGTCAACGAGGTCCTCGACATAGGTGTAATTTCTGACTGCAGTTCCATCACCCCAAACTTCTATCTCGTCGAGATTTTTGAGCTTTGCTTCTGCTACCTTTCTGCAGATTGCAGCAGGTGCTTTTTCTCTTCCACCACGCCAAGTTCCTTCAGGTCCAAAGCAATTTTCAAACCTTCCTATCTTAACATCTATGTTATATCTTCTTGCGAATGCGAGGGCAACTCTTTCTGAGTAAAGTTTTTCCCAGCCGTATTCATTATCAGGGAGAGCAGGATACGCGTCTTCTTCTTTTAGCTTTGGTTCCCCAGGTTTCATGTTCCGGTAAACACATACAGAAGATGAATAAAAGTATTTTGGGACCCCAGCCTCTACAGCTGATTTTACCATATAGATATTGATAAGGACGTTATTTGTGAGAACCTCACAATCTGCCCAAGAGATAAACCCCATCCCGCCCATATCAGCTGCGAGCTGATATACTTCATCAAACCTTCCATTAGGAAGTGATAAAGCCTTCCTACAGTTTTCATATTCGCGCAAATCCAGAATCAGGAACTCATCGGCTTGAGTTGGAGAAAATTCTGGATACTTTATATCAACCCCCCTTACCCAATATCCTTCCTTTTTTAACTTCCTGACAAGATGGTGAGCTATAAAACCTCCAGCTCCACAAACTAATGCCCTCTTCATCTGATCTCCTCCCTTTATCAATATATCTTTTTCTTTCACACTTTATCTTTTTAAAATTCAATTATTTTAAAAACATCTGTATAAATACGATGGTATGTAAAGTCAAATTATAAAGAAGATGAGAACTTCAGAAATCGAGGAGATCAAAAGAGTATTGCGAATAGGAAAAAAACTCGGCTTGATACAAAAAGATAAATTCGTTGTCCCATGCATTTTTCCATTTAAAGCTGAGACACCTTGGGGAAGTGATTCTTTCTCAGTAAAGATAAAGAGAAATTACTTGATATTATCTTCAGATCAACATGTCGAAGGTACGCATTTTAGCTTTGACTTTATGGAGCCAGATGAAGTTGGAGAGAGAGCATTAAGGTGTGCCTTTAGTGATATTATTGCTGCTGGAGGAAAACCCTTGTGGGCATTTGTTAATGTATCTGCTCCATCTTCGACTATAGTGGACAAGATAGGCGACGGAATATCTAATCTGTCAGAAAAAATTAGAGTGAATGTAGTAGGAGGAGATATATCTTACTCAGAGAAAACCTCCATATCATCATTTGTTGCGGGCTTTTCTTATAGAAAACCTCTGTCCAGGTTTGGGGCAAAACCTGGAGATCGTATTATTATCACCGGAACAATAGGTGATGCGGCATTAGCTTTTCAGGTTCTCAAAACCCGAGGGAGAAAATTTGCTGAAAAGTATATTCCATATTCTCTTGAGAAATTTCTTATGCCCCCAATTGAGAGAACAGTTAAGCTTATGGTAAAGATTCAAAAGCTTGCCAGTTTTTCCGCTGATGTATCCGATGGGACATTAAGAACTGTCGAATGGCTTTCAATCCTTAACGGATTATCACTTGAATTTTTCCCAGAAAGGTTGCCGTTTTCTGAAGAATTTTTGAGGTTTGCAAAGGACTTTTTCAGTGAACCTCAGAGTGTTGCTGCGACGTGGGGAGATGATTACGAAATAATGTTCGGGGTTCCCGAGAAACACTTCAGGAAGAGAAACTTTTACGAAACGGTAAGAAAATACGGCGAAGTAGTAGGTATATTTCTTGCAAAACAAGATGAGAAAAGAGCTTTCGCCAAAAAGTACCCATACAAAAAGCTAAAAGGTCTGCACAGAACCCTTTTTATATTCTTTACTCACAAGATAAACTGGAAGTACCAGTTTGAGCATTTCAGGTAAAGTCCAAAGAATATCTGAAAAGAATATCTGAACTGGTACAATTATGACTAAAATCCATTTAAAATTTTCCGATTACTAAGTTATATATGTATTAAATTTTTTATATAATATAAATCCAAAAATTAGCAAGGAGGTGGATATAAAATGGCAGACCTTGGACCGGTATTTACTCCAAATTTGCTCTCTCCCTTTGATGTCTCTCAGATAGTCGAAAGTCTGGTTGAGTTGAGGAGAAAGATTATTACAGATCCTTTGACGCAGAGGAAGAATCTACTTCAGGAGAGAGTAGGGGCTGTATCACGGCTTAAGTCATTGGTTATTTCTATGCTATCCTCTGCTCAAATTCTTGCTTCATCTACTTCATATAAAGTCTTTAGAGCAAGTTTGTCTAACCTCACAGGTTCAGAGGATCCAAAAAACATTTTATCAGCTTCCGCTTCATCTGATGCAGTGCAGGGAGTCTTTGATGTACAAGTAAATCAGATTGCTCAGGCTTGGAAAGTTGGGTCAAACATTTTTTCGTCAGCAGATGTAACTTTGAGTAGCCTTGGGATATCATCTGGGGATAAAATAGTAATTAAAGGGGTTGATACAGCTAACGCAAAAGTTTTAAATCTTGATCCGAACTGGACGCTAAAACAGCTGAGAGATAAAATAAACGAGATGAATGTTGGGCTCACCGCTTACATTGTTAACTCTGGAGGTGGAGTTCAGCTTGTAATCTCTGCTTCTAAGACGGGTGAAGGTAGGGAGTTTATCTCTCTTGCAAATGCTTCAGGAACACCTTTGCAAACTCTCGGCTTTACAACAGGGGGAGTGTCTTTAAAACACAATTTCACAACTTATGTAACTTCTGATTTTTTCACAAAAAATGATGTAGCGGTGGGTCAACTTGTAGGATTCTCTGCTGGACAGGCTCCATCTGGAACAATTACAGTAAACGGAAATTCTGTATCCATAGATCTTAATACAATGAGTCTTCAGGATATAAAATCTGCTATAGAATCAGCTGCAGGGGCTGGCTCGGCAGATGTGATTTCTGATGGAGGGGGGTTCCGCTTGAAGATAAACTCCACAAATGTAGGATGGAGTGATGCAGGAGGGTTACTCGTCCTTGAAACCCTGGGAATTATGGCCGAAGATTTTCAAAATGTTGTGCTGCAAGGAAAAAATGCTCAAATAGTAATAGATGGATCTCAATTTTCCTCTCCAGATAATGTCTTCTCTCCATCTGAAACCGGAATAACAGGGATAACCTTTAACGTTTTGAGAGCTTCTTCAGATGTAATCAGAGTAACAGTTGAAAGGGATATTGATAGGATTGTAGGTTATGCCAAAAATCTTGTTGAAAATTGGAATAAAGTAGTAGACTTTATGAGGGAGCAGGCAAGATTCGATGAGAATAAAAAATCTGCCGGACCATTATCGGGTGATTTTTCTCTTATCGCAACAAATTCAGCAATGCTGAGAGCATTCTCGGGGATTATCGAGTTCCCGCAAGCTGATGGTTCATTTAAAAGATACACCCTCTCAAGTTTGGGCTTCTCTATAGATAGGGAAGGAAAGCTCTCACTCAGCGAATCCAAACTCAGGGAAGCTCTAATGACAGATTTTGACGGAGCTATATATGCCTTGACCTCGGTAGTAAATCAGAAAATCCAATCGGGGTTATTTTCATCTGATACTAGTCCTTTGAATTTTTCGGGCGAGATGCTTATTGAGGGGAAAAGTATTGTAGTAAATACTTCGGATACGCTTCGAGATATTGCTTTGAAAATAAACAATGCTACAGATTCTGTCAGGGCCTATGTTAGGGAAGTTTCTGGAAAATATCAACTTGTAGTTGAGAAAGTAGGTGGAGGTTTACCATCACTTGTGGAGGTTTCTGGAAATCTCCTTTTAGACCTTCAACTTGCATCAAATTCTTTCAAGATCAAGAATCAGGTTAATTTTACAGCCGTTAAAACTGATCTATTCTTTTCCGATTCTTCCCCTGTAAGGAATTCTCTTGATTCTGATACAAGTTCTCCCGATACTGTCAACGGTATCTCGGGAAATATTGTTATACCGCTTTATGGAGGCGGTACAATCTCTGTTTCTATTGATATTTCTTCTAATTCTTTGCAGGATATAGCGAATAATATAAACTCAGCAGCTGGGGGCAATATAGCATCGGTAAGGAGTGTCACAACATCTGAGGGTACAAAGTACTACATTGAGATTTCAGGTGTAGACACTGATCCTACGAAGTGGGGCGGGAGTCCAAATCTTCTTCAGTTTTTGGGACTTGTTAAAAGAGACGAGAATAAAGTTTCCGTTCACAAAGGATTTGCTGAGAGTTTGAGGATTAATCTATCAGGTCTTATTGGCATAAAGGGTGAGGTCACATCATCGGAGGATAGATTTAACAGAGAGTTAACGGGAGTAGATACACGTCTTTCTAGAATTGAGGAAGAGCTTGAAAATTACAGAGTCTCTCTTTATACAAGATGGGCAAGAGCGAACCAGCTTATGCAGAGAACAAGGAGACTTCTTTTTTTCTTCCAGAGCATATTTAGTTCGCTTGTGCAAGCTGCAAACTCACCGGTTAGGCTTACATAAGGTGAGGAAGATAGATACAGATTCTGATGTTGTTATCAAAATACAGGGGCTTTGGAAATATTTTGATGGCAAGCCCGTTCTCAAAAACATAAGCGTAGAAATCCCTACCGGAAAGATAACGATTATTATGGGGAGATCAGGATGTGGTAAAACTGTTCTTGTCAAGCACATTGTTGGACTTCTGAAGCCTACAGAAGGTAAAATCTTTTTCAAGGGACGTGACGTAACAGATATATCTGCTGAGGAGAGACTTGATTATCTGAAAAAATTCGGATTCCTTTTCCAGAATTCTGCTCTGTTCGACTGGCTTACAGTTGAGGAGAATATCCTTTTCCCTCTTTACGAATGTATGAGAATAAAAGATAAAGCTGTTTTGAGACAGAAACTTGAGCCTATACTTGAAATTATTGGGATGAAAGGGCATGAGAAGAAGTATCCTGGAGAGCTTTCCGGTGGAATGAAAAAAAGAGTTGCTCTAGGGAGAGCAATTATTCATAACCCGGAGGTAGTGATCTTAGATGAGCCAACATCAGGAATAGATCCGGTGACTTCATCTTCAATAGAAGATCTCATACTTAGTGTGAAGAAAGAAATCAGTTCAACTTTTATTGCTATAACTCATGATATAAAAAGTGCTCTGAAGCTTGCTGATTATATAATCTTTATGAAAGATGGGGAAGTAATATGGGATGGAAATCCATCGGACATTTTCGATGTATCTGATGAGGAAGTTCAACTTTTCTTGAGAAGATTATAGAAGAGTTGAATTTGATTTTCTGAGTATTAGCTTCTTTGTAGGTCTGAGAATATCGTATTCTTCAGGGGATGAAAATATAACTATTTTCCCGATTTTCTCTGCAAAACTAATAAGTTCAATAACTTTTCTTTTACCATCGTCATCTAAGTTAGACAATGGTTCATCTAAGACAAGTACTTTGGGATCTACGATGAAGAATTTTGCGAGGGCGATCTTCTTTCTAGTTCCTTGCGACAGCTCGCCCACTAATCTGGTGGATAAATCTTCAATTCCGAAAAAACTCAGAGCTGATTTTATGTCATCCTGAGAAGTTCTGCGTCCCCATATTTTCCCCCAGAACATAAGATTTTCAGAGATACTCATATATTTGTATAAGGAATGTTCGTGGCCTACAAATAAAAATTGTGATCTAGCTTTAGAGATGTTCTCATCATTGAGTTTTACATCTCCGGAGTCAGGTTTTATTATTCCAGATATTATTTTGAGAAGGGTTGTTTTCCCCGAGCCATTTTCGCCGAAAATTCCGACGATTTCCCCTCCAGAGGCATCGAAGCTTATGTTCTGTAGAACTTTCAGTGAGTTGAAAGATTTCGAGATATTTATGATTTTTAGATTATCCTTGGTTGTTTTATCCATAGATGCGTTTCCCTTCAGTTGTTTCGGTTTTTACTAGGTTTTTATTTAAGTGCTTCAATAATTTTTTTTATGTCAACTATAATTTTTTCAAATGTGTCGTAGTTGATTGAGGTTTTAGGATCGGATAGAGCTCTGTCTGGGTCTGGGTGTGTTTCGAAAAAGAAGCCATCTACTCCAACGGCAGAAGCTGCCCTGGCCAAATAAGGGACAGCCCATCTTACACCTTCCGAGATACCGCTACCAGCTGATGGAAGCTGTACACTATGGGTTGCATCAAATATAACAAAAGCCCAATTCCTCATAATGGGGATTCCTCTGAAATCTACTACAAGTTCCCTATACCCGAATATGGTTCCTCTTTCTGAAAGCATTACTTTTTCATTTTGTACCTTTATGGACTTTTCAACGATGTATTTAGTATCGTACGGAGATACAAATTGGGGTTTTTTTATATTTATTGGTTTTTGAGTTTTTGCAGCTTCTATGACAAGATCTGTTTGGCGTGCGAGAAAAGCTGGGATCTGGATAACATCAAGCACCTCCGAGGCAGGTTTTATTTCCTCTTTGCAATGAACATCTGATAAAACTGGAATGCCAATTTCTCTTTTTACTCTTTCCAGGATTCTTAATCCCTCATGTAGTCCTGGTCCCCTAAATGAATTTATGGATGTTCTGTTGGCTTTATCGTATGAGGCTTTAAATACGAGCTGTATTTTGTGCTTTTCTGCTATGTGTAGCAGCGTTTCAGCGCATCTTAGAGTAAATTCCTCTCCCTCGATAACACACGGTCCAGAAATGAATATGATTTCATCTCCTCCAACTATGCATTTTCTTGTTCCTTTTTCTCCGATCTCAAATTGATATGGCATCTTTCCCTGTACTATATGATTTTCAGCGCTCTTTTGATATTGCTTTTGTGAATTCTTCCACCATTTCTTTATCAACATCCACTAAGATAACCTTTCGCAGATTTTTAGGGGTGAAACTCATTATAGTTTTTACCATTATTTCTGCTGCTTCTTTTTTACTAACTCCACCGACTCCAGTTCCCATTCCTGGCATAGCTATGGTTTTGAAGCCGAGGGAATCAGCCTCTTCAAGTGCTGCGTAGGTTGCTTTGCCAACATTTTCTGGAGGAATTTTCATTCCGGGCTTTTCCATAGTTGGTGCATGTATTATTCCTTTAAACTTATCTCGGAGTTTCCCTGCAGTTGTGCAGATAGCTTTCCCGACAGGAATAGGTGCTTTACTTATGGCCTCTTGTTCAACTATATCTCCGCAGACTCTTTTGAGGTATCCGGCGACTCCGCCTCCCATGTAACCAATAGAGTTGGCAGCATTTACTATAGCGTCTGCTGAAACTTCAGTTATGCTACCGTTAATTACTTCAATTTCAATTGCTGGCATATTGTTTAGCCCTGATTCCGCTTTTCTTGCTCGGTTTGTTCGACTCCTTCAGATCCTGCAACAACTTTTATGTATATATCCTCAAGGGAAGGTTTTTCTTCATATATTTCTTCAGGCGTAATATTGTTCTGGATCAACTTAACTAATATTTCCTTTTTCACATCGGTTTGGCTTGTGATTCTTATTTTTGTATTCTCAGACTCTATACTTGTGCCAGGTATACTCCTGAAGATGTCTTTTGCCTTTTGGCAGTCAGTGGCGTTTCCAAATTTCACTATGAATTTCCTTTCCGTTTCATTTCCTATTTCATCTAAATATTTTGCAAAGACTAATTTACCATTGGCTATTATGATAACTCTGTTTGCTATGCGAGTCACCTCGCTCAAGATGTGTGTTGACAAAATTACAGTTTTATCCTTTGATATCTCCTTTATGAGATTTCTTATTTCGATAACCTGCTTTGGATCAAGCCCAACTGTTGGTTCATCAAGTATGATTATATCCGGATCATGGATAATTGCCTGAGCTATCCCAACTCTCTGTTTGTACCCACGTGATAAATTCCCAATCAGTCTGCCTTTTACATCTCGAAGTCCACATTTTTCAAGGACAAATTCAATTCTTTCACCTATTTTTTTTCTTGGGAGCTTTTTAAGTTTGGCAACAAATTTGAGATATGAAACAACTGTCATATCTGTGTACAGTGGTGGATTTTCGGGGAGATAACCTATGTACTTTTTAGCTTCTACTGGTTTTTCAAGGACATTAATACCAGCTACAAGAACTTGCCCGTTGGTTGGTGGCATATACCCGGCAATTATTCTCATAGTTGTGGTCTTACCCGCTCCGTTAGGACCTAAAAATCCTAGTATTTCTCCTCTACCTACTTCGAAGTTTATATTATCTACAGCTAATCTATCACCATAGTACTTCTGGATATTTTCGAGGATAACTAATGGTTCTCCCCTTGTTTTCAAACTGCTACTTTCCATATACGATTATAATTTTTAAATAATTACGAAAAATTTTTTGAATAAACCGAAATTCAAGAATTTCTTATCGATCTTAGCAGTGAGATTTAGGATATCGGTGTTTAGCAGATAAGAGTATCAGGAGTTATTACCTGCATCCTAATTACCCTAAGATAAATTTTTTCATATCAAGGAAATTTTTTTTATAATTAATTACATTTTATTTAGAAGGTCGGGGGGATATCATACGGGGCAAGAAAAGTAGTAAGGATAAAAAGAGGGAGTAAGACGGGGCACAGTTTAAGGACGGCAGAGTCGGGGTTAAATCAAACTTAAACGGGGACGGAATAAAGGATAAATAAAAAAAAGATGAAAATAAAAAATGAAGGATGAAAAAAGTATGGGGGTTAGTGAAAAAGTTTGTGTTACTACTGATGTAGTAAAATCGGATGGAGCTTATAATGTAGGAGTATTATCCGAGACTTCTTGTGGGGATATATACAGTGTTGTTTTGGAGATAGGGTGGAATTTGAAGATACCCGGGAGAAAGTGTCTTATAATAGACGATTCCCAATTCACACGAATGGGAATAATACAGGCTTTAGTCAAAGCAGGTCTTTTCGAACCATCTGATATTCTAGAAGCTCATGATGGACTCGAGGGTATAAGGAAATTCAGGGATAATCTACAAAGTTTAGATATCGTTATATGTGATGTTCAGATGAAAAATTTTGATGGTGAGAAATTTGTCAGATCTGTGAGGAGCTTGGTGGAGAGCATAAAGAAAGAAGGAGATGTTAAGACCTCCATTCTGGCTGATATAATACCTATCATAATCATAACTGGTACTGCTCCATATTCTAAGGTAGAATTTCTGGAGATAGGGGCTAAAGATTTTGTCTTTAAGCCATCAAGAGAAATATCGGCTGATATGTTTGAGAAGGAGATAATAGCCAGGGCAAAAATTCATCTTATACTCAAGAGAACTCAGGAGAAATTGCTTGAGATGAGCGAATACTTATACAAAGTCTCAATAGTAGATCCACTGACTGGCGTTTTCAATAGGAGATATATGAATTCTGTATTGGGTCAGGAGTTTTCCCGGGCTACCAGAAAATCTTCTCCAATTGCTGTTATAATCTTTGATTTAGATAATTTTAAATCTATAAATGATAGCTATGGGCATTTGGTGGGGGATCAGATACTCAAAGAATTCGCTTTACTTCTTGTTCAGACAAAAAGAGAGTACGACTACGTATTCAGATACGGTGGAGATGAGTTTTTAGTCCTTCTCCCAGAATCGAGACAAGATGGGATAGTATCTTTCTGGGAGAGGCTAATAAAGTTACTAGATGGGAAATTTATAGATTGTGGGGGAGGGAAACTTAAGCTATCATTCTCTGCTGGGGCGGCTGTGTTCCCGTCCCAGCATATCAAAGGTCTAGATGATTTAATAAAATCAGCAGATAAATCATTGTACAAAGCAAAGAGTAAAGGTAAAAATTCAATTGAGATTGCAACTTAGTAAAGTGCAATAAAAAAGAAATAAAATAATAGAAAAATACTGCGAAAAATTGAAATGTATTGCAGAATATGTCCAAATAAATAGGTTTACACATAAGAAGGTTAGAGATTTTTTATAACACATTTAAGAAATTTTTTATATTTTATCAAATGCAGGGATTTATAAGAGAGTTCTGAAAATTTGGATAAACAATCTCCGATCAAGATTTTAATAAAATTTTAGGTGTGTATCATAGCGATATTCAAGAAGTTGAGAATATTATAAAAAGTGTTTTAGAGATTGCCAGGGATAGAAATGAAGCTATTTATTCTGTTTTGAAGTATTCGGTCGATAGTGGTGGTAAGAGAATAAGGCCTGCAATAGCTCTGTTTTGTGCAGATGTGATATCTGATAAGCTTGGTGGGTATATGCAGAAAGTTTATATATCTGCTGCTTGCATTGAACTCCTACATACCGCTTCGTTGATACTTGATGATATAATAGATGAGGCAGATATCAGGAGGGGTAAGCCAGCAAGTTATAAGGTTTTTGGAACCAAGGTTTCTGTTATCGCATCGGCTTACCTCCTTGGTGTGATTTCAGAAATGATATCAACACTCGGAAGCCTAAGGTTAGTGAATTTTTTCTCTTCAGTTGCGAAAGCTATGGCTGAGGGACAAATACTCGAGAGCAAAATAATGATTCATAATATTGTGGAACCAGACGTAGAAAATCTCGTTAAATTGTACTTTCAAGTTATTGAAAAGAAAACAGCCTCTCTTTTCAAGTTGAGCTCATCTTTACCTTTTGTGATATATGAAGATATGGTCATTAAAGATAATACAGAAGATGCAAAAGATTCAAATTGTAGACTTTCTGGTATGTTCTCAGAAATCGGTCGTCTTATAGGTATTTTATTCCAGATAAAAGATGATATTCTTGATTTTACATCTTTGGTGACTGGTAAACCTATTCTCAACGATATAAAAGAAGGAAAGCTTACCTTACCGGTTCTACTTTCTGAAAATTTTGATACTATATTTAACATTGTAAAAAGTAGTAATGGAGTATTAACATCTGAGAAACTTTGGGAGATTTCTAGACTTGTAAGAGAAGGTAGCGGTTTAAAGATGGCAGAGAATGAGCTTATGCGAATCAGATCGGAAGTACAAAAACTCCTGAGATTGATCCCATATAGCGAGGAAAGAAAAAATAACATATATAAAATTATAGACTTCATCTCAGCGAGGGATTTCTAACATAACCTTTATACAAATACGCATAGGATAGCTCGTATGTAAATCAGATATGTTAAAAATGTGACAAATTGATTTTTGTAAAAAGTATAAGCAAATACCATCCTGCCAAGTGCTCCATTTTTGTTTCTTTTTTTTATTGATTTTTATTGTCAATATTATTGATTTTTATTGTCAATATTTTCTTTAATTAATTATTAATTGTAAATTTTACTTTTATGGATGAGGTCGCTCAGCTTGTGGAGAAAATAAATAGTCTTAAAGATATTCCCGCAGAGTTAGAAATATTCACACTGGGTAAGCATAGGTTGGGGGTTGTGAGGAGAAAGAAGAAGTTTGCCGATTTTTCTCTTAGCGATCTTGAGAAAGCAGCTGAGTTTTTCAGGGGCAGGAAAAGGAAAATTATTCTTGATTTTATTGAGCTCTTCAGATGTGGCGGTAGTATATCTCCAAGAACTCGTTATGTAAATATAATTTTTAATTTTAGTAATCACGAAAAGATAAGCGAGATAATAAAGAAGAATGAGATAAGTTTTAGGAGCTTTTTGATTAAAAAACTCTGTGAAGAATTTTCTATAAAAGATTTTAAGCAAAGATTTTCACAGATGCGAAAGTCTGAAATTCACAGTAATCAGATTCTTATACCGCAAGAACTTTTCTTGAAAATATGGAATGCTATTGAAAAAAGAGAAAAAAGAGAGTTCACAAATAGCTCTGTCAGGAAGGCAATTTCTGTAAAGATTGAGGAAATTCTGAATAAGCTATAGATTTACTATGTACAAAAATTTGATATCTTCACTTGTTGAAAAATTTTCTCTGCTGGTAGATTTTTCCGCAAAAAATAGAATTCCAAGAATTTTTGTTTCTGATATCTCGAGCTCAATATACTGTGAGTGGAGAAAAATACTCGAGAGTAAATTTGGGTTTGAGGCTACACCAGAGATGGAAAGAGGCTTACGGATACATAATAGTCTATTCCCATATGAGAAGATTGTACCTGAGGAAGCTGATAAAGTTCTTGAGGCAAAAGGAGATTTGGAGATCACATTGAAGTTGGGTTTCATCTGGGAGGATTTTCAGATTAACAAAAAAGTCCTTATTTCTGGGATTCCAGATAGGATATTCTTTGAATCAGGAAGGTTAAAGAGAATATCGGAGCTTAAAACAAGGAAGAATCAAGATGTATATGTTTCTGACATAATTCAGTGTGGCCTGTACGCTATTTGTATAGAGAGAATGCTTCCGGATATTGTAGAAATCAAAGATCTTGAATTGGAGATAAAAGTACTGAATGTTGTGGATCAATCTATGAGATCTGAGATTTTTTTCTTCAGGGATTTAAAGCAAGCAGTGGAAAATACGGTGAGTGATATAATGGATTTTTGGTTGGGCAAGAGAGAACCAAAAGTTTCAGCATCTAAAAATCTATGTTCCTTGTGCTATTTTAGAACACTTTGTGATAAAAAATTAATATGAAGATAAGTAAAATTCAAATTAGCTGTGAGATACATTTCTGTTTTTTTTCTGATTCTGGTGTTTACATCGCCAGCATATGGATCATTCCCGCCCAAGGTGAAAGTTTACATTGATGGGAAGTATAGGGAGGTTGATCTTGAAGAGTATGTGAAAGGGGTTGTGTTTGGGGAGCTTCCTGATGGTTGGCCAGATGAAGCCATAAAAGCCCAGGCTGTCGTTTCTCGTTCATATGTTCTTTATGTATTGCAAAATGAAAGAAGGTATGTTGTAGCAGGTCCAGAGAATCAGGTATTCAAATATCGCTGGACAAGTAGAATATCAAATCTTGTTGATGAAACACGTGGTTGGGTTCTAACCTTCCCAAATGGTTCCATAGCTCCGGGATTTTTTCATTCGACATGCGGAGGCAGTACAGAATCAGCGTGGGAGCTGTGGGGGAGAAATCCAGATTTCAAGTATATAGTTTCTGTAAATTGTGGGAAATGCTATGATTCTCCTCACTTTTTCTGGAAAGTTAAAATGAGAATTCGCGATATTATGAACTTTGGAAAGATTTTAACTGATACTACTGCTAAGCTTATTTTTTCTCGCAATAATTGGAATAAGATTACCAGAGATGTGTATCTTGAGAAAACTGAGCATGGAAGGGTGATATCTATAATTTTTCCGGAGGATGGAATATTTCTTGATTATTATGATATAAGGAAGTTTCTAAAGAGTAACTTCTTGGATGTTGAGGTCGTTGGTGATGGGAACATAATATTTTACGGCAGAGGCTTTGGTCATGGGGTGGGGATGTGTCAATGGGGAGCAAAGAAGCTAGCGGAGGAGGGTGCCTCTTGGAAGGAAATACTAAAGTTTTATTTTCCATTACTTAAATTCAAAAGAATATACTGAGATGTCAGAGATTATAAAGGTATTTTCAGCAGGAGTTTTAGGGATAGATGCTTACGATGTGCAGGTTGAAGTTGATGTATCCAGTGGGATTCCATCGTTCAATATAGTTGGGCTCCCGGACTCAGCTGTGAGAGAAAGCAGGGATAGGGTAAAAAGCGCAATAAAAAATTCCGGGTTTCAATTCCCATTGAGGAGGATAACTGTAAACCTTGCTCCAGCGGATATAAAGAAAGAGGGATCATTTTATGATCTTCCAATTGCTGTTGGGATAATCTCTATCACTGAAAGGTTCAGTGTTGCTCCATTGATATTTGTTGGAGAGCTTTCACTTGACGGTAAGCTGAAGCCGGTAAGGGGTATAGTATCTATTGCGATGTATGCAAAAGAGAAGAAAGCTAAAATTGTGGTTCCGGCAGAAAATAGGGAAGTTTGTTTCGTTGGAGCAGAGGGATTTTTCGCTGAGAATCTCAGGGATGTGATATCTTTGATCAAAGGGGAGCGTTTTCTTCCCGAGATTAAAAAGGAGGAATTGAAGCTCGATTCGGAGGACTTTGAGATCACATTTGACGATATAGTTGGGCATAAAGCGATAAAGAGAGCTTTACTTATAGGAGCTGCGGGTGGACATAATATCCTTATGGTCGGACCGCCTGGGGCTGGTAAGACCATTTTAGCTAAATCGATATTATCTATATTACCCCCGCTTTCCGAAGAGGAGGAATTAGAAGTTATGAGGATATACTCTATAGCTGGGATATCGAGAAAAACTGGGTTGAGACCTTTTAGAGCTCCTCATTATACGATTTCTGATGTCGCTATGATAGGGGGTGGATCAATCCCCCGCCCAGGCGAGGTTAGCTTAGCGCATAGGGGAATCCTATTCTTAGATGAACTTCCTGAATTTAGAAGGCAAACTTTGGAAGCTTTAAGAATACCGTTGGAAGATAGAAAAGTTGTAGTATCTCGCGCTCAGAGGACAGTTTCTTTCCCGTCTAGTTTCCAGATTATTTGTGCAATGAATCCGTGCCCATGTGGGAATTACAAAAATCCCGAAAAAGAATGTGTTTGCTCTTTATCCCAGATAAAAAGGTATATTTCAAAGATATCGGGTCCATTGCTCGATAGGTTTGATATGTATCTTGAAGTCCCCGCATTGAAGGCGGAAGAAATTTTCTCAAAATCCGAAAGTCGTGGTGAGACTAAATTTATGCGTGAGAAGGTGTTACAGGCTCGAGAGATACAACTGAGGAGATATAAAGAATTTGGTTTTCTGCTTAACTCCGAAGTTCCTCCTAAGTATCAGAAGGATTTTCTCACAGTAGATACTGAGTGTGAAAATATTTTAAAGATGGCGATAGCAAAATTTTCGCTCTCTACACGCGGAGTTTTTAGAATTCTGAAGATGGCAAGAACAATAGCGGATTTGGAAGGTGAGAACAATATAAAAAAGGAGCATATCCTTGAAGCTTTGGGATTACGGAAAGCCGAGGCATTCTTTAACCTTCTCTGATGATGATAGTAATATGTAAAAGACAAATACTCAGATGCATTTTCATAAAGTTATCCACGATCAATTAATTTTTGCGATCAGCTTTTTATAATTTTATTTTCTGTTTATAATTTTTAAAATTATTGCATTTGGATTACATGGGCAATTATTTTTAATTTTTTAGAGCATCCTTTGACAGAGGAGGTGCTGAATTAGATGATAGGTCATTTTCATTCTCATACTCACTACAGTATTCTGGATGGAGCAATGACAGTTGATCAGCTTGTAGAAAGGGCACTTCAGAGGAAAATCTCAGCGGTAGCATTAACTGAGCACGGAAACATTTTTTCAGCAGTGGAGTTTTTTTTCAAAGCTAAGGAAGCTGGATTGAAACCTATCATAGGATGTGAAGTATACGTAGCTCCAAGAAGACTTACAGAAAAGTTACAAGAAGAAGGAAATTTTCATCTGACCGTTCTTGTAAAAAACGAGATCGGGTACAGGAATCTATGTCTTCTTCTGAAGATAGCTAATATTGAGGGTTTCTACAGAAAGCCCAGAATTGATGTCCAGACTCTTCTTGAGTATAAAGAGGGACTGGTTGTATTATCAGGTTGTCTTAATGGTATTTTACCGCGCCTTATTGTAGAGGGTAAATACGACGAAGCCTTCAAGATGGCAGAACTATTTAAATATCACTTTCGTGAAGATTTCTACCTTGAGTTGATGAGGGGAGAGCCTGCTGATCCGCATAGAGAAACAGATATACAAGCTATTGCAAGACAAAGAAAAGTTAATGATTATCTTCTTGAGTTTTCGGAAAAGCTCAAAATACCAGTTGTGGCTACTGCAGACAGTCACTATGCTGATCCAGCTGACTTTGAGGTACAGGATATGCTCGTTGCTATCTCTTATGGTGAGAAACTTAATTCATCCGACAGAAAGTTCAGATATAAAATAAGAGGACTTTATCTGAAATCATATGATGAGATGAAATCTGCTTTTGGAGATATCCCGCAGGCTATTGAAACTCATCAGGAGATTATTAAAAAGTGTAATTTTGAGTTCGAGAAAGCGAGGAGTCTGAGAATTCCAAAGCCACCTGAATTTGGAGACCCTGATGAAACCATAAGAAGAAAAGCAGAGGAAGGTCTGAAAATTAGATTAGAAGAAAAAAGAAAAAGAGGAGAGAAATTCGACGAAAATCTGTACTGGGATAGGCTAAGATACGAGCTTGATATAATCTCTCAGAAAGGTTTTTCGTCATATTTCCTTGTTGTCGAAGATTTCATCAGATTTGCGAAAAATTCGGGAATAGCTGTGGGTCCGGGCAGAGGTTCTGCAGCAGGAGCTCTAACTTCATGGAGTCTCAGAATAACCGAGCTTGACCCAATAAAGTACGGGCTCCTATTTGAAAGGTTCTTGAATCCAGAAAGGGAAAAACCCCCAGACATAGATATAGATTTCTGCAAAGAGAAGCGAGAATCAATTCTTGATTATGTAAAGGGAAAATATGGAGAAGATCATGTTGCTCATATTGTAACATTTGGAACATTTGGAGCTCGCGCAGCAATAAGAGATGTAGGAAGAATTCTTGGTGAGCCGATAGAAGATGTTTCAACTCTTGCCGAGCTTGTACCACAAGAACCATCGAAAAAATGGACACTGGAAGAAGCCTATCAGAAAATCCCAGAATTAAAAGATCTTGTTGATTCAAATCACAAATTCAAAACAATTTTGGAGAAGGCGAAAAAAATAGAGGGACTGATAAGGCATGTAGGGTCTCATGCTTCAGGTTTTGTTATATCAGACAAACCAATAACCGAATATACATCGATTTCAAGATCTAAAGATGAGTTTACGACGCACTTTGATATGGAATCTCTCGAAAAAATAGGGCTTGTTAAGTTCGACTTTCTTGGACTTGAAACCCTGACTGTAGTAGATAGAACTTTCAAACTTATAAAGCAAAGGTACGGTATTGAGTTAAGTTTTGAAAGCATCCCACTTGATGACAAGAAAACTTATGAGATGCTCAAAAAGGGAGATGTTTTCGGTGTCTTCCAGTTCGAAAGCGCAGGTATGAGGGAGATGCTTATGAAACTGGAGCCCGAAAATATCTATGAGCTTATAGCTGCGGTTGCTCTTTACAGACCGGGACCTATTCAATCTGGAATGGTTTCAGATTTTATTGAAAAGAAAAAGGGATTGAAGCCAATAGAATATCCACATCCTAAGCTTGAGCCAATCCTTAAAGAAACTTATGGGAGCTTTCTATATCAGGAGCAGATAATGCTTTGTGCAAATATTCTTGCAGGTTTCACTATGGGAGAAGCTGATATCCTACGCGAGGCTATGGGGAAGAAAAAGGCTGAGCTGATGGAGTCAATAAGAGAGAAGTTTATATCAGGTTGTGTAAAAAATGGAATAGAAAAGGGCAAAGCTGAGGAGATATTTGATATTATGGAAAAGTTTGCTGGCTATGCCTTTAACAAATCTCATTCAGCTGCCTACGCTTTCTTGTCCTATGTTACTGCTTACCTAAAAGCTAATTATCCGCTCGAATATATTTCGGTTCTCCTGTCGTCTGAGATGGGGAATTTTGAAAAACTTACCTCATACATAGAAACTTTGTTGAAGCTTGGTTATAAGATCCTTCCACCATCAATTTCCAGAAGCTCTGCTGACTTTACAGTTGAAGGCGACGCGATAAGATTCGGTCTTGGGGGAATAAAAGGACTGGGGGAGTCTGCCATTGAATCCATTCTGAAGTTGCGAGAAAAGTTAAAAATCACAAGCTTTGAGGGATTCCTAAATATAGCAAGAAATTTTGGAGTAAATAAAAAGGTTATTGAGACATTGGTCAAAGCGGGAGCTTTTGATGAGATGATAGATAGAAAAAAGGCGCTCCACATACTCTACGCCAGATTATCAGGAGAACTTTCTCTATCTCTATTTAAAAGTAATAATAGTGAGATATCAGATGATGATATTCAGAAGTGGGAAATAGAAACTATAGGGGTTCTCCTTTCCTCGCAAAATGCTGAGAGTAAGATAGCTGAAATTTCAAAAGGATTTCTACCCTTGGATGTCAGAAGAGATATTTCTGAAGTTGTAGGTATTGTCAAAGATATCTTGATTCTCAAGAGTGGATATCTTGTAAACCTCCAGGTCTCAAACGGCAAGGTATTGGAAGTTATTCTCTTGAGCCCAGATGCAGGAAAGATAAGAAAAGGTGATAGTTATGTTTTTCTTGGAAAAAGATCCGGAAATATTCTTGTATCTGATATATTCTTTAAGATTGAAGATTCATGCCTTGTTATCAAAGTTACATCTGGGCAGAAAGTTGAAAGATTAAAAGAGGTGCTAAGAAAGCAGGAAGCAGGGAATATGAAGGTTGTAGTGGAGGTTAATGGGAATATATTTGCCTATAGAAAGAGTATAGATATATCCGCTTCTCTGAAGGAAGAGTTGTTAGGAAATGGATTTTTAGCCGTGCTTTTGCCAAGAGATTTTGTCCAAAACTTTGTTCAGTGGCGTCAATGAGGAAAATAGGGCTATTTGGGGGAGTCTTCGATCCTCCTCACATCGGACACTTAGTTGTCGCTCAGAGAAGTATGGAACAGCTTTCTCTTGACCTTGTAATTTTTGTTGTTGCCAACATCCCACCTCATGGAAAAGTTCCGCATGCCTCAGCACAGGATAGATTGATTATGGTGGATATTGCTACTTTACAACATAAGAATTTTTTAGTATCAGATTATGAAATAAAAAAAGGGGGAATTTCATATACTATCGATACTGTCGGATTTTTTACTTCAGAATTCAAAGACTCTGAGATATTTTTGATTATGGGAGAAGACTCTGCAGTTTCTTTCAACACTTGGAAAGATTACAAGAGAATAATGGAGAAGGTCAAACTGTGTTGGGTCCCAAGAATACGTCTATCCGAAGAGATTCCAGGCTTTATAAAGATTAACTCCGAAATAATCCAGATCTCATCAACTGAGATAAGAAGAAGGATAGAAAAAGGATTATCTATAAAGTGGCTTGTGCCAGATTCTGTTATAGATTACATAGAGAAGAAGAAACTTTACAGGTAAACTGGGAGAAAAACAAGTGAACTGAGAGAAAAATAGGTGAACTGAGAGAAAAACTTCATAGATGCTCCAATTTTAAAATTATTATTATGCCCAATTCTTCTGTTCCGGAAGAAAAAGTTTATGTTATATCAGATCCCTCGGAGATTAGATTCGAGATTAACGGAAATATGATTAAAATACTGCACGAAAGTTTTGTCGTTAACATTTCATATGAGAGTTTTCAAGAGTTTGCCAGAAGTGTTCTACAAGAGTTTATCTTGAAGGAAAAGTATTCTGCTATGATTGA
The DNA here is from genome assembly GCA_938036315.1 of uncultured bacterium. Classification (GTDB taxonomy): domain Bacteria; phylum Calescibacteriota; class Calescibacteriia; order Calescibacteriales; family Calescibacteriaceae; genus CALHPK01. Next base: position 55,107 of record CALHPK010000003.1, on the reverse strand, counting down.
TATGGCTTCTGTTATTGCTCATGAGATAAAAAATCCGCTTTTTGCTCTCAAAAACAAGATCCTTTCTTTAGATATTGATGAAGAAAGTAAAAGGTCGATAAAATCTATTCTTGATAGAATAGATACAATTATCACTAATATAACGATCTTTGTTAAAGGGCAGAAGATAAATATGAAAAAGGAGAATCTGGAGTCCATCTTAGAAGATACTATTTTTGAAATTGAGGAGATCAAGGAATTTTTGTTCCCATATCAATTTTCAATCAATAAGGAATATTCTTCTGACAAAATTTTCATTATGTGTGATAGATTTTTGCTGAAGCGAGCTTTTTCAAACATTATACTTAATGCCATAGAGAGTGTCGAAAAATCTCCTAAAAAAGAAATATTTGTGAGGACTTACGATGATGGTAGTAATATAGTATGTGAAATTGAGGATACAGGATGTGGAATTCTTCCTGAGATGATGAAAAAGATTTTTCTACCATTTTTGACCACAAAGACGCGTGGAATAGGATTGGGAATGAGTGTGGTGAAGAAAGTTGCTGATCTTCATAATGCGAAATTGGAAATAGATTCGGAGCCGAACAAGGGGACTAAAGTGAAGATGATATTCTCATCATGCTAGACTTTGTTATGTTAGCTGCCCTCCGCCGGCAATATATATCACCTGACCAACGATATAATCATTATTCAAGAGAAATAAGAAAGCGGACAGCACTTCTTGGATGGTTCCTGGCCTTTTCAAGAGAGTTTTCTCTGATATTTTAAGAAGCTGACTTGTGGACTTACCCGGAGGCGGCAATATTGGACCCAAAGCTATACCGTTTATTATGACTTGTGGAGCAAAAAACTTAGCAAGTTCTTCAGTTGTATATTGGAGGAGAACTTTACCAATGTGATAAGGAATAAAATTTCTCCTTGTTCTTTCTGCGTCAAGTATGTTTATAACCTTAGTTTGTCTCCCTTTAGTAGATGCTTCAAGCCACATTTCTTTTATGAGAAGAAAATGAACTACAAAATTTACGTTGATGTTTTTGATAATTTCTGCGTAGTTTATCTTTTCAATTGGTACCTTATAAAAAGAGCTAGCGTTATTTACCAGAATTGAACACCTTCTAACGGTTCTGAGAAGTGGTGCTATGTTTTGCAATGATGAGAAATCACATTTTATAAGCTCAACATTTACTCCTGCTTTTTCGCAATGCTTTTTGGTAGCTTGAGCTTCTCTTTGTGAAGAGAAAAAGTGAATTATAACATCTGCTCCCATTTTTGCAAGCTCTATAGCAAAAAATTTCCCTAATCTTCTGGCTCCACCTGTTATTAAAGCTCTGCTACCACTTATTTCCATCCTTTGCTTTACTTTACTTTACTCACTTAGCTTTTAATATTTCTTTTTTATCATCACTGTAGAGAAATATTGATTTTTTCTATGTATAAGTTGCGGGGTCAATTCTGAAATAAATTCTTGTTCTGTGCTGCAGAGTTCTCCGAAGAATGCCAGAGTTTTTTTGTTACTCAATTTATTTATAAGTTCTGGTAGAACCCTCCCAGATTTCATAATGAAGATGGTAGAGGCAATATCAAAAATTTTCTCAAAATCTTCGCGGAGCTCTGCGGTTCTGCATCCTGATTTTTCCTTAAATGATGCTGGCATAATAGCTAAGATTTCATCTCCATCAACAATAGGTACTTTCAATCTTGCTGCCATAGCTTGGAATGAAGATATGCCAGGGATTATCTCAACTTCGAATTCATTTTTATCTTTTGCCATTTTCAGTATACTATTGAAAGTTGAATATATCAAGGGATCTCCTTCAACGATGAATACACACTTTTTATTCTCTGTTAATTTTTCCTTTATTTTGTTATATGCTTTCTCCCAGTACGGGATGAGCTTTTCTTCATTAGTTACCATGGGAAAAAGAAGCTTAATTATTTCTTTGCCCGAAAGATCAACGACCTTTCTGATGATTTCAAGAGCAAAGCTTTCTGATTGTAGAGACTTTATCGGAGTGAAAATTACATCAGCTCCTTCAATTACATTGCGTCCCTTTATCGTGATTAGTTCAGGATCCCCAGGTCCAACCCCTACGCAATAAAGTCTCATAGCTACACTACCCGCATTAATTGCAAAGTAAAAAGCTTCTGGTCTATCATTTTAAGCAAATCCAAAGAAATTTCCCAGTTCGAAAAATCTTTATTATTTTTCCAGTAATTTTATTACTTCTGCGTTGATTTTATATTTGAATGTCCTTAAGGAGCCTAACATTTGTGATTTCTATTACTTTTACTTGATCATTATCGTTGATACCTACTTCAAACTATTACGCTTAACTGTAATTGTGAAAAATTATTGCTACTAATTTTATCTTTTTTATAGATCAATGGAGAAAGAGGGTAGAGGACAGAAAAGTAGAGGTTAGCGATCTAATTCTGCGATGGTGAAGAAGTTAAGTATCTTTACGATAATTGGAGCACTCTTGATACTATCATACAACAAAAATGTCTTTTCGAGCAACATTAAAGTTGATCCAGAAATTATAAATCTTGGATATGTATTTATTCAGGATGATCCTAAGATTGATTTCACGATTATAAATTTTTCTAGCTCAGCCACATTCACAGTGGAGAATCAGAACATAAGCTGTGAGCTAAATTATGTTCCTCAATTAAGCTCAATCAGGTGTTCAAGTAAAATTGTTGTGCAGTCTAAAGCTTTGAATTCAGAATTCACTTACAATTTAGCTATAAATTTACGAAGTGGTTCTGATAGCTATACGCTTTCTATTACTATTTCTGGAGTGTGGGCTTCGCCAATTCCCTCGCTCCCATCAAACATTGATTTTGGGGGGACTCTTGTTGGCAAAAGCAAAACTATTTTTGTTCAGATTGAGAATTTCGGAAAATTCCCTCTCATTGTAACTCAGACTTATTTTGTATCTCCATTTTTTATCACAATCACTAACTTCAGAGTCGATGCTGAATCTAAATTCTTCGTGCCCGTGATATTCACGCCATCTTCCGAAGGAAATTTCTCAGGTAGTATAACTTTCTTTTCAAACATCGGAGAGCTGAAGATTTCAGCTGTGGGGTATGGTGTCAAAAACCCTTTTCCGTCATTGTATCTGCAAAATACGGTAATAGATTTCGGGACTATATTCCCAAATGAGTCGTCAAGATTTAGCTTTGTTATTTCCAATGTCGGAGCGGAGAATCTCATTATAAAAAGAATCAGTTCTGAATCGCAGGCTTTTTACATTGAGTCGATAACGTTCCCTTTTGTTGTAGAACCTATGAAGAAGTTAGAATTTCAATTATTCTTCATACCAGAGAAGGAAGGGTCTTTCCAGTCATATATCAATATAGAATCGAACGATCCAGATAAAACCTATGTGAAAGTTTCTGTCTCTGGCAAAGCATCAAAACCCAATATATCTGTTCCAGAAAGTATAAATTTTGAAAGAATAAGAGTTTATTATCAGAGCAAAAAAGATCTATCAATCGTAAATTCTGGTTTGTTCCCTGTTATGATTTCTCAGATATCTCTCTCAGGTGATCAGGTTTTCAATTTGACACTAAATTTTGAGCTACCTCGTATTATCTTGTATGAAAGTCCAGTGACCATCCCTCTGGTTTTTAGTCCCCAAGATGTGACGGAGTATTCCGCTGTTTTGAGGTTATATTTTGTAGTTCCGAATTCGTCTAACTTTTCATTCGATGAGTACAGAAATGTGGAATCTAAGATATTTGAGGTAAAGTTGTATGGGGCGGGAGGATATCCTCGCATCAAGCTCTCTAAAGCAGAACAAACTATTGATTTTGGAGATGTTTGGTCAGATGATTCTTCTTCTCGATCTTTTTCTGTGGAGAATACCGGAACAGTTACTCTCAATGCTAACTTTTATGTTGATTCAGAAAATTTTATACTATCTGATGAGATTGTGAGCATTCCGCCTGGGGGAGCATATCCTATTAAAGTTTCTTTTGTCCCGAATGGAAAATCGGGAGAAATTCGGGGGGTTCTCAAAATTCTGTCTGATGACCCATCGAATCGAGAAATCACTCTGATATTGTATGGGAGATCCAAAGTTCCGGAGATTGTTTACAGGGGCGGGGGATGTATATCAGTAGAGCTTCAACATTTGTACGCACTTGCTGGGGCTTTTATCCTTATATTATTATTGGTGGTTCTCAGAAAATTGACAAAATTATTGATAATTATCATAGTAATAACTTTTTTACACGATTATGGATACACATTTAGCATAGTAAGCTTACCAAATTCTTATGACAAATTCTTCTTTGTAAGATCAATTCAAACTTCCCCTGAGGGAAATTTTAAGTTCGGATTTATCAGCTCATATCTGTATTCTCCGCTGTTTGAAACTGCTTACAAATTTGATTCAGAAGTTTATAGGAGAAAAATTTTTGACTACGTTATTGTGTCAAATCCAGCTTTTATATACTCACTAAATAACTCAACGGAGTTTTACCTTTTACCTGCAATGGCTTATACTCGTGGAGAGTATTCAGGTCTTCATCTGATGGATACTTTCTTAGGTATGAAAGGGTTGATTGGTAATGCTGGAAGATATGAGATTGGTTCTGAATTGTTTTTAGGTCTCCCAACTGGAAATAAAAGATATTTGGAAAGTACTCCTTTTTCTGGTGGGGCTATCCTCATTATATCTAAAGGTCAGACATCTATTAATTCGGGGGTTATTTATGGGGGTAAGGACATTCCCTTTAGATTACTGATTTCACTCGGACATACCCTGAGTATTTCTCGAATGTTTTTCCTTTCTCTTGAGAATTTTTCTTTTCTCCCTATAGCTGTAAAAAGAGGATTTGTAGCAAGTGAGGCATCTTTGTTAGCCGGGGTTGATTTAGAAGATATATTCTTGAAAGTGGGGGGAAGCAAAGGGATTATAGGTGGACTAGGCTCTGCAGATTTTAGAATTATGTTCTCAGCTGGATTGAATTTTAATCCTCGAAGTAATCATAACATCAAGTATTTCAAATTGAGAGGGAAAATAGTGGATGAGTTTGGAAATCAGGTTTCAAGTTGCAACATAATTATTGAAAAACTTTTTTTGTCTTACAAAGCAAAGGATGGAATATTTGAGCTGAAACTTCCTTATGGTTTTTATGAGGCAAGTTTTATTTGTGACGGTTTTATGAACCAGAAGATTTGGGTATCTCCTGCTGATCCGGACTTACAAGTGAGAGTTCGCAGATCATCTTCTCTTCTCGTTCTTTATTCATCAGATGGAAGCGGGGTTCCTATTGAGCAAGATATGAGTATATCTTTTGATGGGAAAACTTTCAATATTTCAGCCTATTATGTTACACTTGAAGGAAGTAAAGAATACGAGATCAGAGTCAGTGAGCTTTCGCGCACAGTGAATGTTTCCGATGGTTTCGCTTTGTGGTTAGGAATCGGGCGGAGTACTCAGGGCTGGACGAAAATTGAGGAGAAAAAAGACACTATGTCAAATGAGAGTGCCAAATCAGAAAAGATAAGCGGACCAACTGAGAAAACTTTTGCCGTTGAGTCAGAGGGTGAAAGACAAGACATCGAAGAAGGCAAGGAATATAAGCCGAGCAAGTTAAGCGAAGACGAAAATGAAAAGGATTTATCTAAAAAAATGATACAGCGTAGAGAGAAGCTTAGTAGTAGTTTCAGTTCAGGAGATTTAGCAAAGGTAGATGAAGAACTTAGGAAATCATTCCCGGTTAGGCCTTTTAGCATTTACTCAGCCGAGGGAAACATAGTTTTTAAAAAAGTTATAGATTCCTTCCAGCTCGGTTCTGCATCTATTCCGCCGCAAAAATATGTGGATTTAGAGGATGCAGTGAAATTTATAAAAAATAATATTGAAAATATATCTGAGATAATAATCGAGGGGCATACTGATGATATAGGTAAGTTTTTGTGGAATATTGAGTTATCTTACCAGCGTGCTGAGTCTGTAAGGAAATTCCTAATCAACAAAGGAGTAATATTCCCATTCAAGATAGTGGGATATGGAGATTCCTTCCCAATTGAAGAAACATCAGATGATTCTTTAAAGTTCAGGAATAGAAGAGTTGAGATTAAGGTCTTCTTTAAAAAATGAAAAAGATCGTTCCTCTCATATTTGTATTTATTTCTTTTAGTTGCAAAAAGAAAATTGATTACAATGTCTATTTTTCATATGGAAATTTCTCCGAATATCCAAAGGGAGTTTCAGTCGATGAAGGAGTAACGGTTATTTCCTTTCCATCTATATATGGTAGTTGTGTGATTAAGTTATATCCCCAAAGTTCAGTTAAATTCAAATCTGCTTTCATCTATATTGGAAAGCCTTATGTAATATTAGATAATTTTAGCGGAACAGTACTTTTGTACTCTGATAATTGTGTTTTTGAATTTGTCAGGGGTAAGACATTTATAATTGAGAATTCTAAAGTTCTGTTGAGAATTAGCAATGAGAAGCTGAGAGTAGAAGTATTGGATGGCGAAGTAAAAGCTGATGGGATAAAGATAAAAAAAGGACAGGGGTTCGTTCCAGCTGAAGGATACATTTATATGATGAAAAAGTCCGTTCAGCTTGTATTTCCGAGGGCAGGGCAAAAGCTCTATATCCCTATATTCTTTTGGGAGCGGGGAAATGAGTCAGTACACTATATGTTAGAATTTGCTTTAGACAGAGATTTTCTCAAGCCAATCTTCTATATAAAAGTAAAGGAAAATAAGTTTTTCCCGGAAGCTATGACGCTCAACAAGTACTCACTTAGATTTTTCTGGAAGGTTTGGTATGAGGATGAATCAGGAGCTTTTTCGCTACCATCTCAGCCAGAAATTGTCGATATCCCCACAGCAGAATAATAATCGATCAAAGGAATCTTTGAATCCCCAGCAAGAACCATAGTGAAAATTCACCCTTCAGTTGAATTTAAAAGCTCAAACGGTGAGACTCTGGGCATCAAAGAGTGCTCCAAGCAAAGTCTGGGCATCAAAGAGTGCTCCAAGTAAAGAAATTCAGATAAGAAATCAATCTTTTTCTATTTCTTCCAATAAAAGGTTGACTTGAGGGCTAGTGAAGCTTGAAAATAACAGAGGTAAGAAAAATCTAAAATAATATATTGCGGAATTTTTTTATATCGCAATTGAATTAAATTAATTTTAAGTATGATTGGTAAATTGGCTCTGATAACCGGGGGAAGTTATGGTATAGGTGAGGCTCTTGCTAAAAAGTTCTCAGAAAACTCAATAGATGTCATCCTGATAGCGAGATCAGAGGAGAAACTTCTGCAGGTCAAATCAGAAATAGAAGCTAAGGGAAAAGGAAAGGTATGGGTTTATCCTGCTGATCTTACAAAGGTAAATCTTGCTGAGCTTTATGAGGAAATATCAAGACAGCATGATGTCGATCTACTTGTTAACAATGCTGGATTTGGAACTATAGGGTATTTCCATACCCTTGATACAAAAAAAGAAATTCAGATGATAGAGCTTAATGTCAGGGTTCTGGTCGAACTTACCTCTTATTTTGTTAAGGATAGGATAAGAAAGGGGGGTGGAGGATGTATAATCAACTTATCTTCGCTAGCGGGTTTTTTCCCGATTCCGTTTTTTGCTACGTATTCTGCTACAAAAGCTTTTGTACTGAGTTTTTCGGAAGCAATAAGAAGAGAGCTCGAAGACTATAATATAAAGGTTTTTACAGTCTGTCCAGGTGGTGTCAAAACTGAATTCCAAAAAAGAGCAGGCGTGTCAGAAGGAATATATAGATTTCAAAATTATATGGCAGTGGAGGATGCAGTCAATCTTATATGGGATGGTATTTTGAAAGGGAAGTCTCCGCTTATCCCAGGTGATGCAAATTCTATATACCGTGCAATAGTCAGAATCCTACCTATTTCATTTGTAACAAAGATGGCAAAATTATTTATGAAAAAGACTTTTATCAAGTCTAATAAAAATTCAATATCTTCTGGTGGAGAAAATATGTAGCCCTTTTCCGATTTTATAGGATTTGTAGCTTTATTTTTAGTCCTATGATTAAATTTTTACGGTAGGGGATTTGAGAATATGTTTGAGTTTCCAAAGAGGTCTTTTATAGCTTCTTTAGTATTTTTATTGATATCCAGTGGTATTGTTTTTTTTATAGTCAAGGTAATTTTAAAAGTTGGGGAACTTTCTGGTTATTCTCTTAAAATAGTAGCGCCATCCGCGGAGGGGTTGGGAGTGGGTAGCCCCATTGTCCTGAGTGGAGTTCAGATAGGAAAAGTTTCGAAGATTCAGCTTTCAGAGGATGGATTGAGAGCTATAATAACGGCAGATATCAAAATGGGAGTAAAAATTACCAAAGATGCAAAAGTTGAATTCAGAATGAAAGGAATTTTGGGAGATAGAATCATTGCCTTCAGACAGGGTAAAAGTTCAGAGTACCTCAAAGATGGAGATATCATAATCATCGGGGAGGAAGAGGGAGGAATAGGTAAGCTTTCAGAAGGGGCGGCTGAGGTACTCGTAAAATTCTCAGAAGTTGCCGATTCTTTAAAAATACTGCTCAATAACATAAATGAGTTCATAATTGAGATAAGAGAAGAAAAAATTGCAAGTTCTATTGGGAGTTCTGCAAGAAATCTCGATAAAACGATAATGGAAATTAATTATTTCGTTAGAGACATTCGGGATGTCTTACACGATGTTGAGAGCATAGTAAAGGAGATTAATCCAGCTTTAGGTGAATTTTCAAAAGATATTACAGAGACATCAAAAAATGTCAAAGAAGCGTCTTTTAAATTGAAGAATCTTCTGGAAGTTGTTGAAAAAGATGGATTCTTATCTTTAGCTGGAGAGGATGGTAATAAGCTTAGAGAAACTATAAGGGGATTTGAAGAGATTTCGCAAAGAGTAAGCATGAGTCTGAGCAAAGCTGACAATATTTTGGTGGGGGCGGAGAAGATAGTGGAAGGAGTGGGATCAATTGATGTTGGTGCGAGACTTGAAGGGGGCATACTTCAGCCGGGGGAGGAAGTTGCAGTTCATACCGCTCCAACAATGGCATTTTCTCCTACACTATTTGCTTCTTTCAGGAAGAATAAAGCTTTCCTTGAGCTCGGGATAGTTTCTCCTCCAGATATCGAATCCTTAAGGTTTAACTCTATCTTAGGGGTTTACCCACTTTCTGGTCTTGGTATAGGTGTGGGTTTTCTAAGGAGTCAGCCGTCTTTTCTGCTCGAGTTAAGTCCCTTTGATTTTCTCTTCATCAGAGGAGAAAACATCGGCTTTTCAGAACCAAACCTAAGGGGACTTATTGGAGGAAGGTACAGATTCTTCAAGTTTTACGGAGGCGTTGAAAATATCATAAATCATAGAAAATTCTTCCTTTTGGGATTTGAAATTAAAGGATAACATAATGGTTCTGGTTATATCAAGCAAGAAGTTCTATGTTCTTCCCTACTAAAGTTTTCTCTTCTATTGATCTGAGCTTTCTGCGAAAATCTCCATCTGACATAAGACCTGAAAGAAACAAAAGATAGTTTCTCAAAAGTTCACTTTCTAATTCTAAATCCCCGTCAGCAATAGCTAACCTTGCTAGTAGTTCGAAAAATTTCATTTCCGCACCGATATCGAGTCCATTGTTTTTATTGCTCCTATCAGGAGCAACTTTTCCCGAGACCTCCTCAGGTGGGTTGGGAAGTTTAGAGTTTGGAGACCATTCTTTTTCCCCAATCTTTTCTTTTTTTACTATCGAGACTTCCGACTTGCCTCCGACCGCTACCATTTTCCCGTCAACGAAGATAAACCTTACTTTTACATTTGAGTTTAGTGGAACATCTCCGTTCATAAGGGCTTTTGACTTTATTCTCACAACATTCCCTATTTCCCACCCAGCTATCCAAGTCGGAGCAACAAATTGAGGTACAACATTTATTCTTGTTCCAAATTCGTTAGGTAAAGGATACAACTTCACATTTTGGAAGCCAATTTTCATACATTTTATAATATAATCTTTAGGTAGATGCAGAAAAGTGATGGAACAAAATTGCAATGATTGAAGTAGTTATAGAAGTCTGAAATTAGGTTAAGGGTTTTTAGTATTTAAATTTAAATGATTTTAAATTAAGTGCATAGGAGGTAGCAAAAAGTCAGAGAAATAAAAATTGATAAAGGGACGATTTTATAAAATCAGGGAGTATTTTGTAGTATGCTTGAGAGCGGAGAATTTTTCCTGCTGAAGGAGGATGCTTTACGCATCGTAGATGAGGTTGTAAAAGAGCTCGATAAATTAAGTATCTATGATGAAAATTCGGTTTTCGAGCTTTATTCACGTGTTCACGTACTGAAAGGAGAGGCAGGTTTTTTCGGAATGATGGAAGTTGCGGATATACTACATTCAATAGAGGATAAAATTTCACAAGTAAGGGATTCTAAAGTTCCGTTACCACCAGAGGTCATAGAGGATATTAAGAAAAAGATGCTTTTTATAAGGGCTCGCATAGCATCTGCAAGATCAAGTACTATCGATTCTCCTCAGAACCTTAAGGATTATGTGACCGAGTTCTTCAGAGAGTATTCGGCAGTTCTCAAAAAAAAGATTAACTTCAAATTCGAAATCAGGGGGGATGTTGCTTTAGATAGATACGCAAAAATCTTCCCAGATATAATTCATATTGTTGTTGCACTTATAAGAAATGGAGTTGAGCACGCTACTGAACCGGAGGCCACAAGAATCAGCAAAGGGAAGAATCCCATTGCGGAGATAAAAATAGATTTGGAATTTTGGGAAGATGTCATAAGGATCAGTTATTCCGATGACGGTACAGGATTTCCACCGGACCTTCTTGAGAAGATTAAAAAAGAAGGTATTGAGTCCGTAAAAGGATTATCTTCTAAGGAGTTGCCAACAGTCCATTCTGGGAGAGGTATGGGGCTTTACACTATTCACAAGATTATTGAAACAAGATTTAAAAATGGTAAGTTTCTTATTGAAAGCCAAAAAGATAAGGGAACTTCTATCAATATTTCTTTTAATCTTTAAAAATAAAGTTAGCTATGCTTAAATCTTATTGCTTTGAAAATAAAAATTATTGAAAATATGCTAAATCAAGAAAAATTGAAAATTTTAAAATTGTTAGAGTTAGAACTAGTTTAAGCATAAATTTAATTATGTTGAGGATTCTTGCAATAGGCCCACATCCAGATGATATTGAATTCGGATGCGGAGGAACTCTGTTGAAACTCTCTAAGATGGGAGCTAAAATATATATGTATATTGCCACCGCAGGAGAGATGGGAGGTGATCCTGAAGTGAGGGTCTCAGAAGCGAAGGAGTCATCAAAGGTTCTCAACGCAGAGATCTTCTTCGGTGGTTTTAAAGATACTTTCCTTTTCTATTCCAGAGAACTTATCCAATCTGTTGAATCAGTTGTGAAAAAAATCTCTCCAAACATAATATTTGTGAATTTCTATGACGATACTCATCAGGACCATTATTCTCTCTCGAAAGCCGCTATAACTGCTACAAGGTATTCAAAAAATCTTCTTTTTTATGAAGTACCGAGTACATCTCAGAGTTTCAAGCCAGACATTTTCACAGATATATCAGATGTACTTGATGACAAATTAACCCTTCTTTCCATACACAAGTCTCAAGTTGATAAAGTTAACATTGGAAGCCTTGATATACTTGAGGTTGCTAAATCTACTGCTAACTTTCGGGGAATACAAGCAAGATGCGAATATGCTGAAGGTTTCCAGCCCTACAGGTTCCAATTGCTTGAGATCCTTGAAATAATAAACAACCTGAATCACAAAAACAATAACAGTTCTACCCACAAGAATGCAGGAAAATAATCTGCTATTTAGAGTGAGAAATTTCTTCAGAACCCCTAAAGGCTTTTTTATCATTTTTTTAGGACTATTTGTGGCAAATTCTACATGGGATATCCTAAACATTTCTCAATCATTTTTTCTGTTTATTAGTGCTTTTTTACTTTCATTGATTTTCACTCCGTCTATGGTGGAAGTCTCAAAAATTCTCGGTATAGTTGATAAACCGGGTGAAGGTAGAAAAATCCATAAGCAGGATATTGCTCTTTTGGGCGGGGTGGCGGTAGTTCTGAGTTTTGCCGGTGCTATACTGCTCTCTGAAAATTCTTACCCACAAAAGTATAAAGTTTTGATGATTGCTGGTTCACTTCTTGCCGTTGTTGGGCTTTTAGATGATGTGTTCAAGCTCTCCGCAAAGGTGAGGTTACTATTCCAGTTTTTCTTTGCACTGTGGGTGGTTGATAGTGGCATATCTCTTAGACTATTCCCTACTCAAACTTTATGGGGAGAAAAAGCTAATCAAGCACTTTCGTTAATATGGATAGTGGGGTTTACCAACGCTTACAACTTTATAGACGGCTTGGATGGGCTCGCTGCAGGATTAGGTATAATAATAGCATTTTTCTGTTCATTTATATCATTAGTAAATGGAGTTTCTGATCCAGTGCTTATTGCATCTCCGTTTATAGGGGCGCTTGCAGGGTTTCTCCTGTATAATTTCCATCCGGCATGGATTTTCCTTGGAGATGTCGGTGCTCAGTTCTGTGGATTCGTACTTGCAGCTATTGCAGCAGATGTGGCCTGGGCCAACCCTGGAGAGTATTATAAAGCTATCTTAGGACCAGCCTTGGTAATGTGGGTTTTACTTTTTGATATGATTCAAATAACTATATTCAGAGTAAAATATGGACTTGTAAAGGATCTGTCTGATTGGATTTCATTCACTGGTAAGGACCATATCCACCACAGGCTTCTTTTTCTGCTTGGTTCTCAAAGAAAATCAGTATTTGTGATCTATATTATATCCGCTCTGATGTCTTTTGTATTTATTTTTTTGATTCTCTTGCGGGTTTCTTACCTTATTTACATAGGTGGTATTGTGATTGTTCTATCTTTTTCCTTTTGGTTTGCGATGTTTCTTGACAGAAGAACATCTAAAGACGCGTTTGCAAGCTTTAAAATATAAAAAACAACCTTGATTCTGTAAATTACATAAGTAGCAAAGAGACTATATTATCTTATAAATGGTGTTATTGTAGATTATGTTCCCAAGTTTAGAGAGCTTTGTTAACGGAAAGGAAAAAATATGTGTTGTAGGGTTAGGCTATGTTGGTATACATGTTGCTGTGAATTTTGCAAAATACTTTAGGGTAATAGGATACGATAAAAGCGACAAAAGGATTAGCGAGCTTAAAATCGGAATTGATTCAACACGTGAATTTTCAAAAGAAGAAATAATAAACTCTGGGATAGAATTCACATCAGATTCAAAAGCAATAAGCAAATCAAGGTTTATAATAATTGCAGTTCCGACTCCTGTGACGCGTAATAAGATTCCAGACTTAAGGTTTGTTGAGTCCGCTTGTGAAACTGTTGGGAGAAATTTACAAAAGGGTAGTTACGTTGTTCTTGAGTCCACGGTTTATCCCGGGGTGACCGAGGATATATGCGTCCCTATTTTAGAGGAATTCTCTGGGCTTAAGGTGGGAGTGGATTTCAGAATTGGCTACTCTCCAGAAAGGGTAAATCCAGGGGATAAGGATCATACTTTTGATAAAGTTGTGAAAGTTGTTGCGGGACAGGACAAAGAGACTGCTGAGTTTATAGCAAAGATGTATTCTTTCCCAGTTAAAGCCGGGGTTTTCATAGCAAAAAGTATAAAAACTGCTGAGGCGGCAAAAGTTATAGAAAATATCCAAAGAGATATCAATGTCGCACTTATGAATGAGTTATCTGTGATATTCCATCTTATGGGTATTGATACCAAAGAAGTTCTTGAAGCAGCGTCAACAAAATGGAACTTTCTGAGGTTTGAACCAGGTTTGGTCGGTGGTCATTGTATATCTGTTGACCCATATTATCTTGCTTTTAAGGCCCAGGAATTCGGATATCACCCAGAAGTTATCCTTGCTGGAAGGAGAATTAATAACAATATGGGAAAGTATGTCGCCGAAAATACTGTTAAGCTTCTGATAAAAGCAGGAAAGGCAGTGAAAGGCTCTCAAGTTCTTATAATGGGTATAACGTTCAAAGAAAATATCCCAGATACAAGGGAAAGTAGAGTTGTTGATGTTTACAATGTTTTGGCTGAGCATGGAGTAAGTGTCGATGTTGTTGATCCTTTTGCCGATCCAGAGGAGGTTAAAAAAGAGTTTGATATTTCTTTGCTTAATGGATTTGTTGAGTGGAAAAACTTTGTACAAAGACTCGGATCCGAAAAAAAGTATGATGCAGTGGTCATAACAGTCAAACATAAACCTTTCTATGAACTTGACATAAACTTTTTCAGGAAAATTCTTGATGATAAGAATCCGATCGTTGTTGATGTGAAGGGAATGTATTCTCGTGAGCTTTTTGAGAAAGAAAATTTCTTGTACTGGAGACTATAAGTTCTCGCCTTAGCAAAGAAATTTATTCTTCTGCAGTTTAGTGAGGGTATTATATTAGTATTATATTAGGAGTTATTCCTACATCCTGATTTCATTTTCTGGGGTGTAAGTTTTTGCTTAAGATTAGAGTTTTAGCCACAGAGTTTCGATTCAGCCCGAAAGTTGCACATATTTTTGAAGATACACAAACTGCATTTTGGGTTTCTTGCCGTACATATTTTTTTCCCGTGATGTATAAGGAAAACATGAACTAGGATTTTATTTTTGATATGTGGTGAGCATAATTTAAATATTTTTTCGCGCGAACCTGAGACAATTCCAATTCTTCTTATTATTCTTGACACATGCGTATCTACGGGGAATGCGTCAAATCCACATCCAAAAAAGAGTATAACTTCTGCACTCTTTGGTCCTATTCCTCTTATGGATGTGAGAAACAAAAAAGCTTTTTCCTTTCCCATTTTACAGAGCTCATCTGGATTCCTAAATTCTTCGAGAATTCTCCTGAGAGCATTTTTTATTCTTTCTAATTTGATTTGAGGTAAACCACAGATTCTTATAAGTTCTATTACCTTCTGATCTTCTGCATTCAGAATTTTGAGAAGGTTTGGAAACTCGCTCTTTAGTCTGGAAAATGCCAGATCTCTGAGTCTATCATTTGTATTTTGTGACAAAATTGTTTTTACAATGATATCTACTAGGTTTTTGTGTGACTTTTTGTTTTCAATGAATTCGCGTATGGGGTATGCATCAGTGTTTTCGCTGATAAGTTTTTCTAATTTCTGGAGCTTTTTTATATTGATTTTCTCTTTTGCAGTTGTCATAGAGACTTTACCGCTGCATTTTTGGATTTGTACCAGCGACTTTTAGTTCCTTATTCTTTATTTCTATATATTTTAGGATTATTTCTTTTGCTATGGGAGCAGCGCATTTTGCTCCGCCTCCACAATGCTCAACAAGAACTGTAACTACAATTTCTGGATCTTCAGCGGGAGCAAAAGCAGTAAACCAGGCATGGTCTCTGAACCTTTTTGGAATCTCATCAAAGCTTATCTTTTCTGCTGGTTTCCCCAGAATTTTCTCAAGACCTTCAAAAGAGATAACCTGAGAAGTTCCAGTTTTGCCCCCATACTTCAGACCCGGGATTCTGCTTCCGTATGCTGTTCCATATTCCACAGTATTTATCATTCCTTCTTTTACTATTTTCAGGGTGGATTCATTTAAATCTATCTTCTCTGGTTTGTATTCTAGTTCTCTGTCGCCAATTCTTTTGACAAGGTGAGGTTTTACGAGGTATCCACCATTTACTATGGCAGCGGTTGCTCGAGCGATCTGAAGAGGTGTAGTTGTGGTATATCCCTGACCTATTGCCAGAGATATATTTTCCCCGTCGTACCATTTGTCTTTCAGTACCTTTCTTTTCCATTCTCGGGTTGGAATAATCCCTTGCGACTCAACAGAAAAATCAATACCAGTTTTCATACCGAGTCCGAGTTTGAACGCGTATTTTGAGATTTTGTCGACTCCTAATTTTAGACCAAGGTTGTAAAAGTATACATCGCAGGACTTTGCAATTGCATCTATAAGGTCAACAGCTCCGTGACCTTCTTTTTTCCAGCATCTGAAAGTTCTCTTACCAAATTGAAATTTTCCTTTGCACGATATTTTATAGTCTGGGGAGATTGCTTTTTCCTCAAGTGCTGCTATGGCAACGATGATTTTGAAGACTGATCCTGGATGAAATCCTCCAAAAACAGCTCTATTGAGAAGCGGTTTATTCTCATCAGATACATATTCTTTCCATCTTTCAAGATCTGGTCTTCTACTGAATGTATTTGGATCAAATGATGGAGTCGAGACAAAAGCAAGAATTTCTCCATTTTTAGGATTCATAGCAACAATAGCTCCTTCTTTACCTACCATAAGTTTGTATGCGTGTTCTTGCAGTTCTGAGTGGATCGTTAAGAAGATATCTTCTCCCTTTTTCCCTTTTATCTCATCGATGACTCTGAGCTCTTTTCCGTATGCGTTAACTTCTATGATCGCTCTTGAAGGTTCTCCCTCAAGGATCTCATCATAGATCCTTTCAATTCCGTACATTCCTTTGAATTTATAATTTTTTTCAGCTTTTATATGTCCTACTACATGGGCGTATATTTCTGCAAATGGATAAAATCTCTTTTTTACTACTGCGATATGGAAATAGGGGGCATTAATCATAATTGGTAGAAACTGAGCTGCTTCTTCATAGCTTATATCCGCTTTTATTATATAGGGGTAGTAGCTTTTTAGCTTTCTTATCTCATCTATTGCTTCTTTGCCGAAAAATTGTTCTAACTCCTCCGGTATTTGTCCTCTGAGTTCAAGTGGGAAGGTTACTATATCTATTGAATTCGTATTGGTTGCTATAAGCTTTCCGTTGCGGGTATATATATTCCCTCTTTCAGGGGGGTAAAGTCTCACCCGGGTTTTTAGAGACCTTGCCGATTCAAGAATCGTTTCTTTATTCACTACCTGCAAGTGAAAGAACATTGATATAAGAGCTACTGCAAAAAAAAGCAAAATTGACCACAAAATAGCAACTCTTATTCGGAAAGTTTTCATAAATTGAATTTTAGCTAAAGCCTTAGATAGATATAAAATTATACACATAAGTGACCTTGTCAGAAGTGAATGTAATAGGTGTTATTTCATATTTCCCCTTGGAGTCGGCGTATATAAAAGAATTTAAAAAGTACACAGATATACTTGAGATAAGAGCTGATTTAATTCAGAAAGATTATCACAAGGCTATCAGAAAATTTTCGAAGATAAAACCTATTATAATTACTGTAAGAGCTGAAAGTGAAGGCGGAATGTACATTCCCTATAGGAAACAGATTTATTTGGAATTTATAGACGAAGTTGATTTTGTTGATATTGAATTATCATCTTTACCAGAATTTTTAGATGTTGTTCAGATCGCTCGTTCAAAGGGTAAAAAGGTCATCTTATCATATCACAGTTTTGATGGGAGGGTTAACGATAGGGAGCTCGATAAACTCTTCAGAAGAGCTGAACTGGATGGAGGGGACATATTCAAGGCTGCGGTCTTTTCAACTTCATATAAGACTATTGTAGAGTTAGCTTTGTGGGCAAGAAGGATCTCTTTTAAAAATTCAGATACTCTTCTCTCCCTTATGTGTATGGGGCATCCTAAGATCTCGCTTATATCAAGAATCGTTCTTCCGGTTTTTGGTTCTAAGTTTGTCTATGGGAGAGTCGGGAGAGAAGGAAGTGCTCCCGGACAGCCCTCCGCTTCGTTATTATATAAAATTCTAAAATCTGATTAACCTTTGTTGAGCAATTTTCGGATTGAGTGAGCAATAAGTATCGTCAATGGAACTAAAAATATCCATATAAATGCGTTAATTAGTGGATTACCTCTATCTCCTATAGACAGAATTCCGATTTTCCATGCTGATAAATCAAAGAGCCACCCCGCAAGAATCCCGATAAGTATATATAAATATAAATAAGTTCTTTTTTTCAGTCTGAAGCTTGTTAAAGCATATGCTGTTGCAAGAGCCATCCATAAGAGGAAAAAATAGATTGGTGTTGAGAAAATCTTTGGTTCTCCTTTGATTGTATAAAGCTGATACTTATTGGATAGGTGTTCAATTAAGGTATTCAAAAGAGAGATTATGGAGCCACTTATAAAGGATGCCACAGCTTCTTTTAGCTTCATAGTACAAAAAATAGGTATAAGATGGGAATATAGCCTAAATCCAAGATTCTCATCAAGCTTACAATTCAGCCAAAGTTAAAAAGTCATCAAGATTTCAAAATTTAAAATCTCAGGATTATTTTATAATTTAGAAAAGAAGAAATTAAGATTATGATGAATAAAGGGAAGATAAAAAGGATAGTATGGCTTACCTTAATCTTCTTTTTACTGAAGTCTAAAGCTAGTTCTCATGTGGTAGAATGCAATTCATCAGCAGGCTGTAATGGAAGTATATGGGTTCAGCTTGAAAGTGGATTCTGGACATGGCTTAACACTCAATGTAGCAGTATATTTAATTCAACTGAGTTCAGAAACCTTGTTCGGTGTCTTCTTCAAAGGGTAACAGGAAATCAGAGTGCCAACGCACACTGCAGATGTAAAGAAAGTCCGTATGACTGTACTTTGTCAGAACCATACAATCCACGTAATTTACTGACAAATAATTTTACTCTCCCCATCCCTGGCAAGGGTGACATAATTATCACCGAGTTAGCGGTGACAAACTGGACTATTAACAATTTAACTTGCTCGATTTCTGTTGTAGATGGTACACAGAGCTGTCCAGGATACTATCCTATGTTTACTGATTACATACAAATAGAGGGAAATATCCAGATTACTGCTCATATACGGATCAGAGCCAATCAGACTGGGGTAGGTGGGGGAGCTAATGATATCTATTTAGCAGAGGCTGTCGTAACGGCAGCACCGTTCAGAGCGGGCATCAATTTTTTCATAAGGCACGTTGAAAATTTTCTTGCTCCGAGTTTGCAAGCTTGCGTGGGACCAACCCTACAGGATATAGGCGTATCTGTTGCATACTTCTTTCTCGGAAATCCCGCAGGTATCGGAATCAGATGGACGCAACTCCCTACAAATCGTACTCTTGCCCAGTTCGTGGCTTTCTTACAAGCTCAGTTGAGATATCAGGCATTTAATCAGGATTTGATAGGTGGTAGTGGAACTCTACCGGCAGGTCAGCGCCCATACATTGGACCGGCATCTGTTTTTGATCTTATGGATTTTATGGGGACCGATATCGTTAGTGTGTCTCCATCTACCACAAGACCATGTAGGGATGGGGGAAAGTTCGGGTGGCTTTTGGGCGGAACGATATACTATGATGTAGGAATAGAAACAGCCTTTTGTGCTATACCCGGACCGGGAGTTCAGATTCGTGGTGCAATAGATGTCGAGCTAGATTATGATGATATTCCCGGTGTCGGAGATCCAGGTACACGTGGGTGTGCATGCCCATCTGTTTCGGGCAGTAGCAGTTCGCCATGTGGGGGAGCTCATATGTGTGCTGCTATTCATTGTTCATTTTTCCAAAGGTTGTTCTGTCTCCTCATAAACGAAAGAGTTTTAGACTTTGAGGACCCACCAGGTTCAGGGATACCTGTATCAAAGAACACCCAAGGATTAGGATCGGTCTTAGGGTTGCTGGGGACCTGTGAGCAATGGAGAATGCTGATCCCGGGGATAAAGCAGTTTTGCCCTGATGGTTCTGGGAAGCTTATGGGTATACGAGCAATTCCTACAAACTGTGGCAGTGTCCAATGTGGTGGGAATGTACAACGACCTGCAGGGGGAACATTAGTTAATTATCCCACAGATATTGCTGCTACAGTTGATTATGATTTTGAATTCTGGATAAGAGATGGGGTCTGGAGAAGGCTTTTCTCTTTCAATCCTCTGCGGCTAACTATAGGATTAAATTTAGCCTGGTGGTACTGTACTGGTGCTCCATGCTCGACTCAAAGTAGAGTTCTGTATTTTGGATTAGTTATAGATCCTGATATATTGGGAGTCCAGCAAGATTCAACACATCCTCAGTTCCCTCCGGGAGGTAACTGGAACTCTATTGTTGCTGATATTGTTGGTGTAATATTAAGTGGGAACCTATTTGGTGGACTTTACTGGGGGAACAGGCTCATTCCTGTTATCCTTGATTCAGAAGGATTGCTTGCAAATCCACCAAATTTAGATCCAGTTCCACACGCAACTTATACCAGGGGAAGCTTTGGAGAACCAGATCTGAATTCAAGTTTTGATGTCAATAGTAATTTTTTAAGAATGAGATTTGGTATAACAGGAGCGCTTACGGGGCGGTGGTTTACTGACTTTGTTGATAGACAAATCGGGGTTTCTCCTCCGCTCGGAAGAGCTACTATTGAGACAGAAATAGAGAATCTCAGCAAGCCAACTTGGGAGGGAGTTGAAGTGTCGGCAAAAGCTACTGGAGCGAAAGATCCTGTATTTTACTATTCAGTGAATGGAGGGGCCTGGAGGATTTCGTTATCTCCAAAAATGAGATTCGGACCGTTCCCTGAAGGATACCACAGTATAAAGATTTTCGCAGCGGATAGAGAAACAAAGGTGTTTGATCCAACACCGGTCACAATAGAATTCTTAATAGATAGTATAGGCCCGCAGATAAATACTAATATAGAAGAGGTCATACCTCCAAAATTTGAAGTATTTGTAAAAACCTATGATACATTCACACCAGAGGAAGAAATTGAGATTTCATATAGTATTGATAACGGGGAATTTTATCCATGGACGAAGGATAAGAGATTTTCGCTTAGACTTGAACCTGGTATACATAAAATTGTTATAAAAGCAAAAGATAAGAGTGGTAATGAAAGTGTGTGGTCAAAGAAGTTTTATGTAAGTACTATTGAGAACTTTGGATGTTCATCTTACAAGTAAATTTTATTTTTCTGTTTTAATTTCCTTGAGAAATACATTTGAAAATTTGAAAGATGCGAAGATATCTTATTTTTGCTGTATTGATAGTTGCAATTGTAATACTGTTATCTTCGCTCGCTTTTATTCCGCTGTGCCAATCCGAAAATTTAGATCTTGATTTTTCTGTTGAGCCAGCGAAGGGAATAGAACCACTTTTGGTTGAAGTCAGAATTTCTGCGCATTCGACCAAAAAAATAAGGTTGATCCAGCTGGATTTAGATGGTGATGGAAAATATGACCTTGATGAACGGCCGAACTCAAGAAATTATGAAAAAACTGTAACCGAGACTTACTACTTCCCTGATTTTCCTGTTGTTGATGATTTCAAATATTCGGGTTTCCCTATAACTATCTATGTTAGGGTAGAGGGAGAGGAAAAAGTCAAAGAGGACTCACAAACTATTTTAGTTTTGCAAAGGAAGGAATTTGATTTTTATCTTGTTGCCAGCACTTGCTCGGGTTCTCCTCCTTTATCTGTAGGTTTTTCTTTATATATTAAGGATTGTTCTGATTGTAGCTTCAGATGGGATTGCGATGGAGATGGGATTTTTGAATTTTCAACAAAAGCAACATATAATTTATGTCAGTTTGCAGATCCCGGGCTTTATCCTTCAACAGTATCTATCGAGGATAAGTTAGGTAATTACGCAGTTTCCAAGTATTTTTTTTGTGAGAAAATCGCCTCCTCTAAAATCTCAAGGTATATAGAAGTGATATCTGGAAATGAAGTATTTTCTGCTCCTTTTTTCTCGCAAACAATGAAGATCGGAGATGTTTTTACATACGGTAGTACCGAATATGTTGCACTCTTGGGAAGGCCGGGGGTTATGATAATAAAGAATAGCAAAGAAGTAGTTGATTGGTTCGGTCTAGATCTTTTGAGTGATTTTTCTTCTCCTGCATTTGCAAAGTTCTATTTTAACGGAGGAAAAGCTTATTTATATTTTTCATCATCAGCGGGGACATTCAAGTGGGCAGAGGATATAAGGTATACGGAAAAAATTTCAGACAGAAATTTCCTCTTTCTTTATCCTGTAGAAGTTTCAGGCTCATCTTCACCATTGACTTACACTATAATTATTGATCATATAAATCAAATTCTTTTGATTTGTGATAGGGACTGGAATAACTGTTGGGAGATTAAACATCCACAGATTGGTTTCTATTCCTCCGTAAAATCTTTTTACGATGCTGAAAATTTCCATCTCCTCCTTGTCAATCGAGGAACAGATCCTCCTGTGTATATTGAGCTTATAAAGATCCCTCTTTATGGGCAGTTTCCGGGAGTTCAAACTGAGTTTGTAATAACTACCGAAGATTTTCCCGAACTATACTCCGTTTATGAGTTTGATTATATAGATGGCAGATTAGTAATTTTGCCATCCCTCCTTTCTGATTCATTTTATATAGTGGATGTTAGCAATCGAAATCTCCTGAAGTTTGAGCGAGATAATTGGAAACTTGCTTTTTTGTCAATATCACTCATTGATATAGACAAAATATTTTTAGGTACGAATGAGTTCCCATGTGAAGTTCACGGGGAATTATCTCCGTGCAACTCTGTTGTTTTCTCGGTTAACCAAAGGAAATTCAGTAGTGTTAAGGGTAGAGGAGAAACGCTTTTTTCATATAGCAATGGAGGAAAGATATATTCAGTAACTTCAAAATCTCTTGAAACCTTCTATCAAGATAGAAGGGATACTTTTAGGCTTCTGAGAAGCCTGAAAGATTTTTTCTTCGATGGTGAAAGAATCTATATAGCAGGTGATGGAGGATATGCTGTTTTTACAAAAGAGCTTACGTTTATAAAGTATTTTGAGGTGCCCGAAGGATCTCCCTCAGCAATTTACTCTAAAGATAACTTTATTTTCGTTGGGATCTCTGATGACATCGAAACATCTCAGGTTCAAGAAGGAAAAGTTATAATCTCCTATGACTATGAAGGTGAGTGGAAATCAGTTGCGATTAATGATGAAAGGCTTTTATCTGCTCAAATAAATTGTGTATCAGCATTAAAGGATGGTAGCAGTTTGCTACTTTTTGTATGCGCAGGTAACAAGCTTTTGGTTTTTAGTGTCTCTCCCGATGCTCAAAATATCATCATCAAGAATGGTAAGGAAATAACTACAGATCAACCCATAATTGGAGTTTTTCCCACTTCAAGGCGTGTTTATGCTATATCATCTGGTAAACTTTATGTTTTCGCTCCTGATGGTACGAAGGTGAGCGAGCACGAGACAATTATGCAATTTTATCAGATAGATGTGGATGAACAAAGGAATCTGCTCTTTTCTGCGGAGGGACAGGATCATACATTTAGGATCTGGGATATATCGGGTGATTTCCCCGTTGAGATAACAAGAATTTCGCTTGATTATGGTGTACCTAACGATATAGCAGCCGGGGTCTCTCATTTAGGTAATCACCTCTTTATTGCTTCCTCTTACTCTGGTCTTATGGAATTTGATATTAAGAATCCATCAAAACCGTATATTATAAAAAAGACTCACTTTGATAAAGTATATTTTTCTTTGGGGAAATGTTACAGTTCTTATGAATTTTCTGCATGCCTCGGGTCTCCTGGGATCATCTTCTTTATAAAATAATAACGAATAAAGGAAAGATAAGATATAAAAAATGGGGTGTTAGAATCTTAATCTTAGATCTTAATTTTGGAATCTTAATCTTAGAATCTTAGTTTCTTTCTTCTTTGTAGTATTGTCTTGCAGCTTTGAGTATGAAGATTATCGCTATAGCAAATACAAAGTATGGGCTATGTACAGGGGCAGAACTACATCCACCTTCCTCTTGCGCTCCGCCTTTGCCCCCCATAGAAGGAACTGGACAGGTTGGACAATTGGATATAGATATAGTTTTCCTGCTAGTTTCCTCATTGTTGTTGAATATTAGTGATAGTATACAGCTTTGTCCATAAAACCCCGGGGGCAGAGGTAAATTTAATTCATACTCACAAGTTCCGGGAGGGGTCCTGAAGCTTTTCTCATACAGGCCTTTTTCATCTCCACAATTTATTCTTATTGCGCAGTTAAATCTATCGCATCCGTATGGAAGTACGGATAGCTTCATATATCCAGGTGAGGAGGTGCTCTGAGGGAAGTGAGATAGAACAGGGGACTCTGCCGGCATAGGCTGTCCATTGTAGGCTCTAAAATATGCTGTCTTGGGTCTTGTGAAAAGTTCTATCCCAAATGGTATGTATCTTGTAAAGGCATCCCATAGTTTAACAAGTGGAAAATTCCTTATAGTTGCTGCTATCTGATTTATAATAAAGTTAACTCCATACCCACATCCGCTGAACCCAAACTTACTTAGCAGGTTAGACAGGAATGAACCTTGAAAGAGTTGAGATATCAGGTTTAGGGCTTCATCCCATGCTCCTGACGCAAATATTGACTTGAGAGTAAGTTCTTCTTGGCCTGTCAGGAGATTTTGGGCAGTAGCGACTACCCATCCCCAGGTATCGCCATCTGGGATACACGCTGCAATGTTAGGAACCACTATCTCAACTGTGTACTTTACTGCTCTTCCAAAATTTGCGATTAAACCTACTCTTTTTACCGGATTTGTAAATACCGAGGTGCTCAGTTCTATCCCTTTTTCCCACCTTATTCCGTACGGGTCTCTTTTAGGCTCGGGAAGGTCAACGCCGAACTCTTCCTCTGGGTTGAATATATTGAATGACAATATATTGTCAAGGGAGAGATCTATTTTTCCATACTGAGCCTTTGATACAGCATATTTCACTGGAGTTTTGTCGTTTGTGATCTCAAAACCTCTATAGAATCCTATTCCATAAAATATCATATGTCTGACCTTCCACTTTATTGTTCCTCCTCCTCCCATTATTTTAGCAACTCTGCTGTTGACACAGTCTTCTCCAGCTTCCAACTCAGGTTGAAGTCTTGGTGTTGCTTTAGCAGGTAGCAAGCTTTCCCTTACGTCTTCCGCTATTTTCGAGGCAAGTGCGAATATATTTGAGGATTTTTCTGTTAGGAGTTCTCCTGGTTTTACTTCTGCGACTTTCTGGTATAGAGTTTTGAACTCAGGATGTTGGATTATATGCCCCGCTGCAAAAACGATAGCCCGTGGTGTAAACATCCAAAAATATGGAGGTGCAACCATAACAAGATAAAGTGCTGTTGTTTTCTCATCTACGTTTATTGTCCCATCGGGCTGAGGTGTGAAATGATAAAGCTCCGGAAGCCTATCTCCCCATACACTCTTTACAAGTTCTACTGGAAGAACATAAGCAGAACCATATGTGGTTTCCTTCTTTGAATCCGTAATGAATACTGTTTGAGGGGTATCTGTTTCCCATCCTCTGAAATACACTTTATAGTCTGTAAAACCTCTTTCTCCGTAGACCGAAAGCGCTATTAATTCACCAGTCGGGAACTTCATCTTAGGTTGTTGGTCGTCAGTACCACCACAAGCTAAAAAGAGTATAATACCTATCCCTATTCCTAAATAACCCCAGTACTTTTTTAACCCCGTCATAGCCTGGTACCTCTCTTATTTTTGTTAAAATAAGTTTCCCGTTTATATGATAATCATTTTTTTTTAACTTTTCCACAGAATTGAAAATTTTTATTTCATTAAAATCCGAATCTGATTTTTGATTCTTTTTTGTTCTGTGAGGTTATAATAGGGATATAATTCAGTTATTTTGTTGAGATTTTTCCACCCTGTGGGGGTTAAGTCCTATATAGACTAATTTTTTATCGTGTTTTTTCACTATTCCGGCTTCTTCCATTTCTTCCACTATCCTTGCTGCGCGGTTGAATCCTATGCCGAGTTTTCTCTGAAGCAGTGATATTGAGACCTGCCCATAATTTTTGGCTATTTCAACTGCCTCCCTAAACTTTGGGTCTTTATCCCCAAAAAGTTCAGAATTTAAGATGTCTTCCTCTTCATCTTGGGACACTATCTGTATGTATTCTGGTTCTCTTTGTGCCTTCAGATGCTCTATTATTCGTGCAATTTCGTCATCGGATATAAAGCATGCGTGCCCTCTTTGTGGCATAATTCCTGGCATTGAGAACAGAAAATCTCCTTGCCCAAGTAAGGTTTCTGCTCCATTAACATCCAAGATAACGCGTGAATTTGTTTTATCAGACACTCGCAGAGCTATTCTTGCAGGTAGGTTTGCTTTAATTATCCCTGTGACAACATCTGCGGAAGGTCTTTGAGTTGTTAGTATTATGTGGATCCCAGCTGCCCTTGCCATTTGTGATAATCTCATAATATATTCCTCTACCTTTCTTGCAGAACTCACCATCAGATCTGCAAATTCATCGATTACTATGACTATTTTTGGAATCTTTTCTCCTGTCTTTTCAACATAGTTATCTATGTTTTTTGCCTGTTCTTTCTTCATAACTTGGTAGCGTTTGAGCATCTCATCAACAGCCCATCTCAGAACATCGATGGCCCCCCGAGGATTAGTTATAACATCTGTTATGAGATTCGGGATCCCACTATATGGTGAAAATTCTAGCATTTTGGGATCAACCAGAATCAGCTTTAGCTCATCCGGGGTGAACCTAAAAAGAAGATTTGCTACAATTGAGTTAAGAAGCACGCTTTTGCCAGACCCTGTGGTTCCTGCTACAAGAAGATGTGGAAGTTTATGAAGATCTATAACAAATGGCCTACCGTATATATCCTTCCCTATAGCAAGGGGAATTTTCATTTTTTTTGACTCTGGGGCATCTATGACTTCCTTTAACCTCACAATGCTTCTTTTACTTCGTGGAACTTCAAATCCAACAGCTCCACTCCCCGGAACCGGAGCTATAATTCTTATCCCGGGTAATCTCATCGCTATCGCTATGTCGTCTGTATACTGAATCAGCCGTGTAGCTCTTATTCCAGAAGCAGGAATAAATTCGAAAAAGTTCACAACAGGTCCTGATGTCATTGATATTATTTTTCCTGTTATTCCAAATGATTCTAGTGCGCGGAGTAGATCTTGAGAGATTATGCTAAGCACTGCTGGAGGGTCATATTCAGAGGCTTCTGGCTCATCAAGGAGATCAAGTGATGGTAAAATGAAATCATATTTCCCCCCCTTTGTACTCTTGCCATCTTCCTGACTATCATCGCCTTCGATGAATTTTTCACAAATATGAGGGAGTATTCCTTTCCCAATTTCTTCCTTTTGCTTTTTCTCATTTTTTGAGTTCTGTTTGTTCTTGATTTCTTTATTTAATGCTACTGTTTTTTCTTCTTGATCTATATCTATTAACCTTTCGCCTTTTGCGGGTTTGGAGTATTCAATCTTTATAAGTTCTGTGCTGTGTGAGGTTTCATCTAACGATAATAGAGGTTCTATTTGTTGTTTATTTTGTGTAGATGTAAGGTCATTTTGACTATCCTTCTTTATTACCTTCCTTAGCAAGGTCGTGATTGCTGGGTATAAAAATAAGGATAAAGGGGTGATGGTTGAAAATAGCGCAAGTATGAATGCTGTGTTGTTGGGTATCTTTACAGTCTTGATTAGAAAATCTTTGATGTGGTATCCTATAACTCCACCAAATGATTCATTTATGAAAGAAAGTAAAAATGCAGAACCAGCGGTCACAAAGAGGGTAGAGATAAGCATGTAGGTTAGCGCCCTATTTGAGCATAGGTTTGCTATTGCTATGGCATTTAGTATCAGTATAGCCAAAGCAAGGGAAACAGACGCGTAACCTACGGAGAGGAAGAAGATCCCGTAGACTTTGTATAAGATACCAGTCTGCTGAGCAAAAGGTGAAAAGGTGTGTCCCCCTCCAATTGAAAGGAGAATGATAAAAAGTGAAATAGCAATATTGACTAAAGCAGTAGCAATTGAGAGTACCCTCATAAAAGCTATTTTACAAAACTGTTAAGTTGGATATTTTGAATTGAAAGTTTCTCACGGGGAAATTTACCACGCTTTAGGAAGCAATTTTAGAGTGGTTTAATGTTCCTTTTAACGCTGTACTCTGATGATAATTGGAGAAAACCTTCTAAGTTCTCCATGAAATAGTCCATCCTTGAGTTTGATTTTTCCCTTTTCTGTTTTTATTTTGAATTGGGATTTTATTCTTATATGTGAGTGTTCGAATTTTTCTTCTATAATTCCAATTTTGAAGCTAGGAGGTGGAGGAGCTGGAGCAAGCCATATCGGTACAGTAATGAATGCACTTATTTCTAAAGAGGAATAGGATTCTCTTGCCAGATCTAATTTTACATCCGAAATTCTGATATTTACTGGATATCCTTGAAGAGTTACCCTGAATCCAGATAAGGCTTCTACTATTAATTCATTCTTTACAATTTCGATCTCATCATCATCTATGAAGTTGTTTAGGTTCAAATCAGCTTTTTTTCTAATTTTATATGCTTTCTCGCCCGGTGGTACTCTGTATATCACATATAGTTCTATTTTGTCCTCACCGATGAATAAGTCAAAGCTTCTTTGGTGGTAAAGTTTGTGAGCTAGAATTTCTGATGGTAGAAGTAACGGTATTGCTATAAGAGTTTTTGTCCATTTTTTCACTGACAGAATTCTCCTGAGGCAAGTCCAATATTACTTCCACCAAGAACCAAGCCTATTATCTGTAATACTAAGGTATTTATTGGAGATAAGGTTTTGCTTAAAAAATCAGATATAACTTTGTTTATAATGTATTGATCGGGTTTGATCCAGCCTATGGGATCTTGCGGGCATAAGTTTCCTAAGTTTTCTAAGTTTACTTCCACGGAGTCGAAAAATGTTGGATCGCGCCAGGCTACATAATAGTAAGACCAATTCCCCTCTGGAAATATGCAATCACTTTTTATGCTTGGTTTATAGATTTGCCCCTTGAAGAGTATTTTTGATGGGAAGTGCCTTTCATCTTGGCTAAAAAAGCATCTTGATATAACTGTTTGACATCCGATAACTGCTTTAGTGTATTTAGGAAATTTTTTGAATGTTTCGTCTCGTAGAACATTTGGATCTGTGAAAAAGTAGTAAAAGACTGTGTTTTCTCCATTTGTTTTTGATAATGATATATTTTCATTTATGTAGTAGCCTGCATTTATTCCTAATGACATTACTTTTATTTCATCTGTAGTAAGTTCTCTGCGTAGGGCATAGACTTCAAAATCTTCGGGCATAAACTCATTCTGGATCACAGAGACCGGAAGGATAAAGGCGATTCTGTTGAATGGGAGAAGACAAGAATCAACTTCTACTTCTACCGATTTCTGAAATGATCTGTTACCGAATTCTATAGTCTTTTGTTTACATTCTATTTTGTGGAATTCATCAGATATAAAATTGAGTTCAGGGAGGTAAGATGAGAATGGAGTAGAGCGAAGTTTTCTCCAGCTGGCAATAGTACAATCTGAGTTCTCAAATCCGAAATCGGCAGGATAGTGGATATAAACTGGAATCTTCTTTATTAGGGTTGAGTATTTTGTGCATACTGTATTACTGCAATCTTCCCAGAAGTATGATAACTTCACTACAAGGGATTTTGGGATATCACCAAACTTTTCTCGGTACTCTTTTATATCTATAGATATGTTGCCAGATGAAACTTCTTTGCTAAATACTGCTGAAGTGATCGGCTGACCCGAATTATCTTCGGTATTATATGCTTCTATGGTGAAGCTTGTTGCATTCTGGTACATCTCAGGACGCCAATTAATTCTTACGTTCACTGTGTCGGATTCTACAAAAATATGAAACCAAGGAGTGTCACCGGTATGCTCTGTATAGCTTCTTACTACTTTTATCTCAAACTCGGAGGATAAATCTTTATCTTTTATAACCTCTGCTAAATTATATTTTTTCCCTGCTATAAATGTCTTAGGTACTGCATTTTTCCCAACGGTATCATAGCAGATAAAATTTTTTTCTATAGCCGTATCATACTGTTCACAAGGAGATACAAGGAATATGAGCCCATAATTTTTAAAATCTATTGAAAAATTTTTAGCATAGAGAGATGCTAAAATACTTGCTGAATAATTTTGGATCGAGTTTGATTTGAGATCAGTTCGAATTTCGCATGAAAAATCAGATGTTATCTTTCCCTTTGAGTAAATAAAATCTACTCGTTTTATCACATCCTCTCTTTGGATTTGTATGAGGGGACCCAACACAAAAGGTTTTTCTATCCTTTCCTGTTTTTCAAAACAAAATTTTTTCGAATTTCTAACTGTTTCAGCTTCTATGATAAAATCAGGGAAACCATCTCCATTAAGATCTGTCCAGAATGGTAGAATAGCTCTTAATCCTTCTGGATTAGATTTTAGACCTTCTACAAATTTTTTAGGATTGAACCTTATTGTGTTTTTTATCTCAAATAATGGTAGTAGATATCTGATATCTTCAGCGTAGATCCACCTCTGTTCATCTGGAATGTTAGGATTTTCTACATCAAAAGCTTTTGAAAATCTCAGTAGTATATCTTGATATTTCCTTCTCGTTTCCTTGTCTAATATGGGTTTTATAAATAAGGAGAGAAGAATTGAATCTATTTTTATATCGATGTTCCTGATTCTTGTGAATAGACCCTGCTCAAGATCTGAGTAATTGTAGACATTGAGATAGATTATGTCATCCACAGATAATCCTTTTTCTCCAACGTCTTCATAAGCCAGAATATTGTTTTTATCATTTGTTGGGATTAATTCGATAAGATCGGAAAGGAGTTTGAAAGAGTATGAAAGTTGTTCTAAGGTTTTACCTATTGTATATTCTGCACCTGGGTTAAGTTTGAGTAAATCTGGACTTGTATCTATAATATAAGCTAAGGATGAGAAGATGCCCACCGGGTCTGCCGGATTTATCTCTATTGCTGAGGAGAATATTCTGATTTGTTGGGTTGCGAATCCTCGTAATATAGATTCAGTGCTTTGGTCCTGTAGAAAATTCTGAGGGTTTGTTTGGAATCCGATACTACCAAAATTTATCTGAGCTTCTATTAGTTTTGCAAGATCTATATCGATATTTATGGAGAGTATAAGGTTAAAAAAGGAGTTCAGCATGTTAGCAATAGCCCCTATGAATGATGCTTCTGCTGGTCCCCAGCGCCGAGCTGTTCCCCCTTTTTTCCCTAAATAAAACTTGGAAATTGGGTTAGTATCCGAACCTATAGTTATAGGAACTGCAACATCAACACTACACTTTTTATCAATGACAATTTTTATATTCCTTGAGATTTCATCAATGGGGAATAGGAACGGTGAAAGTAAAGTATGGATTAGTTTGGAAAGAGATTGCTCGCGTATTCTTTGAAGTTCAATAGGTGCCGAAAATCCTCCTACCCCAGACAATAGAGAGATGATTGAATTTAAGGAGGTCACGAATTTATTTATTGATACGAAGACTAATCCATATGAGGCCTGGCAGTTTTGTGGATCCTGGGATTTTACATCAAGGAAAATTTTTTCGGCTTCGGGAAAGTAACCTGACTCGATAAGATCTAATGCTCTCCGAATTTGCGCGTCGTAATTCCTTTTACTCTCTTTATTTGCACACCCTAAGGTAGCCAAAAAGAAGAAAAAAAGAGCTGATACTACTATTATTGTTTTAGATGAATTTCTCCTCATCATCTTTATAGAAGATATATTTTAATAACTCTAAAAGAATTGTGGTAAAGTATAAAGTTAAATTTAAGTATAGCTAATTTATTTAATCGTATGCATAGCAAGAAAAAAGATGAAGGAAAAAAGAAGATAATAGCAGATGAATTGCTGGAAATCCTGGCGTGTCCGAAGTGTAAGGGTGATCTTATTCTTGATGAGGAGAATTCAGGTCTTATATGTCAAAAATGTGAGCTTTTATACAAGATAGAAGATGGGATACCCATAATGCTAATTTCCGAAGCGGTCCCTCTGAAAAAGTAGATCTACCTACAAAGGTGCTTCATTTAAAGGTGATCCATTTAAAGTTAATCCATTTAAAGGTAATCCATTTCCCCCTTTGTTTTTATAGAAACGCAAAGCAGAATCAATCAAAAAGAAAATTTTATAGAATAAAAAGGGTTGGAAATTTTTTTTGTATTGCAGTTAAAAAATCTGACAAATTAGTTACTTTTTTAGAATTTGCAAAAATAGGAAATTATGTTCAAAGTTGAGCTTGATGAGAAGGCGAAAGAAAATGGTCTTGCTGTGATGATTTCTCAGCTTATTGAAGATAATTTGAGAAGAAATAGTTGGAAAGAAAAAGATGCTTCCTGTGTTGGGGGGGAGATTTTCATTTATGCAAAGGATGCTGATGTGAAGGTAAGTTTATCCTTCAGGAAGGATAAAGTCGTTATATTTGATGGTGAAGTTTATAGTCCAGATATAGAGATCCACGGGACAACTGCCGATCTTATAGATCTATCAAGGATAAAGTTAGTAAAACCTCTGTACATTCCTATGCCGGATAAACTTTTAGTTTCGCTTGTGAAGAAGATAGTTACAGGGGAGATGAAGATAAAGTTCAATCCTAAAAAACTTAGGAGTTTGTTCCACCTTGTAAGGGTTTTCTCAGTTTATCCATAGTTTTGTGTTATCCATAGTTTTGTGAAGTTTAGCTTTGGTGCGTAAATTATGGGGAGCCTGATTTTCAATGAGCAGAAATGTGGCTAATTTAGTCAGTTAATTGTCTACAATTGTCTACCGCTTTATTTCCATGGTTCTTGCGGAAAGCAAGCCAACAAAAGTAGTAGAGTTTTATCAATTTCAGGAGGTTTGTTTCTTTTAGCTTTGCGTACAAATTGTGCAGAGCCCAATTTTTTGGTGAACTTGGTTGATAGCCAATTTTAGTTAGTAAATAATGCAGTTTTGTCTTCTCTACTGCCATGAAGTTTTTCTATCAGACTGCTGATACAATTTGGTTACCAGAGCTTTTTTCTTGTCGGAGATTTTTCTTATCGGAGATCATAAATTAGAATTTTTTCTCCAAGCTATTCCATATTTTTTCATTTTTCTCCATAGTGTTACTCTGCTTATATTCAGCTCCTTGGCGGTGGATGATATTGAGCCAGTTTTCAGTAGTGTATTCCAAATCTTTTCTCTTTCTATGTCTTGATATGACAGGGTTTCTATATGGTTGTTCCTCTGTTCTGGGTAGCTAGTTAGTGCTTCTTTGTGTTTCTTTATAATGCTCTCATCTATGGCGTTACCTTTGGACATAACATAGGCTCTTTCAAGAAGGTTTTCGAGCTCTCTGATGTTTCCTGGAAAGTGCCAATCAAGTAGCTCCTCTATAGCTTGTTTGGTGAGGTATTTCATTCCTATTCCGTATTTTTTGTTCAGTCTTTCAAGGATGTAATCTGCAAGGTGGATTATGTCTTCTTTCCTTTCTCGAAGGGGGGGGATATGAATTCTGAATACAGATAGTCTGAAATAGAGGTCAGATCTGAAATTTCCCTTCACAACTTCTTCTTCGATGTTCCTGTTTGTTGCACATATGATTCTGCAGTTTACTTTTGTCACTTTTGTATCTCCAAGTTTTTCTATTTCGCCTCGTTCTACTGCTCTTAAGATTTTTGGCTGAAGCGCTAGTGGGAGGTCTCCTATTTCATCCAAAAACAATGTTCCATTGTGTGCGAGCTCAAATTTGCCAGGTTTTGTTTTTTCTGCGCCTGTGAAAGCCCCCTTTACATATCCGAAGAGTTCAGCCTCAAGCAGAGATTCCGGAAGAGCTGAACAGTTGACTTTGATAAGTGGACCAGACACTTTCGATAGATTGTGTATGGCTTCTGCTACCATCTCTTTCCCAGTTCCTGTTTCACCTGTTATCATAACCGGAGAATTTGTTGGAGCAACGATTTTTATTAGCTCAAAAATTTCCTTCATCTTGTAACTTGCCCCGACCATCCCCATAAATAAGTCCTCATCACTTAGGGAAGAAACCTTAGATATTATTGCTATTGTGAATTCATCAAACTTTGACAGGTAATTTATTTTGATCTTTATTTTCTTCTTCTGTGTTATTTTTGCTGATATTATAGTTTCTGGACTGATGTTCTCTGAGAAATTTTCTCCAAAGATTTCTTTGCAATTTTTGAGTATGATTTCGTTTTTGGGTTTTTCGAATATCTTTTCAGCTCCACTTGATACATACAGCAAAGAATAGTTCTCATCAAATATGATGATTGCATCAGATAGAGCATCAAAAAATCTACAATCAACCTCTATAGCTTTCAATTTATTATTTTTGAGGCTACTCATTCGACAATACTATATTAATTTAGGTGAAAGAACCCTTCAAATATTAATTATCAAGCAAGAAGGAATTACTTTAGGTGGAATCTTGGCTTTTTTGGCTTTCTGAATTTTTCAAACTATGTTGGGTGGGAAGATGTCAAAAGATTGACAATAGGAAGATGTCAAAAGATCGACAAAAAGATTGACAAAGTTATTTATATGAGGATGTCAGAAGATCGACAAAGATACTTATATTTGCAACAAGTTAGTAACAAATATTAAGATTTTTTCGTATGGTCGATAGGTTACCTATTATATGGGAACCGTACGGAGAATACCTGAGGTCTCGGGTTGCTGAATTCTGCCACGGGTTTGGTGCAAAAGATATAAATGACTTGAGGAAGAAATCCACTGAAGATATAGAAAGATTCTGGGTGGAGGTAGAGAAATTTTTGATGCTGAAATGGAGGAAAAAATACACGCAAGTTTTGGACACCTCGGGAGGTATACAATGGGCGAGATGGTTCACGGATGGAAAAATAAACCTTGCAGAAAACTGCTTAAGATTTGTTGAAAAGATTCCGAGCTCCCCAGCACTGATATGGGAAGGGGAAGAAGGAATAACCAGAGTGTTAACATACAAAGAATTATCAGAGCTTGTGCAGAGAGTGGCAACGCTTCTGAAAAAGTCAGGAATTAAAAAAGGAGACAGAGTAGGACTTTTTATGCCTATGGTTCCGGAGACAGTTGCTAGCTTTTTAGCAATAGCCTATGTCGGAGCAATATGTGTTCCTATGTTCTCTGGATATGGACCAGAAGCAGTAAAAATAAGACTTGAAGATTCTGATGCAAAGATTCTCATAACTGCTGATGGCTTCTTTAGGAGAGGAAAGTTTGTAAACATGAAAGAGGTTGCTGATTCATCGGTGGAAGGGGTGGGAAGCATTGAAAAGATCATAGTCTTCAGGAGAACGGGTGAGAAAATTGGTTTATCGTCAAAAGATCTTGTAGTTGATGATCTTCCTTCTCCTTCTTATGAACCGGAGGACACGGACTCAGAAGATCCTTTTATGATAATCTACACATCTGGAACTACTGGAAGACCCAAGGGCGCGGTTCACGTCCATGGTGGATTTCTTGTGAAAATAGCAGAGGAGGGGGCTTTTCAGATGAATCTCAAACCTGGGGAAACTCTCTTCTGGATAACAGATATAGGATGGATTATGGGACCGTGGGAGATTGTTGCTGCCCTCGCTAATGGTGCAACCTTGTTTATTTATGATGGGGCTCCTGACTATCCAGCTCCATCAAGAATTTTTGATATGGTTCACAAGCATAGGATCACGGCTTTGGGAATTTCTCCTACATTTATCAGATCTCTTATGAAGTTCAAGGAAGAGGAGGTTATTAAGAAACCATTGGATTCACTCAAGTATATCGGCTCAACGGGGGAACCTATGAATATGGCACCGTATATGTGGGCGTTCGAGAAGATAGGTCAGAAAAGGGTTCCTATAATAAATCTGGCTGGGGGAACAGAGGTTGCAGCGTGCTTCCTCTCTCCACACCCTATAGATAAGATAAAGCCGACAAGCCTTGTAGGTCCTTGTCTCGGTATGGATATAGATATATTCGATGAGGGCGGTAGCCCTGTCAGGAGGGGAGAAGTTGGGGAGCTTGTGTGTAAAAAACCTTGGCCAGGTATGACCCGAGGACTATGGAAATCACCTCAAAGATACATAGATACATATTGGTCAAGGTGGGAGGGAATTTGGTGGCACGGAGATTTTGCGTCACAAGATGAGGACGGCTTCTGGTTTCTTCACGGCAGAAGTGATGACACTATAAAGGTTGCAGGTAAAAGAGTTGGACCAGCAGAGGTAGAAAGCGTGGTTATTGGCACCGGTAAGTTTATAGAAGCTGCCGCAATCGGAGTACCAGATGAGCTAAAGGGAGAAGCAATTGTTATCTTCGCTGTACCACGCCCGGGGATCAGCCCTGATAGAAGCTTGGAACAAGAGGTGATTTATGCCATTTCTGAGAAATTAGGTAAGCCACTTGCTCCAAAGAAAGTTAAGTTCGTCTCTGGTCTACCAAAAACCAGAAACGCAAAGATTATGCGAAGACTCATCAGGTCCAAATATCTCGGCAAACCTCTGGGGGATATATCCTCGCTTGAAAATCCTTCCGTGCTCGATGAGATAATCCCTGACTAACAACTTGGACCACCCTGTCCACTGACTAATAACCCGGTCTGCAATCTCTGGAAGCAGTGAGAACGAAAAAATTCCCCCATCCTGACATAATATCCGAGAAAGAAAGTATATTTTCTTTTCTGCTTTTCAAAAAATTCTCAGATATCTCTTTGAAATTTTGGAGGTTTAATAACGTAAAAGATGATAGTCTTTTTATCTCTGTGTGAAAACTCTCTTCCTTCAGGATTTTTTCAAGAATTTCAAAGTCGACAAAGAATGAAATATCTCCTTTCCCAAAAAATTTACTTATCTTGGCCTCTGCAGAGGTAATATCTGAGAAATCAAGTTTCTCAACCCAAAATCTCCAATGTATCGATACCGACCCAAATGGAGATCTTTCAGAAAAATACCTGTATCCATAGTCGGAGATTATAAGATAATCTGCCCATCTGAAATTTTTTATTGCATCAAACGAAGGTGAGACCTCAAAGAAAAACTCATCGGCAGTAGAAGAAATTTCATCTCCAATATATCTAAGAATAAAATTTAAGACTTTTTCTCTCGGTTCCTTAAAGCAGAGTTTTACTATATCATTGTTATTTAAGCTTACGAAAAGCTCATAAATTCTTTGCTGTTGGATCTTGACTACTGAAAATGGTAGAGAATCAAAAAATTCATTAGCAATGACTACTGTAAAGTTTTTTTTTGATCCATGTAAATCTATGTTGTCTATCTCTTTCGATACAGAAACAATCCCTTTATAGCGTTCGAGTTTTTTCAGTATATTTTCGATTCTTTTCTGGATTTTCTCGATGAGGATTAATTTGTCGAAATTCAGCTGAAAGTGATGAGAATAGTCTATTATTTTTTCGGCAAGATCTCCATCTCCCGCTCCCAATTCGATCAGTGTAATTTTATCGTTTATTCCCAAGCTTTTTATGTGAGAAAGGATTGCCAGAGCAAAGATATCTGAAATCTGGGGAAGTGTTAGGAAGTGTTCCTGTGGTGTTTGATCATTATAGAACTTTTCTGACCATATCTTTGTGAAATCTTCAAAGCTTATAAACATTGGGATATTTTTTCTGTTTAGTTGATTCTTTTATCTTCGCCCAGTTGCTCCTTTACTATTTCTTCGAATTTTTCGAAGATCTCGTTTTTGGGTTTTGCTACTTTCCCGCTACCCTCTGCAAAACTTTGTTTTCCCCCACCTGTTCCCCCAAGGAAATTCGAAATTCTCTTCACAACATCTCCTATGTTGATTTGTGGAATATTTGTTCCACCAACAATAAACAATTTGCCATCGGATTCTGTCACTACCAGTACAGCCGAATTCTGAAGTTTTTCGCGTAATTTGTCGACAAGATATGAAGCTTCTTTTTTGCCGAGACCTCTTAGGTAGTCAAATATTATCCTTTTCCCGTTTATTTCTTTTATCTGGGGATTAGATATAGTTTCTGCCAACCTCTTTCTGAGAGAATCGACTTCTGACTCTAACTTTTCTTTTTCTTCAGTTATACTTTTTATTTTTTTGAGGACATCTGAGGGAGAAACTTTGAGGATGTTAGCTAATTCTTTGATGTAGTTTTCTTTTTCTCTGATATATTTTATAAGCTCGAATCCGGCTACGGCTTCGATCCTTCTTACTCCAGAGGCTACGGAACTTTCCTTTATCACTTTAAGAATTCCTGCTTGTCCTGTTTGCTTTAAGTGAGTTCCGCCACACAGTTCTAATGAAACCTCTCCGATCTTCACTACTCTGACGATTTTACCGTATTTATCTCCAAAGAACGCGAGAGCTCCTCTTCGGATAGCTTCTTCAAATTTTACGTATTCGTGCTCAACGTCAAAGTTCAGCATTATCCATTCGTTCACGGTATTCTCTATCTGGTCGATATCAGACTCTGATAGGGGAACTGGATGGGAAAAATCAAATCTAAGCCTTTTTGGTTCAACTAAAGATCCCATTTGTCTTATATGGGTTCCGAAGAGATTTCGTAAGGCTGAATGAAGCAGATGCGTTGTTGTATGATGTTTTGCCGACTGTTCTCTTTTTAGTCTATCAACTTCCAAGAAAGCTTTGCTATTTTCGACAAGTTTCCCTTGTATGACTTTAGCTTTATGCAAAATTATATCTCCTTTCATTTTTTTTGTGTCATAAATTTTTGCGATTCCCGATTCGGTTCTGATTATTCCGCTATCTCCAACTTGTCCTCCTCCCTCTGGATAGAACGGAGTTTTGTCTGTTGCTATGAATACTTCGTCCCCTTCAGTTGCTATCTTTTTTGTATTAAGGTCTTTGTCAAGGATGTGAGTTATTAAACCTTCCGAGTATGTGGTATAGTATCCTAAAAATTCCGTTGATTGAGATGGTATAATGGAATATATTCTTTTTGTTATCAACTCTTCGTCCTCCTTGTCCGTTCTTTTCGATTTCTGTTTCCATTCCTCTATTTTTTGGGATAATTTCTCTTCATTTAGAGAAAGTCCCCTCTCTCCTGCTACTTCTTTTATTATGTCTAAAGGTAAGCCGTAGGTTTCCCAGAGCATAAATGCGGAGTCGACATCTAGTTCTTTCTCCTGAGCTTTGATAGTATCCTCTATTTCTCTTTCTAAAAGTGGTAGTGCCCTTGCGAGATTTTCAAAGAATTTTTCTTCTTCCATCTTTACAGTTTCCGAAACAATTTTTTCCTTCCCTTTAAGGTGTGTCCAGAAGTCATTCATTGATTTTACGACTGCTGATGATACCATGTGCAAAAATGGTGAGTCTGTGTATTTTATTGAATGTCTTAGAGCTCTTCTTATTATTCTTCTTATAACGTATCCTCTGGATTCGTTAGATGGCATAATTCCATCTGCTATTGCAAAAGATGCTGCTCTTGCTGCATCAAGTACGACCCGTAGAGTAAATTCATCTTTCATAACTTCTGGTGCATGGATGCTTAGCTCATTTTTAAGAGGTTCAAACACATCAGTATCGAATACAGAGGATTTGTTCTGCAAAATCATGGCAATTCTCTCTAGCCCCATACCAGTATCTATGTTCTTCCTTTTGAGTGGTTCAATTCTTCCATCCTTTATAAGATTGAATTGCATAAAGACGAGGTTCCATATCTCAAGGAATCTATCACAATCACATGTGGGTCCATTGCATTTGTGATCTTTGTCTGAGACCCCCTCACCCCTGTCGTATATTATTTCGGAACACGGACCCGCTGGTCCCTCATCTCCCATTGTCCAGAAGTTACTTGATTTTCCGAGTCTGATAACTTCTTTGACATCTGTCTCTTCAAGCCATATCTTTTCTGCTTCATCATCCTCTTCAAAGACTGTAGCAATAATTCTTTCTTTGGGTAATTTAAATATTTCTGTGACAAGTTCCCACGCCATTTTTATAGCTTCTCTTTTGAAATATCCTCCGAATGAGAAGTTCCCCAGCATTTCGAAGAATGTCAGATGTCTTGCAGTTTTACCCACATTTTCCAGATCATTATGCTTACCGCCTGCTCTGAGACATCTCTGGCAGGTTGCTACATTAATATAATCCGGCTCCTCACCCAAAAAGTACCTTTTGAACTGAACCATTCCAGCATTTGTGAAAAGTAGTGTGGGATCAGCTTGAGGAATAAGCGAGGATGATGGCAGTACTGTGTGATTTTTCTTTTGAAAGAAACTCAAAAATTCTTGCCTTATTTCGGATACCTTCATCATATAACTTTATTCTCTCTAACCGCTCCAGAATGTTTTTTCTATTTTATATCGGAATACCGATTTTATTTGACTTATTTTAGGCTGTCGAATGTAATTGCTTGTAATTGCTAAGCTTCAGATATATGCTAAAAAAGTTTTACCAAATTTTTATTTATTTCTCAGATCATTACAATTCCTAAAGTAGTTGTTAAATGGAGATCAACGGGAAAATTTTTATAATTTCTGACATTCATTTAAAAAGAAAAGATCCCAGAGCAAAGGCTCTTGCTGATTTTATAAATTCTGCAGATGCCCATGTGGTACTGCTTGGAGATATATTTGATATATGGATTGGGAGAAACAAAGAGTTTGAGGATGATTTTTCAGAGATTATCTCAGTTTTTGAGAGTCAAGCGAAAAAAAACGAGAGAAAAATAATTTATATAGAAGGAAACCATGATTTTCACCTTGTTTGGCTCGAAGATTTGGGAATAGGAAGATTTACAGAGGCGTATATCACGATAAACAAACAGAAGTTTTTCTTCTCTCACGGAGATTTGTATTCTGGAGAGCTGTCTCATATGGTTTACAGAAGGGCGGTTCTTAGGACTGAGAAACTATTTAGAGCAGTGGCTAATGGCTACCTTGAGAAAGCGATAAATAGGGTTGGGGAATTTCTGTCATACATATCCTACAAGAGGAATTCGCATCCAGCCTTGAAAGGGAAGAGAATGAAAATAGCTATTAATATGTTAGAGAAAGCCTTCGCAATCGCTGAAGAAAAAAAGGCAGAGGTGGTAATTTTTGGTCACTGCCATATTCCAATGGTGATTAAATCACAAGGAAAAACCTACGCAAACTCGGGTTTTTGGGGACATAACCGTGGAACTTTTCTGGAAATTTCTGAAGATAATAATATCTTCATCAGAACCGTAGATTTTTGAGTCTCCAACGCAATCTGACCGAGTTGGATGGAAAGCCCTTTTGTGTAAAAGCTATTTATCGCCCACAATAAATTTTGTCTCTCTAAAGTAAAGAATAATTTAATTTTTACGAATGATTTCTATAACCTGAACCAGAATGTTTTTTTAAAATTTTTTCAGAGGTGGAACCAGATGAGTAGAGGAGTAGTTGAGACCTGTCTTACTTGTCTTAGAGTTCCCTTTTTTATTTTAGTTTTCCACATCATTGGTGTTCTCCAATTGTTTGCAGAGGTTGATTTTTCTGTTAAAGGCAATTCGCTTTTTGCATCGTTTTTAGGGAGAAATAACTATTGGATGTTTGCTATTAGGAATTTAGAGCTTGAAGCAAAAGGCTCAAGAGGATACTTTTTCCTTAAGGGATCCTTTGATGTTAATCCCTATACATTATCATTTTTTACCGAATCCATAGCAGTGGAGCAGACTTCAGTTCGAGATTTCTTCAGTACCCCTTCACGAACTCTTTATTCAGCGGATACGATAGAAGATATAATAAGAATCAAGGAGTTATTTGTATCAACACGGGGATTACCCTTTGTAAGGGTGACTATGGGAAGATTCTATGGAGCGATAGGGAATTTGAACCAAGAAAAATTCTGGGACAGATGGTTCGTAGAAAGACCGTTCACGATAAGAAACTTTTTTGGGATAGATGGCTTTTTAGATGAGGGGTTAGAGATATCTCTTTTCCCGCCCTTGCCGTGGTCACTCGAGTTTATTTATCAGGTTTTTGATGGTTCTGAGAAACCCTGGGGTAGCCGAGGGAGTTTTGAATTTGTTAACCTCATATCTATAAGGAATACTTTTGGGCAGGAACCAGTGAATGGTGGATTCGGACTTTTCTGGTGCACCGGGAAAAATAATTCAGCGGACAGATTAGATTCCAAGGGAACTGCTATTGTGTCCCCCGCGGAAAACTTCACAGAGTTCTTCGGAGGGGATGCTTTCTTCAATCTCGGAGAGATCTTCTCAGCAAGGGTCGGATATATAATAAAGAGAGAGTCGATCCCTCAAATACTAAGGGTTGAAGGAGGGCTATTTTCAGAGTTTGTTGTCAGACCCATTGATTTTTTCGCTGCTGGGATAAGACCTGAGATCTTCGGCATCCCTCGTAATGTGTTTCCAGAAGGTGGGGGAGTAGTATCCCGTCCACAGATTGCAGATATATCGATTTCCGCTACATTTCTTCCTACAGACTACGTTAGATTAAGGCTACAGTGGACAGGAAATTTCTCTGAGGCAGCTTTGCCTCAGAACATATTCTACTTGCAAGCTATGTTTAATTTATTCTGATTAGATTAATAATTAATATGTAGTGTAGATGGCTATGATGATCGGTATCTTTACAGCTGGAATTATTTCAGCATCAGCGGTTATTGTGACTTCGAACTACGATATTTACTACATAGTGAAAAATATAGCCGATCCTTCTCACCAGATCTATTACATTGTTGATGAAACAGTTAACGATCCTTATTCCTTTAGCCCTCTTGAGAGCCATATTAGGTTACTCAATAGGGCGGATGTTTTTATTCATACTGGAACATTTGAAAGGCGCTGGATTGGAGAGGCTTTGTGGCTTGCTAGAAACCCAAAAATAGTTGAAGGAGCAGTTGGGCACGTTGATATATCAAAATACATCAGATACCTCAACGGATCTCATTGCTTTATCTATAGCAAAGAAGATGTCAAAAAATTAGCGATAATCCTTTCAGGAATACTGAAAAAACTATCCCCCGATTTTTCAGAAGAGTTCTATCAAAAAAGACTCTCTGAGTTCTTCAGCGAAGTCGATAAATTTTTCTCGGAACTTAGCGCTGTCCTGTTGCCATATATGGGTGTAAAAGTAGCAACTTACTCTCCATGCGTGAACAATTTTGTAACACAGATGAAACTTAACTCCGAACTTATACTCAAAAAGAGAGAAAACGAAACTTTCTCCTACAGAGCTGCACGAGATTCCGCTGAGTTTATGAAGAAGATGAATATACCATTGGTAGTCGTTCCTCATAACATCGAAAGAGATGCCGAAATAGGATTTATGTCTGCGGGAATTGCTACCCTCAAGATTCCAGCTCACCTTGGTAAAAAGTTTCCAGATTTCTCATCGGTTGTGAGTGGAATATCTTTTACAGGAGATGCTGAAAAGTTGGTCCCGCAAAGGGAAGAGATGTCCCGTCCAATCCCCCCAAAAACTTTTGCTCACGAGATTACAACTATA
This sequence comes from uncultured bacterium, assembly GCA_938036315.1. GTDB lineage: Bacteria > Calescibacteriota > Calescibacteriia > Calescibacteriales > Calescibacteriaceae > CALHPK01. The sequence continues at coordinate 11,883 of CALHPK010000003.1, read as the reverse complement.
CCACCTGAAAGACCACCGGCTGAAATTCAAAAGTATGGATATATAACTTCAAGATACTCAAGTATAATTTTGAGAGATCGTCCGCAATCAACAGCAGGTCAAGCCGGAAAAATTATGGGAGGGCAGAAAGTTCTTATTCTTGATAAACAAAATGAATGGGTAAAGGTAACCGATGGTAAGAGCATTGGATGGATCAGAAGCAGTGTAATCACAATGGAGGAATGAAGAAAGTTTTTCTGAAAGGGAATGAAAAAGTTCCTTCTGATATGCCTGGGGAATTGGGGTGATGAGTTTACTTACACCAGACATAATTTCGGTTTTCTCTTTGCGGATTTTATATCCGCCAGAACTGGAACAAGATTCAAAAACCTTGATTTTGGAGCCTATCTCAAACTTGTCCAAGCGGAGGAGTTTATGTATGAAACCTTTGTTTTCAAAGGCAAAACCTATATGAATCTTTCGGGAGAAACAGCTGAAAAATTTATAAATTATTTTTCTCTTGAAGGAGCGGAAATCATTATTGCCCACGACGATGTTGATATCTCTTTCGGAAGGGTGAAAATTGTATGGGATGGAGGAGCAGGGGGACACAAAGGGGTTCTTTCTGTTATAGAACGTCTCGGAAAAAACAACATAAGAATAAGACTTGGGATAAGCAGACCAAAGGATAAATCTGATGTGACTAATTTTGTTCTCGGAAGATTTTCTGATTACGAAATGCAAAATCTAAAAAAAATTCTTGATTTATCGTTTAGTGGTCTCAAAATGATAGTTAATGAAAGTTTAGCTAAATCAATGAGTGTTGTCAACTCAATAGAAATAACCTAAACTAAATTTATGTGTTAATCTGAAAAATATTCTTGAGGGGTGTGTTCTTGATGAATGTATTAATTATAAAAAATTCTCCTCTTGAAGGTCCAGGTACAATAGCGGAATTTTTAGCCCAGCATGCTATAGGTTACAGAATAGTAGAGGCAGGTTTGGGAGAAGAGATACCACCTCTTGACAAGTACGAATATCTTGTAGTGATGGGAGGGCCAATGGCTGTATACGAGATGAATAGGTACCATTTCCTCAGAAATGTTGCCAGAGCAATGGAGAATGCATTGAAAAGGGGTATTAGAATCCTTGGTGTGTGTCTAGGAGCACAGCTACTTGCACATACGCTCGGCTCAAAAGTATACCCAGGTAAGATCAAAGAGATCGGGTGGCTTAATATCACTGCAACAGATGATGGTATGGTGGATAAAATATTTAGAACAATTATTGACCCATCAGGTACTTCGACCGTTCTTCAGTGGCATGGAGATACATATGACTTGCCTTTTGGGGCAACAAGATTGGCGTATTCGGAGTATTTTCCAGAACAAGCATTCAGATACGACAATTCGTATGCTCTCCAGTTTCACATAGAAGTTACACCGAAAATTGTTGAGGAATGGTTCCGCGACAGACATGATATAGAGCTTATAATGAAGCAGACAGAAAACATCTACCCTACCTATAGACTAAAAGCCGATTTATTCTATTCTAGATTCTTTAATCTGAATCCGACTTAAGCTGAGAAAGCGAGAGTAGAAGATTGAAGGAAGAAGAAAGAGAAAAAAAATCAGAGCAGGAAGGAAATTTTCATATCAAAAGTTCTAAGTATATTTAGAAATTTCAATATTCTTACCTCAAAATTTTCATTTTCCTTTGTGCTGAAGAACTCATCAGCTAAACTGAGGTCTAGCAAATTTTGTTGATTTATATCATTTATCAATTTCTGGATTTCTGAGTCTATTGGAGATTTCGGATAAATAGATTCAAGAAACCTCAGGAATTTCAGAACTTTAAAAGGATTGAACCATTTTACAAAGTTTCTCTTGAAATTCTGGCCAGAGTGTTGTCTTATGTTCTCAATTTGAAGTTTATATTTTGGTTCAGAGTTGAGAAATTTTATAAACTCTTCAGGCTCATTTCCCTTTATAACTTGCTCTATAATTTTAAATGATCTATAGTTCCATACATATTTTAATCTTGATTCATTTCCGGAGATATACTGAAGGATCTCGTATCCTGTTCCGAAAGGAGTTCTTGATGATGGTTCGGCTTTAGGGAAAACAAAGGCTGGAATATCTATAACTTGGAATGAGTGAAGAACTTTTTGAAGGAAATAAAAATCTTCTCCGGCTTTCCTTAAGCTTATTCTACCTATGATAGGATATAAGTATCCTCTAAACACAAACAGTGAGCCGATGGGGTAGTATGCAAAGGGATATCCTGCGACCTTTAGAGAATCTCTCCAGTATCTGAGGAACAGTTCCCATAGTATGCCTGCGATTTTTGCTTTTGGATCTTCTGATAATCTATGCTCAAAGAGAAAAATCCCAAAATCTGCTTTTGTTTTTTCTAAAAATTCAAGTGCCCTTTCAAAGTAATCAGGTGATACGGTACAATCAGAATCAAGAGAGAATATAAATTTTTCTTTTAGAAATTCGATTGCGCTTTGGGATTTTGTTTTCTTTAGCTCCCTTGTAAACACGCATATAGCTTCATCCATAAGGACTCTCCTTACGAATCCAACTCCTGCTATATTTTGTGGGATGTTTCTTAAAGATCTTACATATATAGATAAATTTCCGCATATGGATATACCTTTACAATACCCTGATTTTTCAAAGCGTTCAAGTATCTTATTATTTATTTCTTTCATCTGTTCTGGTGTGTTTTCGGAATCATTAACAAGTACTACCACTGATACACGCTTGCCATCTGGGATATTTGCTATGCGCAAGGATTCAATTATTTCGAACACACTTTCGTCGGCAAGGGTAGGGATTGCAACGAAAAAATCCACCGGCTCAGGGATCTTCAAACAAATATGAGATGATATGATTTCTTCAACCTGCTTCAAAAATTTGCTTTCCTTTGCAAACACCATGCAGGGTTACGAATCAGAAAATGCATATATAAAAACCAAAGTCCGAAATTTATGTAAAAAATAAATCTATACTTTATAAAATTTTATATTATGAGCGATATCAAAAGGAAGTATCAAATTCTCTTTTCTCCTTCGGCATATCTTGATTTTAAGGTAGGCAAAGATACGATTTCTAAGTACGTAAACTTTGAAGAGCTTCAAGATTATGAAAGATGGTGGTGTGAAGTGGGAGAAAGTTATTCTTGGGCAGTTGATAATAATAAAACTCCTTGGCTTAAGATGTTCGATGAATCTGGTAGGAGAATAGATCAAATTCAGTATCCTGCCGAATACTGGGAGCTCCTGTACGAAGGATATAAAAGAGGGATAATTGATTATGTCTTTCTAAAAAATTCTGTGAAGCCATTTTATCTGATGGAGTATATAATCACTTTCTTTGATTCTGGGCTTGCCTGTCCCTATACGGTAAGTTTGTCAACAGCTATAGCAATTGATAAATATGGTGATGAAAAAACAAAGGACGAAATTCTCCCAAAGATGAGGAAAAGAGACAAGAGTGTGTGGCAGGGAGCAACATGGATAACTGAAGTGAAAGGCGGTTCAGATATTGGATACTCGATCGAGACGGAAGCGCGTCAGGAAAATGGCAGATGGTTTTTAAATGGTGAGAAATATTTCTCCTCAAACGTTGGGGCTGAAGTTGCTGTAGTTGCAGCAAGACCTCAGGGAGCACCTAAAAATATCAAAGGGCTAAGTCTATTTCTCATAAAAAGAACCAGAGAAAATGGAGAGCTTAACTTCTTCGTCAGAAGACTTAAAAACAAAATCGGTACAAGATCAGTACCAACCGGAGAAGTTGAATTTAAAAATTCAGAAGCTATCCTTCTTGGAAAGAAAGAATGGGGACCATATGAAATTTTAGATGTTCTTAATTCATCTCGGGTCTCAAATATCTTTGGTTCTGTTGCGGTAATCCAAAGAGCAGTTTCTTTGGCTATTCAATTTACAAGTCAAAGGTTTGCGTTTGGAAAAAATGTTATAGAGCATCCATTGATGAGAAAACAGCTGAATGATAGATTAATCGAGCTTGAGAAATGTTTCCATATGGCGTGGGATTGTGTCCAGTTCTTCGATAAAGTTTGGAAGGAGCTCCCACCATTTAATTCAGACAACTTCAATCTCTTTCGGTTAATTTCTCATATATCAAAATACTACACTGCTGAGACAGCTATTCAGACATCAAAGTGGGTGATGGAAGTCTGGGGAGGATTAGGGATTCTCGAAGAGTTCCCTGTAGAAAGGCTCTTTAGGGAGTCCATTATTCTCTCTATCTGGGAGGGAACTCCTCATAGGCAGATGCTTGATGGCCTTGAAACCATAGCGAAAAAGAATGCCCACAAACTGCTGTTTGAATTTTTCAAAGAAAAATACAAAGGTGATGAATTTAAAATCAAAAAATTAAAAGATGCTGAAAACTATGTAGAAAGATTTCTTGAGCTACCGGATGAGAAAAGGGAAGAAGAGGTTGAGGAATTGTTCAAAAAATTAGCAGATCTCTGGAAAGAAGATAGCGGAGAACTTGTAAGGTAGCGGAGAACTTGCCTAAAAAAATTTGAACCAAATCAATATAATAAGAATTTAGTATGGGAAGAAAAGTTACAGTTATAGGTACAACTAAAGTTGGAATAGGAGAGACTGAGTTTGATATAGATGACAAGGATTACAGAAAATCCGAACCCAAGAAACTATCTATTGTGGGGCTTGAAGATTATCTTGAGAATTTGGATGATTTTATTGTAATTTCTCCTGAATATTCTTTCTGTCCGCTACTTTCGAGAACATATCCTGTTATATTAACCGATTGGAATCTGAATTCTTACATATATTTACAGCAGATTAGGAAATTTTCTGTAATCTTTGTTGATTCTGTTGGATATCTGGGATTAAGGAGGATATCATCAAAGTTTGTTGAGCTTCCACTTTTCGGAATTATAGCCGACTGTAAGAGATTTCGTGAGGTATCTCAGCTTGAGAAGAAGATAGATGTTGTCTTTCTGGGGAACTTGAATCCGGGGATTCATACCAGAAGAAACCATATTTTGAGGAAGATACTGCTCCTTCCTGAAAGATACAAGATTGTAATTGGAGGTGGGCTTTACGATGAAAATTTGTATCCGTTAGTCTTGGCATCTTCAAAAATTGTTTTCAACTTTTCTGTACGCAAAGAGATGAACATGCGGACTTTTGAAGCTCTGAATTCCCGCTCACTTTTATTTCTGGAAGATGAGAATGTAGAGACGTGGAAATACATCCGCAAGTGGTCAGAAGCGATACCTTATAGGTCTGAAAATGTTGAAGAACTACTTATAAGATATATAGAGGATGATGTTGCGAGGGAGACTGTAGCTTCAGCTGGGTTTGAAAGGATTGAAGCAGTACAAGGAGTGAAATTATGGAATAAGATCTTAGATACTCTAAGTTATGCAAAGGCGGAGAGGATAGATAGAGAAGATCCACATTTGAGAGTCTCTTCTCTTCGCTCATTGATAAATCTTTTTTTTAATTGCCCTCAGGAATTTACAGAAGGTAATATAAACTATATTGAAAATCTTGGGGTAGAGATAGCTATAAGTGTAAGTGAGGATAAAATCTTGAAATCCTCAGTATTCAATGATTTATCATTTTTATTTTTTTCTTCAGCTTTTAAGGCGGAGAATGTAGAATTGAGGAGGAAATATGTGCAGAATGCTATAAAGTATATGAATTCTGCATTAGCTTTGAATCCGAAGTTCTCTATATATTGGTATAATTTGGCTTATCTTCTCTATAGTGCTGGAGATAATAAAGGCTTTTTGACTGCATCTCAACAATTTCTTAAATCTCCATTACCTCGCGAGATAGATGGTTTCCCAAATTTTTTCTGCCCAATTATTTTTTCTCATTATGATTATATAAAGAGCTACATTGATTATGTGTGGATTGAGCATATAAGCGATATTGAAAGGATACGTTTGGAGATTTCCAAAGCTTTGATCTCAAGAATTTTTGTACTTCTTTCCAATTTTTCTTTGGAGAATGGAGATTTGAAGCAGGCGGAGGATTTGGCTATGGAGGCACTGAAGAACTTTCCCGAGATATCTGATATATATTTCCTTTTGGGTAGGATAAAATTTAAGAAGAATGAGTATAAGGATTCAGCTAAATTTTACCTCAAAGGGTATGAGCTTAATATTTTTGACTTTACTAAATGGGGAGAGATTGCAATGGCCCTGGCTTTAGCTAATATGCAAGACGAGCTAAAATCATTTCTTAATGAGATCAGATTTATATCAAAGAGGATTTATTTTCATAACGGAGGAGAGTTTACAATGGGTAACACTAAGGTAAGGATAAAGCCGGTTTTTGAGATATTTCAGGATTTTGGGATTTCTATCAGGTAATTTGTAATTTAGGGGGAGATTATATAATTAAATTATGGCGGGGGGTATTAGGATGACAATCATAGAAGCCTTTATTTTGGGAGTAGTGCAGGGATTGACAGAATTTTTGCCTGTTTCGAGTTCAGGTCATCTTGCTTTCTTTAAAATCGCAATGGGAATTAAGGTTGAAAATCCATTGGCGTTTGATATAGCTTTGCATATAGGTACTATATTAGCAGTGATTGCATTTATGTTCAGGGAAATTTTAGCCAGATTGAGAAGCAAAGATGAAATTTATAAGTTGGCAATAGCTTTTTTAGCGACTGTGCCGATTGCTCTTGTCTTGGAGAACTTCGCAAGAAAAGCGGAGGAGAGTTTAGTGATTCTGTCTATATCTTTTTTTGTCGGAAGTATAATAATTCTGCTGAGTTCGTTCTCTTTCAAAATCAATTTGAGGAAATTTCTGGTATTTGTCTTAATTGGTGTTGCTCAAGGGGTTGCAGCTGTTCCTGGAATATCTCGCTCTGGCTCAACGATCTCGGCATCTTTGATCTTGGGATTGACCCCTCAAGAAGCCTTCAATTTCTCATTCATTCTTTCATTACCAACTATAATATCGGCTGCTGGATATGAATTTTTGAAGATGCTGTTCGAAGGAAATCGATTCTTCGAAGATATAGGGATCTCAAGTATTATAGTCGGGGTGGCATCAGCATTTGTTTCTGGATTAATTGCTCTTTTTATACTGAGAAAAATAGTTGTTCAAAAAAGGAAGTTCTGGATCTTCGGACTATACAAATTACTTATGTCATTTGTTTCTTTGATTTTTTATCTTATCGGGTAATTTGATTTTTTATCTTATCTGGTAATCCAAAGAAGATTTCAGTAATACTTTTCTTCTTTTATTCTATCATCTGGGAACCTTGCTCTTTTCAGAACTCCCTTGACATTGTTTATCATATCAGGGTTACCGCAAACATAACCTATAGTTTCATCAGCTGTGAAACCATACTGATCTGCGTATTTTCTTACTATATCTTCGGCTCTACCTACTTCACCTTCCCATTTAGTATCTTCCCATGGACGAGATACTGTAGGAATATATACCAGCCAATCTACTTTTTTTGATAGTTCTTCTAATTCGGTTCTGTAGATTCCCAATTCCCAAGATCTTGATGCTCCGTGGATTATGAGGAACTTGTGGGGTTCAGAAATTTTTCCGTTTTCGAGGTCATATCTTTGGGTTCTCGCCGCACTTATGTATGGTGCTGCGCCAGTAACTGTTGCAACCATAAGATGCTTTTTAGCTCTTGTGTCGAGATTGAATTTACCAACAATACGTGGTCTTATCCAGATTTTATCACCAACTTTCAATTTCCATATTCTTGGCGTAAGCTTACCATGTGGGACAAGCTCGATATAAAATTCCAAGAAAGGTTCGTAGGGCGAAGAAACTATGGAGTATGGTCTCCATATGATTTTGCCATCTTCTCCTTCGAGCCCGAGAGTAGCATACTGTCCCGGGATGAACTTAGGTATTTGAGCCCCAACGATTCTGAATTTGAACATTCCAAGATCTTCCGAAAAATCAATTCTTTCTATAAGCTCTCCTTGAAGGAATTCACTCATAGTTTTATTTCCTCCTCAGTTTCCAAATTTTCGAAAGTACACTTAAACTTCTTTTTTTTCAGTTTTTTATAAATTTGATGATCTATTAGAAATTTTTATAGGCTATGAAGGATCATCTTGAGGAGTTTTTGGATCTTTCTCAGGATCCGTTTGATGTATTTCGGGTGTGGTATTCTGAAGCTCAGAAGACGGAAGAGATTCCATCTGCAATGGCTTTATCTACAGTTGGGGTGGATGGGAATCCTAATATAAGATTTGTACTTCTTAAGGATTTTGATCGCAATGGATTAACCTTCTACACAAATTATAAATCAGTCAAAGGTAGGGAGATAGAGCGTATATCTTTCGTAGCTGTTGCGTTCTGGTGGAATTCGATAAAAAAACAAGTCAAGATCAGGGGTAGCGTGTATAAAATTTCCCCTGAGGAATCCGAAGTTTATTTTCATTCGAGGCCGCGCGAGGCTCAGATTGCCGCTTGGGCATCGGAGCAAAGTGCCCCTATCGAATCCTATGCAGAGCTCCTCAGAAGGTTTGAAATGTTCAGAAAGCAGTTTGAAAACAAAGATGTCCCTCGCCCTCCTCATTGGGGAGGATATAGAATATTACCCCAAGAATTCGAATTTTTAGTATATACTCAAGTAAGATTGCACAAAAGAGTTCTTTTTGAGAGGCAGGATGAATCGTTGTGGAGAAAAATATACTTGTGTCCGTAATGATATGTTCTGGTCAGGGGTTCCAATTATCTTATCCATCTGCCAGACTTTATCCTTAGAAATAATACAGCAAAGAACATAGAAAAATATATTGATATCATCAGCCATAGATATTTTGAGTCTGCTTTGTAGTAAAAGCCCAAGATTAAAACTGACGGGAGGAAGAAGCAGAAATGTAGGATTGATTCAACAGTAACTATGAACTTTGTATCTCCAAGGGAAACGAGAGTAGTTGAAATAAGCATTCCTAAAAAGACCAAGGGTATTGAGGGAGAAAAAAACAAAATAGTATCCTTCCCAATATTAATTAATCTATCTCTATCTGAGAATATATCAATTATCTTTTCTGGAAATATGAGGAAAAGTATTGATATAGCTAGTGTAACAGTTCCCATTACTAAGAGTGTATCGTGGAAGGCTAATTTAGCTCTTTTGATTTCTCTTTTTCCCAGTAGTCTTCCTATCTCGCCAGCGAGCGAGAAGGCAATAGCTGATGCTGGGAGTATTACAACTCCCAAGATATTTATAAGTGCGAATGTTACTGCCTGATGTTCAACTCCTGCTACCCCAGATGCCCACAGAAAGACAATAAAGCTCAAAGCTACGACAAAAGAAGCTATAAATGCTGGAAAAGCCACCTTGAAATTTTTCAAGGAAAAGTCAGCGATCTTTTCCATATATTCCGGTCTTCCTATCTCGTCAATAGTAAAGTTTTCCTGTAAGTATTTCTTAAGTAGTAGCCCTCCGTATACTGCAGCAAAAATTGAAGAAAGAGATGATGCTAATGCGAAACCATATAGCTCCATCCGAGGAAAGAAAACTCCAAAGACTAAAAAATATGACAAAATGATGCAGAGAACGGTAGAATATAGATTGAATTTCAGATGGTTTTTAGGTTCTCCAATCGCGTCAAAGAAAGCCCTCATAACAAAAGTCACAGAGGTGAATGGTAGTCCGATTATCCTTATGGTAAGAAATCTTTTGCTGTAATTGGCCACGCTCTGATCAGGTGCCATAATTTTGATAAAATTTTCACCTACAATCAATATCAAGATTGTGGCCGTCAAACTAATCAGGAAACTTATCCCGATTGCTGACTTGAGGGAAAATAAGGCGGTCCTTCTTTTTCCACTACCCCACAGTTTGGACATTATAGATTGAGTGGCGGAACTGAAGGCATTCATAGGCGATGAAAAAAGAAGGACAATCAGTAGAGCAATTCCCGTTGCTGAAATTTGCTCTGTGGACATCTCACCGGTGTGTCCGACCATAATTGTCCCGAAGAAATTGTGGATGTTCGAAACAGAAAGAGAAATAGTAGATATTGCTGCAAGCTTGAGAATCCAAATGACATCTTTATTTTTAAATGCTGAGTATACTCTGTCGAGTACATTCTTTCTCCAGCTTACCATTCAATTCAGATCAAGAATCTACATTCGATTTTCTTCTTCCTTTTCCTTTTTTTGTCTCTAACCAATCCCTTATTTTACCGGCTTTATCAGGGGGGATAATCTTCTGTGCTTCTGGCTTTTCAAGAATCTTTCTTATGATTTTCTTCTTATCTTCAGCGGTGAGAATTAATTTGAACTCTATTTCAGCCTCGTTGCACAGATCCCTTAAAGTTTCAGCGAAACTTTTTCTATAAAGCCGAGAGAGTGACTCTATTATATCATTGAATTCTTTATCAGAAATACTCATAAGGTATAGTTTTATTGATTCTTCATCTGTATTAAATTTTAATTTTTTATTTATTCGGATTAAGTCTTTTCTATATAGGCTGCTCCAAAACTTACTGCCGATAGTGTTTCATCGACCCATATGTCCCATCCGAGAACCTCTCCTTTAGTCTGCTGATCATCTATAAGTTTTAGAAGAACATAAGTAGGAGAGACTCCGCAAACTTTCCTGGCATTTCTATCGAAATTTATACTTTCTAAAAATTCTTCGGCTTTATTTTCTGCAAACTTCACAAGAGAGATTATATCCTTCAGCCTAACCAATGACACATCGTACTGAGTAACCGGAGGATCTCCAAACCGTGTCCCTATATGTGCTAAATCTCCAGCTGATACAAGAATATAGTTTGTTCCCTTCAGATTCTTGATAATTCTTTCTTTGATCAAATGTAGAGTATCAAGAAATCTTTTCTTTCCCTCCTCTGAATCCATCCAGGAGGATGGGCATAAAATTGGAACTATTTTGGCATTAGGAAAGAGATATTTGATGAATATTGACTGAAACTCTATTGAATGTTCACTTTTATGAATGATTTCGTCTTCGGCTCCATCACCGATGATCTTCCTTATCTCAGAGGATATTTCCTTTGCATTTTTCAGAATTCCGAACGGAGTCTCAAAATCTTTTTCGGTAGGGATGAAATGGCAGGTGGAGTAAGGGTGAGAGGTCCCAAACACAAAGAATATATCGGGTTTTGGGGCTAAATCTCTAACAAATGACCAAACTGCACCATATATCCTTACTCCGTTCACGATCTCTATATGAGGGGATAAAATTGCTAAGAGCTTTTTGGCTTTCCCTTTGTACGAAAAAGAAGATAAAATCGCTTCAAAAAATTCCTCGGCTTCTTTGCCACCTTCAGGATAAGATCTTCCAGCGAAATTGGGTTTTCTGACAACCTGCAGACTAAATTCTTTTATCTTCTCAGTTTTCAGAGATCTAAAGCGCAAAGAATCTAAAAATCCCTTCTCATCTAACAGATTTATGAAGTTATTAAGTTCATCTTCTGGTATGTCAAATCCTAAAGATGATTGCATAATCTTTCTTATCTCTGTAGGAGTCCTTCTGCCATCGAGCAAAGATAATATAAGTACGGAGACTTCATTGAGAACTAGAGTTTCTTCGGTAAATCCGACGATATCTCGAAGTGCAAATTTACCATTGCCCAAAGGCATAACTTCAATATTCTGCCTCAACTTCGGTTTAGGAGTAAGGTCTATTATCTCCATAAACAGAAAATTTATTCAGATTAATATGGGACAACAAAATTTATGTTATCTTATCTTAGGTTTTTATGGATCAAATATGATAAAAAACTCTTTTTTACGTGTTAGTGCAGAGTAGATAACATTCGGAGCTTTCAGAATTTTTCGTTATTTTGTTGAGCTCTCGCTTTTCAGTTCCCACAATTTCTCTGCAAGATATTCAATGTATTCCCTATTTTCTAATTTTTCTATCCACT
>CALHPK010000002.1 GCA_938036315.1 uncultured bacterium | reverse complement strand
GACGATAATAAGGAGAGCGAAGGAAGAGGCACTGGAGGAGATAGATAAGAGGATCAACTTTAGGGCGATGAGAGATGTTCTGATAGAGTTAGCCAAAATCGACCCCAGAATAGAAGCAGTCCTGAAAAAGTATAATATACTTTAAGATTATAACGTAAAGATATAACGTACTTAGTATTTTTACTGGAGAGTTTAAGATGCCATCTAAGGAATTTTGCAGATCTGCTAATAGTAGAGCATTTCAAAACTCTCCCAAATCCGATAGCTACTAGTGGAGAGCTATTTTTGTTCAATCAATTATGGTAATTCCGAAATTTTGACAGACTATAATTAAAGATTCTGTAATGGTTGGGGGAATTCATGCTTATTTAAAAATTTTTATTCACAGAGCATTTGTGAAAAATATTCAAAGGATGATCTTAAAAAAGGTCCTTTTTACTTCTTTCGGGATATTTTTCTGCTTATTAGGTGTATTGGGAGTATTTCTTCCTGTTTTACCGGGAATTTACTTTATTCTATTTGGGGTCGGTTTTTTGTTTAGGGCTTTCCCCTCTCTTTTTATTTTCCTTAAGATTTTTCGCCTTGAGGATAAGATCAAAAAGAGCTTAAGTATGAGAACTAAGATGCTTATTATTGCTGGGGTATGGAGTCCGTTTTTGATCACATCTTTAGCAAATTATTTAATTATGAAGGAAAGAATGCTAAATAACCCTAAATATTTCCTTTCTTTTTTAGTTTTTGTTTTCCCTATTTCATTGAGTATTTGGATTTTAAAGGTGAAAAATACCGCTGAAATACTAGGTTACAAGGTGAAGTCGAAAGGAGAATCAATTGTCAATGATACTACTTAACCGAGAACTTATGGCTTTTAAGCAACTTGTGACAAGAATTTTGCCATTGGTGTGTGGCAGAGAAATGAAACCTCTTGATGCGAGTTTGACTCAGGAAGAAGTGCGGAAGGTTTATGACAGGCTCTCAAAAATCTATGATCTCTGGGGAATTTTTGTTGAATCACGAGCACGAAATCGAGCAATTGAGTTGGCTAAAATCAAAAATGGTGAAAAGATTCTTGAAGTTGCAGTTGGTACTGGGCTCACATTCTACAAGATCGTCAAGAGAAATCCAGATGGAATGAACGTGGGTATTGACATCTCCGAGGGTATGCTTAGTAAAGCAAGAAAACGTTTGAGTAAGTTGAACTTCGCAAATTACGATCTAAGGGTTGCCAGCGCTTTCAGTATACCATATCCTGATGAGACCTTCGATTTAATTATAAACACTTATATGTTTGATCTGATCCCTTTTGGTGAAATGGATAGAATCCTTTCTGAATTTACAAGAGTTCTGAAGAAGGGTGGAAGATTGGTTCTGGTAAATATGGCAGACCAGAAAACACCACTAACCAAGATCTACAACCTACTTTATCAACTATCGCCTAAGATGCTTGGCGGATGCAGAGGGGTTAAAATGAAAGAGCTGGTAGAATCGCATGGTCTGAGTGTGGTTTCCTACGAATGTATTCAGCAGATGCTTCTCCCTTCTGAGATTATTCTGGCAGTAAAGTAATTCCAAGTCTACTTTTCCATCCTTGTTAAGTCAAAAGGTCAGTTACAGGGAAAAAACAGAAAAAAGCTTATTTGAAAGAGCAGTTCTTAATTTGAACTTTTTTAGATGTTATCGATTTGGCAAAATTATGAAAGGAAAAGAAAAATCATCAGCAACTCAACCAGTTTATATTCTGAGAAAGAAGGTAGAACAAGAAAAGTCAGAAGAGGTACAAAAAAAGGAAGAGGAGTATAAGAAAAAGGAAGAGGAACATAAAAAACCTGTTCAGAGGGAAAGACAATCTGAAGGAGCAGAGGGAAAGATAGGGGCATCAGAAGCTATAAGGAGATTCAAGCCGAAAGATCTGAGGGGTCGTCCATTCAAGCCAAAAGGCGAGATAAAGATTGAAAAAGCTACAATTACTCAAACTCAGACAGGACAACCTTTAGACACAGGGCGTAAGGAAAGACAGGAGCAAGTTCTTAAGATTAGGAAAGAGACAGCGGAATTGGCAGAAAGTGGAGAATCATCAGAGCAGAAGCAAACCTTTGAAATCAAAAAAGAAGAAAAGAAAGAGGTAGAGACTGAAATTCCAGCCAAGAAAGCCCAAGAGGAGAGGACTGAATACGAAGAAGTAGCAGAAAAGGAAGAAGATAAAAAAGGGGAGCCTGAAAATTACGGAGATATAGAATTTTATTTTGGTAGGGAAGATATCAGTCCATTTAGATCAAGGAAATTCTTCAAACTGAAAAGGAAAAAAACTTTTAGAGATAAGGATACAAAGGATGAACCTGTAAGGGTTGCGCAGTATCCGAAGAAGATAAAAATCCCGGCAGAGATTCGGGTGGCAGATCTTTCAAAATTATCTGGAATAAGAGTAGCGGATATAATATCTAAATTCTTTCAACTTGGCAAAGATGTAACAATAAATCAAACGGTATCTGCTGAAGAGGCTAGTATCATTTGTGCGGATTACGGTATAGAGGTTGAGGTAGAAGAATTCGATGAAACTCAGTTTTTTGATTTATCTCCTGATCCAGAGGATAAGTTGAAACCTAGACCGCCGGTTGTTGTTGTGATGGGGCATGTAGATCATGGCAAAACGACTCTTCTTGATGCGATAAGGGAGACTAACGTAGCTGAAAGAGAGGTCGGAGGGATAACCCAAAGTATTGGGGCTTACACTGTTGAGGTTGATGGAAAAGTTATAACTTTTATAGATACTCCTGGGCACGAAGCTTTTACTGAGATGAGAGCTCGAGGAGCGAAGGTTGCAGATATAGCTGTTTTGGTAGTTGCCGCGGATGAAGGCATAAAACCGCAGACAGAAGAGGCTATTGTTCATGCTCGCTCCGCAAATGTCCCAATAGTAGTCGCAGTAAACAAGATCGATAAACCTGGTGCGAATGTAGCCCTTGTAAAAAAGCAACTTTCAGAACTTGGATTGATTCCAGATGATTGGGGGGGTGATACTCTCTTTTCTCAGGTTTCCGCTAAGATGAGAGTAGGAATAGGTGACCTTCTCGAGAAGATCCTGCTTCAAGCGGAACTCCTCAATCTAAGAGCTAATCCAGATAGGTCTGCTGAGGGGCTAGTAATAGAGTCAGGTATAGATAAAGGGCTCGGAGTTGTAGCAACAGTCATAGTCCAGAGAGGAACTCTGAAGAGGGGCGATGTTTTTGTAGCCGGTTTAGTTGCAGGAAAAGTTAGAAATATTTTTTCAGACAAAGGCAGAATTTTAAAGGAAGTTGCTCCTGGATATCCAGCCAGAATTGTTATAGGAGGAGTTGAAACCCCCGTAGCAGGTGATAAACTCTATGTTGTAAAAGACGAACAAGTAGCCCAGAAGATAGTCGAGGAGAGAAGAAGAAAAGAGATAAAAAGATCTACCGTCTCTCTTGAGGAGATATACAAAAAAATTGCCCAAGCCGGAGAAGATAAAGTAATCCTTCCAGTTGTTATAAAAGCAGTATCAAAGGGGGCTCTTGACGCTATCGAGAAAGAAATAGAACAAATAAAACACCCGCAAGTGGAGATCAGAGTCATCTATAAGGGTATAGGAGTCATTTCTCCTTCCGATATTAACTTAGCTGCTGCGTCAGGGGGGATTGTAATAGGATTTAATGTTAGCGTAGAAAAGCAAGCGGTTAACCTTGCAAAGATGCTCGGAGTTCAGGTCAGAAATTACAAAATCATATACGAAATTATAGACGACATAAAGCAAGCCCTAGCCGGGAAACTTAAGCCAAAGGAGAAAGAAATTGTTGTCGGTAGAGCAAAAGTTCTCAAAATCTTCAAGGTATCAGCTGGGAAGGCTCTTGGGTGTATTGTGGAAAATGGGAAAATCAAACTTGGGCTTTATGCCAAGGTAAAAAGGGATGGTCAGATTATCGGAGAGGGAAAAATTAGCTCCTTGAGGAAATTTAAAGATGCGGTCGAAGAAATTGATCAAGGTGATGAATGTGGAGTTATCATAGATGGCATAAAGGATATTCAAGAGAACGACGTCATAGAATGCTACACTGTAGAAAAAGAGGTTATTTCCATCTGAAATTTTTCTGTAAATTGTAAGAGAATAGGTATAGTATGAAAAATTCTGTATATGCAAAAGTTTCTGCTTTTCACTCCGGGTCCAGCCGAAGTTCCATCAAGAGTTCTTAAGGCTATTTCAGAACCCATAATTCATCATAGAAGTCAAGATTTTCGAGAGATATTTTTTGAAGTAAGGGAAAAACTCAAGAAACTTTTTGCTACAAATCAAGATGTAATAGTATTTGCGTCTTCCGGAACTGGGGCTATGGAATCCGCTGTCTCAAATTTTTTCTGTAGAGGCGATAAGGCGTTGGTAATAAATGCCGGAAAATTTGGTGAAAGATGGAGCCAGATATGTAGAGCATATTCTCTTGAAGTTGAAGAGATAAAGATCCCATATGGATACGCAGTAGACCCAAGTGACGTAAGGAAAGCTCTCCAAAAAGATGGGAAGATAAAAGGGGTTTTTATTCAGGGGTGTGAAACCTCGACTGGAGTTCAGCACCCTGTAAAAGAAGTTGGAGAAGTTATAAGAGAAGAAAGGGGAGATGATATCTTGTATATAGTGGATGGAATCACCGCAGTTGGCGTTTTCAATATAGAAATGGATAACTGGGGCATAGATGTTCTTATCACAGGGTCTCAGAAGGCTCTTATGCTCCCGCCGGGACTTTCTATGCTTTCAGCCTCTCAGAGAGCTTTGAAGTTTATGGAAAAGTCAGATCTTCCCAAGTTTTATTTCAGTGTAAAAAGAGAGATGAAAGCTCAGCAGGAGGGTGAAACAGCTTGGACTCCAGCAATTTCTCTGATAAAGGGGCTAAGAGAATCTCTCAGGATGATAATAGATGAAGAAGGATTGCAAAACGTTTTTGAAAGGCACAAAAGACTTGCCGGGATTTTGAGAAATATGGTCGAAGTTTTAGGACTTAAAATCTTTGCCAAAAAGCCGGCTCCCGGTCTTACTACCATAGAGATAGATGATGCAGAGAAGATAAGAAAAAGAATGAGAGAACTTGGAGCATGGGTGGCAGGAGGGCAGGGCGAACTCAAAGGGAAAATTATAAGAATAGCTCATATGGGATACTATACCGAAGGGGATATGATTTATGTTGGAAATGTCCTCAAGCAAGCTGTTGAAGAGTTCAAATCAAAAGCTTCTGCTAACTGATCCTGTCAACAATCTAAGAACTTTCTGTTCCTTGCAAAAAAGTTCACAGCTTTGATGTACCCTTCAGGAGAGCCTATATCTAACCATCTACCTGGGAGGAGGATACCAAGAACCGCTCTTTTGATCTCACTTGAAAACCTTCCAATTGCCCCAGCAAGCTGTATTTCCCCGGTTTTATCTTCTGGTTCTGTTTTTAACCACTCGAATATTTTTGGTGAGAACACGTATCTACCAACGACTGCTAACTGCGATGGAGCGCTCTCCGGTTCTGGTTTTTCCACAACTCCTGAGAGCCACACATATTTGCCTTTGATTTCGTCAGGAATTACCACCCCATACTTTGACACATCTTTTTTGGGAACTTTTTTCAGTAGTATGATCCCGCCTTCTGGCTTTTTCTCTTCAAAGATTCTGATGAGCTCTTTTGTAGCTGAGAAACCTTCTTTGGTTATAAAAAGATCGTCAGGGAGTATGACTGCAAATGGTCTACTGCCTATTTTACTTTCACCGTGTAAAACAGCATCTCCCAGACCTTTCTGCTTCTCCTGAATTACGTAATCTATCTTTATCTGCTTAAAAACTTCTAAGCTTCTAAGAAGTTCTTTTTTACCTCTTTCTTTCAGGAAATCCTCAAGTTCTCTATCTTCATCGAAATATTTCAGTATATCTAATTTTCTTCTTGAAAGTACAAGGATTACCTCTTTTATTCCTGATAGTAGACACTCCTGGATTACAAGGTGAATTGCTGGTTTGTTGTATATTGGGAAGAGTTCTTTTGGTATCGCTTTTGATGCGGGAAGTACACGTGTTCCAAACCCTGCCGCTGGGATTAAAGCTACCTCAACCATATTTATCTTCCCTCTTCTATTTTTCTGATAAGTTCTCTGTACTCTTCTGGTTTAATAAGATCTTCAAGTTCGCTTTTATCTGCAAGCTCGAGTTTGAATATCCATCCGTCTTCATACGGAGATTTATTTATAAGATCTGGTTCGTTTTTAAGTCTTTCATTTGCATCTACTATTTTCCCAGATGTAGGTGAGTACACATCTGATACAGACTTTACAGATTCAATTGTGCAGACTACCTCATTCTTTTTGATTTCTCTCCCGATTTCTGGTGTTTCGACAAAGACAATGTCAGATAAGCTCTTTTGGGCATAGTCGGTTATTCCACAGATCGCCTTATCTCCATCCACCTTTATCCATTCATGCTCCTTAGTATATAAGAGATTATCGGGAACTTCATATTTTTTCATACTCAGATGTTTTATCTATACTAAAAAAAAATCAAATTTATCAGATTTGTTTGGGATAATTTATGAAATATTATTTATGAAGAAGCTAAGGGCTATTTCAGTTGATGGAGAAAATGTGATTTTAGATCCTCACCATGCTGAAGTCTTAAGATTGAAAGAAGGAGAATTTGTCAAAGCTCTTCTCCCAGATGGGAGATTTGCCATTGTTGAAGTCATTGAGCCCACGTCAAAGGTCGGAAAAATACAGCAGGTTATAGAAAGATATGAAAAGGACTGGAAGATTACTGTTGGGATTTCTCTGCTCAAGAAACAGCATAACGAAACAGCGGTGAAATTTTTGTCACTTTTGGGAGTTCAAAGAATAATACCGCTTATAAGTAGAAGAGTTGAGGTAAAACTAAAAATGGAGAAGAAGGAGAAATTTCGTAGGAGGTTAGAAAGATTATCGATTGAGTTTGCTAAGATTTCAGGAGCTCCACCTCCAGCAATAGACGAGATCACCCACATAAGCAAATTGAATCCACATAACTTTGATGTGAAGATGGTTTTTTGGGAAAAATCTACAAACCTTCTAACTCCTGAAGTTTTATTAAAAATAAAACAAGAGATAAAAAAAGGAAGCATTTTATTCATTGTGGGGCCGGAGGGAGGTTTCGATGATTCGGAAATTGACTTTCTCAGAGGTGTCGGATTTTCAGATTATTCAGCTGGAGATCTAATAATTACTGCTGAGATGTTTCCTATTTACATTGCTTCAATCTTAGATTTTTTCTTAAATGTCCGGTGAGATTGGCATTTTGTGAAATCTTGTAGATGAGATCTATAAATTTGGGAAGAGTCCCAGGTTTACCATTATTCCTGAAAGGAAGTATGGATTAATAGATTAATAACTCCTTCCCTGACCCTCAGCTTCTAACCCCCAATGCAGTATATTTTTTTGTTAATGTCTCAAGAATAAAAATTTCTTTTTGTTAATGTCTCAAGAATAAAAATTGAAAAATGCTTATGCTCACACAAGAGTGTATATTCTACTTTTGAAAATATCATTTTTTTATTTATTCGTTCTGAAATTTTGGGTTTATTATTTGAGTTGCTATAATGTTTAATGGAATAATAGAGGGTTTCTTGAAGAGAGATAAACTCGCTCTATCTCAGGCTATAAGCTTTGTTGAGAGATTCCCAGAGAAGGCTTACCTTCTTATTTCGGCATTGTCTGAAAAGACCGGAAGAAATCTGCTTGACACCTCAGTACATATAATAGGTATAACTGGTTCTCCGGGTATAGGAAAAAGTACAATAATATCACAGCTTATTCAACATGTAGATTGTGGGGTTTTGCTTTGCGATCCTTCATCTGTAAAGAGTGAGGGAGCTGTTCTTGGGGATAGAATAAGAATGCAGGGGGTCAGAGAAAGAGAGGGAACTTTCATAAGAAGTGTGGGAACTCGGGGAGAGGTCGGAGGGATATCATTGAATACGAGCGATATTGTGAATCTTTATATCATTTTCGGAATGAAAAGAATAATAGTGGAAACCACCGGCACAGGGCAGGGCGAGACCGAAATTTACAATATCGCTGATACCGTAATACTTGTCGTTTCTCCAGAAAGTGGTGATGAAATACAGTTTATGAAAGGGGGGATTTTAGAAATCGCCGACATTATTGTTCTTAATAAATCCGATAGGCCATCTGCAGATAAATTGTACAACGAAATAAAAAGTTCAATAGATTTATCTCACACAGTGTATTTAAATCTTATGGAGGGATCTCCTGAGGAATGGAAGCCACCAGTTATCAAAGCAATCGCAAAAGACGGTGTAGGTATACCAGAACTCATAGAACTTTTAGAAAAGCATAAAAAATACATAGATGAGAAGGGAATAACCTTGAAGAAAAGGGAAAAGAGGATGGAAAGAGATTTTGTAAGCGCCTTATCTCGTGGATTTGTAAAGCGTATAAAAGAAACAGAGGATTTTAAGAGGAATCTTTCTGATATCCTTGCAAGAAAGAAAGATCCATATTCCGCTGCTATTGAGCTCCTTGAAAAATTTGTGATGTGAAGATATAGCTCAACTATGGGCAATCAATAGTCTTTTCCGTATTTTCTTTCATATCCTGTTTCATAGTCATTATCTGTTCTTGCGTTAGGCCGAATCTTCTTTCCCTCTTCTGAAATTCTTTCATAGCTTTTATTAGATCTTTCCCTCTGAAATCTGGCCACAGTTTTTTCGTGATGTATACTTCTGCATATGCAATATTCCACAGCAGGAAGTCAGAAACTCTCATTTCCCCAGAAGTTCTTATAAGTAAGTCAACATCTGGAAGCCCAATCATATCGGAAAAAAGGTTATTATCTATTTCTTCCTCGGTAATCTTCCCATCCTTGTACATTTTCAATATTTTCTTACAGGCTTTTACTATTTCGGATTTTCCAGAGTAGCTTAAAGCAAGGGTTAGAACCATACCATTGCAATCTGATGTATAAGCTTTGACTTCGTTTATTTTTCCCACTATATCTTGTGGTAAATCTTCTATATCTCCGACTACATTAAATTTTATCTGATTTTTTTTCATTTTATCTTTTTTCTTTGAAAGGTAGTGTCTAAGGAGGTCAAAAAGAGCTAAGATTTCATCTTTTGGTCTTTTCCAATTGTCCTTTGAAAATGCGTAGAGTGTGAGATACTTTATCCCTATTTTTCTTGCTGTTGTTGTGACAGAATCAACAGATTTTGCTCCTTGTTTGTGTCCTTCTATTCTGGGGAGTCCTCTTTTTTGTGCCCATCTTCCGTTTCCATCCATTATTATCGCAACATGATATGGAATTTTCTTCTTATCCAGAGTTTCAAGTAGATTGCGTCTTTCTGCCATATTCTCTCTTTACTTTATCTATTATTCACAGAAATTGTATTTTATAATTTTAGTTATCTCCTTTAGAAAATAATTTTGAGATGGATTTATTCATGAGAATATTCTAAAAACCCTTGAAAGGTTGGAGATTTTAAAGGAAAAGTTTTCTCAAGAGAACAAAATTAAATTCCTTTTAGCTTTTTAAGATTTTCCCATTAGTTTTTTAGGGTTTTCCCATTCTGATCTGTGATTGCTAGTTATTATTTTGCAACTTAGATATTATTTTGCAACAATGAAAATTGGTAAAGATAGTGTTACTAATTTTATTTTTCTGGTACCATGGTTATTACGAGATTTGCTCCGTCTCCAACTGGCAGGTTTCATGTAGGGGTAGCGCGAACAGCATTATTTTCATACCTTTGGGCAAAGAAAAACAACGGTAAATTCATATTACGAATAGATGATACAGATAAAGAAAGATCAAAGATTGAATATGAGGAAGAAATAAAGGCAGGACTCAATTTTTTAGGCATAAAATACGATGAGATTTTCAGGCAATCTGACAGAATAGCAAGATACAAAGAGGTTACCGACTGGCTTATTGAAAATGGTTTTGCATACAGATGTTACTGTTCTCCAGAGGAGCTCGAAAGGTACAGACAAGAAGCTCTGAGAAAAAAAATGAATCCTAGATATCCTGGGACATGTAGATCAAGAAAGGATTTTCCAAAGGATAAACCCTTCGCTGTAAGATTTAAGGTTCCAGATGATATCTTCACAGTAGAATTTGAAGATCTTGTGATGAAAAAAATCTCTGTAAATTCTGAGGAAATAGAAGATTTTACTTTATTGAGATCTAACGGTCTACCTACTTATAATCTTGCATCAGTAGTTGATGATGTTGATTTTAAGATTACTCACGTTATAAGGGGTGCAGATCATATATCCAATACTCCAAAGCAAATTCTACTTTTTAGGATATTGGGACACATTCCCCAGTTTGCTCATTTACCGCTGATTTTACCAGATGAGGGTGAGGGAAAGCTCTCAAAAAGGGTTGAAAGTATAAATTCAATATACATTCTTGACCTTAAAAAGGACGGATTTTTGACCGAAGCTGTTACAAATCATCTGGCACGACTTGGATGGGCTTATAAAGATAAAGAAATTTTCTCTATGGATGAGCTAATTCAGCTTTTTGACATTTCAGAGGTAAACAGAACCCCCGCACGTTACAATTTCAAAAAATTATACTGGCTGAATTCAGAGTGGATAAAAATCTTGCCAGATGATATCCTGATCCAGAGACTTTCTGAGTTTTTAGATTTTTCAGATACTACTGCCGAGAAGATCAAACAAATCTTGCCAGCTGTGAAAGTCAGAGTTAATTCCTTACTTGAGATGGCTAATATGATAAAACCTCTACTTTCAGTCGAAACTTATGACGAAGAGGGAGTAAAAGAATTTTTCAATGAAACTGGCAAGTATATTTTAGAAGAATTAAAAGAAAAACTCGCAACATTATCAGACGGGGAGAATTCAAGATTGGAGTTTGATAAGATTTTATCGGAGCTCTCACAAAAATATAATGTTAAGAAAGTCTTCGTGGCACAGGTTTTACGTTTAGCTTTGTATGGTAAGCTTGTTAGTCCACCTTTGTATGAGGTAATCAGAGTTTTGGGGATTGATGAAACTGTAAAAAGAATAGAAAAGGTTATTCAGAGAATTTAAGTTCTCGTGAGGTCTTTTTTCAGCAAAATTTTTAGTATTATCTAATTTTTACAATCTGATGTATATTCTATTATGCTATGGCAAAGATAAAAATAGAAGATGGTAAACTTAAGGTACCTGATGAGGTTGATATTCCTTTTATAGAAGGTGATGGGACTGGACCAGATATTTCCCGAGCAGCTAAGTTGGTTTTTGAAGCTGCTGTGAAGAAAGCATATGGTGGAAGAAGAAAAGTAAACTGGATTGAAGCTCTAGCTGGAGAGAGCGCGTACAAGAGAACTGGAAGCTGGCTTCCAGAAGAAACTCTGCAAACCATAAAAGAACATATAGTCGCAATAAAAGGTCCCCTCACAACACCCGTTGGCGGTGGTATTCGTTCGCTCAACGTTGCTCTACGCCAGATATTTGATCTTTATGCTTGTGTGAGACCTGTGAAATATTATAGTGGTGTTCCATCTCCTCTGAAGCATCCTGAGAAGGTTGATGCCGTTGTTTTTAGAGAAAACACGGAAGATGTATATGCCGGTATTGAATGGAAGTATGACTCACCGGAGGCTCGAAGAGTAAGAGAGTTTCTCAAAGAAGAATTCAAGATCTCCTTAAGGGAAGACAGTGGTATAGGTTTGAAGCCGATTTCTGAGTTTGCAACTCGCAGGCTTATGAGAAAAGCAATCAACTATGCAATAGCAAAAAATAGAAAGAGTATAACTATTATGCATAAAGGAAATATAATGAAGTTTACTGAAGGGGCTTTCCGGGAATGGTGCTATAAAACCGCAAAGGAGGAATTCGGTGACAAAATTATAACAGAAGCAGAATTGGCAGAAGGAAAATCTCAAGATAGCAAAATAGTGATCAAAGATAGAATCGCTGATAATATGTTTCAGCAAATTCTCACACGCTCAGATGAGTATGATATAATCATCTCTCCGAATCTTAATGGAGACTATATTTCTGATGCTCTTGCTGGACTAGTGGGAGGACTCGGAGTTGCTCCAGGTGCTAATATAGGAGACTTTTATGCTATCTTTGAAGCTACCCATGGGACTGCTCCCAAATATGCAGGTCTTGACAAGGTTAATCCCACTTCACTGATCCTTTCAGGTGTTATGATGTTTGAATACATAGGCTGGAATGAAGTAGCCACGCTTATTGAGTCCGCACTTAAAGAGACATTTTTGAAAAAAATATTTACTTACGATCTGGCGCGTCAGATCGAAGGAGCTAAGGAAGTGAAATGCTCAGAATTTGCAAAGGCTATAGTTGATAATATGTGAGTTCAGAAACTCCCTTTTTAGTAAGCTTTTGAAATTATAATCTGTTTAGATAAGCTTTCGAAATTATAATCTGATAGAATTTATAAATTAATTTATCTATGTGCGGAAGCTGGATATGGATAAGTAGTATAGATAAGTAGTTCAGAATTAGTATGATTTGATTGTTTGGTTGAGTTTATGACTAAAAAGGCGCAGGTTCTTTTAATTCTTGGAAGTCAGTGGGGTGATGAGGGAAAGGGTAAAGTAGTAGATTGCCTTTCGGCTTACTTTGACATAGCTGTAAGATTTCAAGGGGGACCTAATGCTGGACATACCGTCGTATTCGATGGTAAGAAAATAGTCCTACATACAATACCAACAGGAATCTTGAGAGAAAACTGTTCAGCGGTCATATCAAATGGTGTTTTTGTAGATCCAGATGTGCTCAAAAAAGAGCTTGAAACCCTCAAGACTTGCGGAATAGATTACAAGGGAAGACTTTTCATATCTTATCTATCTCATATAATATTACCGTTTCACAAAATCCTCGATGAGATCATTGACAAAAAGGGGGAAATAGGGACTACAAAAATGGGGGTCGGTCCAGCTGTTGATTTCAAAGTCCTAAGAAAAGGCATAAGAATCAAAGATATATTCTCTTCAGATCTCAAAATAAAAATAAAAGAGAGACTGGAATATGTGAAAAGTGCTATCGGAAAAGATTCAGATATAAATCTCGACGAAGAACAAATATATGATAAGCTTGCGAGATTTGGAGACTTTGTTAAAGATTACCTGGTGGATACTCAACTTCTTCTCAAAAAAGCTATATCCGATGGGAAAAAGATATTGCTAGAGGGAGCGCAAGGAATTCTTCTTGATTTGGATTTCGGAACATACCCTTTTGTTACATCAACAAATACAACTCCAGGCGGAGCTATCTGCGGAACAGGACTAAGTCCGCGTGATATAGATGTTATTTTAGGTGTCACAAAAGCTTATGCAACAAGAGTCGGTGGTGGACCTTTCCCATCTGAAATAAAAGATCAATCGATATCTTCAAAACTCAGAGAACTTGGAGGAGAATACGGCGCTACAACCGGAAGACCAAGAAGAGTCGGCTGGATTGATCTCCCTCTTCTTAAGTATTCCAAAAACATAGGTGCCATTGATTTTATTGCCCTGACAAAAGTTGATGTTCTTGAAAAATTCGGAAAATCCTTCTATGTACAGAAGTATACTATTGATGGAAAGGAACTGATGGAATTTGATTCCTCTTGTGATCTATATAAAGTAAATCCGATTTTGAAGGAAATTCAGCCTATCAAAATTAAAGATTTGATCCAAGAAGAACTGCAAACAGAAGTTGTAATCTTATCTTATGGCTCTGATAGAAGTGATGTTAAGATCGATGAAAAATTTCTTTCCCTATTCCTCTAAATTCGTTTTGATTCTTGGTGTTGTTCTCTCTGTCACTCCTGTATTTACTTCGTTTGCCTCAGAAGAAAATTGTTTTAGAGTAAGAAAAATAACCATTGCAGATGTTGTGGATACAGAACTTGATGTACGTAAGAAAAATAACCAAAAGTGGGAACAGATAATATGTCCAATAGGAAAAAATGAAAGTAAGGTAAAAAGTTACGGATTATTCTCTCAGCTATGTGATCTTGGATGTTTATCAATCTACGAAATCAACAACATAGTAAAACTATATATTACTTCAAAAATCATCCAAGATTTCAATATTAGGATAAATGATGGCGCATTCGAAATTTATATAAGCCCCTATATCACAGTCGGTAAGATTCATATTATAAGTGATGAAAGAATAATTCCATCTGTTGCAAAAAATATTAGGATATATTTTGAAAAAGAAAGAACATTTTCTTCATATGAAGATATACAAAAGACATGTTTAGGAATACTTTTGAACAATGGAGTGTTTTCTCCAGAGTGCGAAGTCAGACTTGATAAATCAATACCCGGCGAATCAAAATTAGTTCTTAATATCAGAGGATATAATCAGATTGTTTCAGATATTGTTCTTGAAGGATTGGCTCAAGATGAAGATCCAGATCTGCTCAAAGATTTAAATTCAATCAAAAAAGATTATGTCAAAAATTATTTCACTCCAAGTCTTCTGTATGACATAGAAGAAGATATATTGGCGACACTTTCTCTGTATGGATATGTTGAAGCTAAGGTAGTTACGGAGTTTGATTCTGGAATTCTCAAGGTAAGTATAAATAAAGGTAAAAAAACAGTGGTGTTTTTATATATTGAGGGTTATGAGGAGTTTGGTATAAACCTTAAGGATTTGCGAGATGATATGATGGAAAAGCTTGTTGGGAGATTCGCTCCAGCCTCAATCGTGGCATACATAGAAGATGCTCTGAAAAACTTTAATTTATCTATTAGAGATCCGAAAGATATAAAGATCGAGGAAATCGAAGTACAACCAAATTTGAAAGTAGTCGGAATAACTGTGAAGCCGTCCCCGGCGTTTTATCTAACAAAGTTCAAAATACACGGGTTGAAGTATCTTAGTGAAAAAGATATTAAAGATAGACTTGGCATAAAAACAAAAAGTATCCTGAACCTGTTTGGATTACGCCAGGGTATATATGACGAGAGAAAACTAGATTCCCTTATATCGGATATCCCAAGAATTGCTTCTCAGCTCGGCTTCGAAGAATTTAAGATACAGAAAGTTGAGAAAAGAAAAGAACATAAAAATATACAAATTGATGTTTTTGTTGATGAAGGCAATAGACTTGTTATATCTGATATATTGCTTATTAACTTCCCAACCGAGATTTCAGATAAAGTGAAAGATATTCTTCCTCCGCTTCCAACATTTTATGATGCAGATAAAGTGATTTCTATAAAGTCTAAAATCCAAGATTATCTTATTTCTCAGGGATTCAGCAAGTTCGATATAATTGAGCAACAAGAGAGAGAATCAAAAAGATTAGTAAAAATTTATTTTGTTTATCACGGTTATGAAAAGAAGGGACGTGTGGGCTACGTATTTATAAACTCCAAAACAAATCAAAAATTCATCAAAGATATATCTGGCATAAAGGAAGGAATTATCTTTACAGAAAATCTGGTAGATGAAGGACTAGATTCATTGAAAAGGACTCAATATTTTGACTCGGTCAACATAGGTTATACTTCTGGAAATATTGCTGGAAACTCTGAGAGATTGTATTATGTACTTGTAAATTCTCAGGACGGCAAGAGAAATGAAGTAGAACTCTCTTTAGGGCTTTCCTCAGTTGAGGGGGTTCGTGGTAAAGTTGGGTTTTTGAGTAGGAACATATTTTTCTATGGTGCTGATTTTCGCTCAAACTTTTCGCTAGGTTACTGGGCATTCCCATTTGGTAGAGATTATGGGGTAACATTCCTGAACTTTCTTTTAGAGTTATCCAGAAGAAAATTCATAGCAGGGTTTGATTCTTCTGTATTCTTCTCTCCTTTATATATCAGTACGTTCATTTACTCTATTGCGAAACCTTTGTATGTTGGGTTAAGTTCCTCACGAAGCTTTGGAGCTATGAATCTTTCGATACTTTCAACCTTTGAATCGAGGGAGCTCATAACTTATAAATTTGAAACCAGTCCTGAGGTTGGTAGTTTGAACCAGATTTATTCCGTCTCCTCGGTTTTTTCGATTTCAAAACCATCCTTTGGGGTTGGTTTAAAATTGGAATCTATTTTTTCAAAAATCCTATCGCAAAAGATTGAAGTTGGAGGAAGATATTCACTCCTTTATGATTTTGGTGGTATCGGAATATTTGCTACTGGTGGGAGAATCTTCACAAAAGATATGTTTTACGTGCCAATTGAAAGAAGATTTTTTCTCGGTGGGATAGGTGGTCCGAGAGGATATCAAGAAATATCCATATATTCTCAAAAGCTTTATGACACCAAGACATCAGCTGAATTTAGAGATAAATCCGAAAACTATTTTTTGGTTGTGAATGAGTTATATCTTGTGAAGATAGGCTTTATAAGACCTTATTTATTTTTTGATATTGGGAGCGTCTTCCAAGATGGTGAATCTCCTTATCCTTTCAAAGGAGTGGGAGCCGGCATGATGTTTATAACATCTTTTGGAGATATAAGAGCAGACCTTGGTTACGGTGTAGAGAAAAATATATTTATGATTCATTTTACGGTTGGGGCGAAAAAAACATGGTTCTAATCGTTTTATCTACTATATATTATATTTTTATAAATTTCGCTATTGCTGGATGTAAGGGATAACACTTTTGTTCTACACTTGCAAAATTGGTTTTAGCCAGTAAATTTAGTCAGTAAATTTTTTACGATCTTCAGTAAATATTTTACGATCTGATCTTCTTTATGGACACAATATTTGCTATAAAATAATCAGTGGTGTTCACTGACCGGGGATAGATACTTTACAAAATTATGCTTTTGATATAGTCAAGATCTACTTGTTTTTCCAGATGATTTGCCCACTTTTTCAACTCATTTTTAAGCTTCAGCTGTATGTTCCCTTTATTTTTTAGTCCGAATTTTTTTACCAAAGCACTTATAAAATCATCGTTCCAGAAGATATTATGAAGGAAACATCCAAAAATATTTTCATTGGAGAAATATTTTATTTCGTTATCGCCATGCCTTATATTGAAGCCATTTATTTTCCCACAGAACCAATCTGTTGTTACGTTTAATGTTTCCCAACCGACTATCTTTTCTTTTCTAAAATTTACATCACCTTTTACAAATCCTAATCCTTCTATCTCTCTACTGTTTCTGCTTTCTATTCTCCATTTGTCTCTTATTTTTTCGAACAACATTTCATAGCCTCCGCATATTGCTATAACAAATTTGCCTTTTTTCACTTCGGATCTTATCTTTTCATCAAATCCTTGATCTTTTATAAATTTTAGATCTGTAAATACGTTTCTTGATCCTGCCAGAACTATGATATCAGCTCCATCAAGCTCTGAGCATGAGTAAGCCCATGATAGATCAAAATTTTCATCAAGTGTAAGTGGATATAAATCAAAAAAATTCGAAATATACGGTGTCTTTATAACCTTCACGAGGATCTTTTTATGCGTTTTTTTTTCTAATTTTCTTGCCTTCCTCATAGCTTTTCTGTGAAACATCATAGAATCTTCTTCGGGTAAATTCAAATCATCTATGAAATTGATCACCCCTATGACTTTTTTCTTGGTCTTTTTTTCTATGAATTTTATTCCATCAGAGAGCAACGATTTATCTCCAGACATTTTATTGATAATAATTCCATAAAATAGATCTTTCTCTTTTGGTCCCATAAGCTCATATGTGCCAACTATTTTTGCAAATGCTCCTCCACGGTCTATATCTACGACCAAGATGAAAGGGATTTTGAATCTTCTACAAAGTTCGAGATTAGCAAAATCCTCTCTCTTGAGATTTATTTCGCTACAACTTCCGGCTCCTTCAACGAAAATTATCCTGTGTTTTTTTGTGAGCTCTGAAAAGAAATCAAAAACTATCTCTTTTAGTTTCTTTTTGTAGTTCTTCCAGTATTCTTTAGGTTCTGCTGTGCCTATGCTTTTTCCGAAAAGGATGATTTCTGTTTTGCCGGGGGCTATAGGTTTGAGTAGTACGGGATTCATGTAGGAGTACGGCAGAGAGCCACCTGCTATAGCTTGCCATGATTGGGCGAAAGCCATCTCTCCATCATCTACCCCAACATAGGAGTTAAGGCTCATATTCTGCGCTTTAAAGGGTAATGGATTATGCTCCTGAAATATATACGAAAGACCTGCAACTATCTGGGTTTTCCCTGAATCAGATTCAGCCCCTAGTATAGCTATCATTTTTAATTACTAATTTCTATATTTATATCTTTATATTTATATCTTTAAACTTTTTAGAATTTTGTCAGCGAGATAAGAACTTCTAACTTGAGGACCTATAAAGTATGCATCAAAACCAAGTTTATTACAAAGTTCTTCTATCTTGTACCATATTTCCGAATCTACAGGATAGGAATTTATATTCGACTTGAGTGAGGGCTGAAAATACTGACCAACTGTAATTATATTACATCCTGTTTCTCTTATTTCATATATTGTTCTTTCTACTTCTGGATATGTTTCTCCAAGTCCTACAATTAAAGAAGTTTTTGTTATAAAATTTTTCTGCGAGGCATATTTTAGGATATATAGAGATTTTCCATAGTCTCCCTTCGGTCTTGCTTTGGGATACAATCTTTCAACGGTTTCTATATTATGTGCAAACACATCCGGTTTTGCTTCAAGGAGTATATCAAGGTTTCTCAGGTCATATTTGAAATCAGGGGATAGAATTTCAACTTTGCATATGTCCTTGATTGATTTTATGCATTCTGCAAGGTGCGAGGCTCCGCCATCTTCGATGTCATCGCGATTGACGGAGGTCAGGACTGCGTATTTTATCCCGAGTTCTTCTATAGCCATTCTAAGATTTCTGGGTTCTGCTGGATCTGGTAGTGGGGGCTTTTTAGAGATTTTTATTCCGCAATATGAACAGTGCCTTGTGCATAAATTACCTAAAAGCAAAAAGGTCACAGTCTTTTCAATCCCAAAACACTCCGAAATGTTCGGACAATAAGATTCTTCACAAACAGAGTTCAGCTTGTATTTCCTCAAAACTTCTTTGATCTTGTGAGTATCTGAAAGCTTTACCTTTGGTTTCCCTTTAGATTTAGGAAAGTAATGAAAAACTTTACTCTGAATAGTCATCTTATAAAGATTCTATTACTTCTTTTCCACTCTATATAATCTTTTATTATTTGCCCATGGTCAAAGACAATTTTCTCAAAAGGTATCTCATCTAATTTGAAAATCTTGGCTTCTTTCGCATCATCTCCTGATCTCAATTCTTGATTGTCATCTGCTTTGCATGCAAATACCAAAGTTATAACATGAGCACGTGGATCTCGTTGGGGATGTGAATATACTCCAACAAGTCCTTGGATTTGTACCTCAAGGTTGGTTTCTTCTTTGAGTTCTCTTTTTAATGCTTTCTCTACCTCTTCACCACTTTCAATAAAACCACCAGGAATAGCAAGCCCAATAGGTTTATATCTCCTTTCTACCAAAATAATTCCGTTTTTGTATTCTATTATTCCATCCACAGCAATAAGTGGGAATTTCTTTTTTGCAATCTCTAAAAATAATGTAAATGGAGCAACTTCTACTAAAACATCAGCGAAGACCCTTGAAAATATTCCAATCAATTTTTGCCGAATATCTTTTATTTTGTCAAGTTTCATAAAATAATCAAGATAACTATTAAAGGTTAGAAAAAAATTTTTGTGATTTTCTTAGGAAAGGGTAGTTATCTAAAATTTTTAATGATGAATGATATTGGAAAAGAGTTTAGGGAAAAAGACGAAGATGTGATAGAGGTCAAGTTTATGAGTAGGCAAAAGCAAATCCCATACAAAAAGGGTATGCGGGTAAAAGATGTGATAAAAGCGCTATCGCTTACGCCTGATACCTGTATTGTTGTCAAAAATGGTGAAGTAACAACAGAAGATGAAGAAATCTCTCCAAAAGATGAAATAAAGGTAATACCTGCAATATCTGGGGGTGTATAAGATGAAAGGGGCTTTGGATTTAGATTTAGCTTTGATGAACTTTCTCAAAGATTATGATGAAGAAATCTGGTGCGAATTCATACTGATGAAAAATTGGAAAAAGATAGGAGGAAGGAGATTGCCAACCTCTATCAAGCTCAGAAACGGGGTATTACGTATAGTTTCTTATGATTCTACTTTGAGATTCTTTGTAGAGTGCAATAAAAGTAGAATAATAAAATCTGCAAATGATGTTATAGGTAAAGAGGTGGTAAAAGATGTTGTTGTTCAAGGAGTCGAAATCCCAATTTTCAAGAAGTTCAATTCAAAAGGCAATAGAAAGCGGTGAATCTTAAATCTAAATCTATAAACTGTGCTTCTGAGCCCTTTAAATTATAGATTTCTAAGTTATAATTATGATACCTAAAGTAGAAATAGGAAAAACAGGAATACAAGTCCCTATTTTTGCCATTGGGACATGGCAGATACGGAATAGTGAGAATATGATTAGAGTGATCCGAGCTTCTTTAGAACTCGGAGTAAATCATATAGATACTGCTGAAATGTACAGCGGGGCTGAAGAAGTAATCTCCTCAGCTCTAAAGGGTATTCCTCGTGAAAGTGTTTTCATAACAAGTAAAGTTCTGCCATCTAATTCATCTTTTTCTGGAACAATTTCAGCTTGTAAGAGATCACTCAAAAGACTAAAGACAGATTACATAGATTTGTATCTTTTGCATTGGTTCTCGGGAGATCACCCTTTGGACGAAACTTTTTCGGCATTCAAAAAGCTTCAAGAAGATGGATTGATAAGGTTTGCAGGGGTAAGTAACTTCGAGTTAGACGAGCTTGAAAGATTTGGCGATCTTCTCAAAAAATATCAGATCTGCAACAACCAAGTTGAGTATAATCTCTCAAATTATTGGTATGTTGAAGACAAGCTCTTACCACTATGTGAAAGGTATAGTATAACTGTTTCTGGATATTCGCCTTTTTGGGTCGGGAGGATTCCTTATGGTTCTAAACAGTGGAATACGCTCGAGCTTATAGCTCATAAGTATGGAAAAACTCCATTTCAACTTATACTGAATTTCCTTGTGCGAACGAAAAAAATTTTTGTAATATTCAAAACTGAGAATCTGGATCATCTTAGAGAAAATATAGAAGCTGTGAATTTCGTAATTGAAGAGGAAGATAAAGATATTATGAAGAAACTTTTTAGTGATAAATCTGGTAAAAATAGGTAAGCATTGAGCAAAATAAAAAATGGATAAACCACAGAACGAGGATAAAAAGATTGTACGAATTTTTATTGACGAAGGAGACGACGAAAAGAGGGTTTTTGAGAGCATAAGAATGGCCTTGGGTATAACTCTGAGGGGTCATAAAGTAATTTTATGTCTGAGTGAGAAATCAGAAAAATTAATTAAAAGTATGAATGATAGTATGAGAAGAGAAGTTGAGGAATTTATTGATTCAATTCCACTGATGGGTGGGGAGGTACGCTATATGAAATTTGAGGATTTTATCAAGTATGATGGAGAATATGATTTTTTTGTGATATGATTGACCGATGCATCTCTGGTGGGATCAATTAATATGTGTTTCGATTGGTGATTAAGTTCTAATTTTTATATTGTTTTTTCTTAAGTATTCTTTAAGCTCTTTTATTCTTATTTTGCCAAAGTGGAATACAGATGCGGCAAGTACTGCAGAGGCTCCGGCTCTTACTGCTTCTACGAAATGTTCAGGTTTACCGGCTCCTCCTGAGGCTATCACCGGAACGTCAACATTTTCGGCCACAAGATTTATCAGTTCCAAATCATATCCCTGCTGTGTTCCATCGGCATCGATTGATGTAAGGAGAATTTCTCCTGCTCCAAGTTCCACGACTTTTTGAATCCAGTCCATCACATTGATTCCTGTACGTTTTTTACCTGAGTAAATAAAAACTTCGAACTTTCCATCTACTCTTTTGGCATCTATAGCTACGACCACACATTGCGACCCAAATATTCTTGCGCACTCTCTGATAAGACTTGGATTTTCAACTGCTCCAGTGTTTATTGATACTTTATCTGCTCCACTTTTCAGATATTCTCGCATATTTTCTGGAGATCTGACACCTCCGCCAACAGTGATAGGAACAAACACTCCCTCAGCTATTTTAGAGATCATATCAACAGATGCCTTTCTTCCTTCTTCGCTTGCAGATATATCAAGTATACAGATCTCATCCGCCCCTTCCTTGCTATATATTTTTGATATCTCATAAGGGTCTCCGGCATCCTTAAGCTCTACAAAATTTATACCTTTGACAACCCTCCCATTCTTTATATCAAGGCAGGGAATTATTCTCACAGTGGTTATATCTTTCTTCATCGGATCACTTCAGGAAGTATATCTTCTTTACAAAGTGTATATTTTTCCGCCAGTCCTCCTTTACCTTCACCCAAAGATCCAAAAAAACCTTTTTCCCTGTGATAAGTTCAAGCTCTTCTCTGGCAAGTGTTCCTATTTGCTTTATCTTCGCTCCGTCTTTACCTATAACAATCTTTTTCTGATTAGGTTTCTCAACATATATAGTCCCCTTTATGTACAAGACCCCATTTTCTCTTTCAGTGATTTCTTCAATATCCACTGCTGTACAATAGGGAACTTCCATATGAATTTGGTTATAAATTTTTTCCATAATTATTTCTTGGACTATGAGTTTGAAGGGTTGCACAGGAGACGTTATCACTTCTGAGATTTCTTCTTCCTTAAGGTATTTTATGGTTGTTTTGATAAGATCATCTAACCCGATTCCTTTCAATGCAGAAATTGGAATTACCTCTTGATATAAATTCCACTTTCCGACTTCCTCCATCATAGGAAGTAGCTTTTCTTTCTTTATCAGATCTATCTTAGTCAACAGACAAAAGATAGAGATACTGAGTTTGTTCTCACTGATTATTGATCTGAGGTTTTCAGCTACATCTATATCTTCGCCGACTATGCCTTCAGATGAATCAATCAGATGATAAACAATATTGGAATATTTTATTGATTCTATCGCTTGTTTTACCATCTCCTCTCCAAATTCATTTTTAGGTTTGTGGATCCCCGGAGTATCTATGAATATAAGCTGAGCGCGAAGGTCTTCTTCAAATTTCACACCGATTACATTTCGTCGGGTTGTTTGTGGCTTTGGTGATACTGCTGATATTTTAGTTCCAGTGAGCTTATTTATCAGAGTAGATTTTCCTACATTCGGTCTTCCTACACAGCTTATATATCCTGTTTTGATTTTCAAGTCACTTTTATTTGTCACAGTCATTTTAATTACTTTAATTTTGGTCTGGTCTATGTGACTGAATTTCAGATGTAGTGCTAAGGTTAAATGCTAGTTTCGCGTTTTTGGATGTCAATTTATCTATATCTTCAAGGGAGTAATTTGAGATAAGCTCTGCTATTGCCTCAGCAATGTTCCATATGTAGGACGGTTTGTTAGGTTTACCTCTGAATTTTTGCGGAGTTAAGAATGGACTATCTGTTTCAAGAAGAATATTCGTGATAGGAGTTTTTTTTACAACATTGCGTAAGTCATTTGCATTTTTGTAAGTTATTATACCCGAGAAAGAAATGTAGAAGCCAAGATCTACGCATTTTTTCATAAACTCGTAGCTTCCGCTGAAGCAATGCATTACACCGCCGATCTCATATGCCTTCTCCTCTTTCAAAACTTCAATTATCTTATCTTCTGCATTCCTGCTATGTATAACTATAGGGAGATTGAGTTCTTTTGCAATATTTATCTGCTCTCTGAAAATCTTTTCTTGATTCTTTCTATCTGAGTAATTTTTGAAAAAGTCTAGTCCTATTTCTCCGATGGCTTTTACTTTTTTATTTCTGGTAATATCTTTCAGCCACAAAAGGTCTTCTTCACTTACTCTGTCTGCATAGTGAGGATGGAAACCCAAAGCACAGTAGATATGTTCATATTCATTTGCTATTTTGAGGGATTTTTCTATAGACACTCTATCATATCCCACTGTTACAAGGTACTCTAATGAACTATCTTTGATAGTTTCTTCCATGTCACTCCAGCTCAGAAGATCTAGATGGCAATGTGTATCTATCATATTCATAGTATATTTTCTTTATATTTTCTTTTCATTCTGGCAATCAAATTCTCCGCTTCTTGTCAGGTTGCGGAGGAGGAGAAAGTTATAAAGGTTAAGGGGCTGAGCGGAAAATTAGCTCACAAAGTGGAATCAGAAGTTAAGAAGGTAGGCGGTGTTGTGGAAGTCAAGGCGGACAGCAAAGTTGGAACTTTACTTTCTTTCTTATTTTCTTTCAAAGATCGCAACTCATTAATAATTTTTACTAGTGCAACTTGTACAGAATAAGGTATTCCGTAGGCTTTTCGGTGCTTTTCGTTCATTCACCCTTATTGAGCTTATTGTTTCAATTCTTGTAGTTTCCATTGGACTTGTAGTCCTTTTTGGAATTGTGCTGGGAACAATAAGGACAAGAGAGACCATAGAAAAAAATTCCGAAAGAGAAGTTTCAGTACTTTTTGTGATCAATGAATTAAGAAAGGAAATCGAGAGTTTAATTGCTTGTCCCAAATGTAGATTTATACTTGAGGAACAGGGTTTTTTTGGAAGACCATTTGACAGATTAATGTTCGTAACGTACTATGGTGGAGACGTAAGGGAGATAGAGTATTTTTTCGAAATGGAGGAGAGTGGAGATGGAGTTGCGGGCAATACCTGCCGGATGATCAAGAGAGTAAATAAAAATCTTAATATTGAGCATGGGGGATATTCTCTCCAGATTCTTGACGGTATCAAAGAATTTAATGTGAGGGTTTTTGCTGACGGGATGTGGCATGAGAGATGGAGTGGAGTAGGAATGATACCAAAATTTCTTGAGATAAGTCTGGTTTTCAAATATGGGCAAGGTGAAAGGGAATTAAGATTTTTTGTTGAACCGAAATCTGAGGAGATCTTGGGAGGGGTTGGAACTATAATAAAACCGCCGACAATTCAAAAGTGATTCAAATTTTATTAATTTATCTTTATGATTTGTACCTTTTTTACTTTAGTATTTTTTAGTATGTGGGAATCAAGATTTTTTGATTATCCA
This sequence comes from uncultured bacterium, assembly GCA_938036315.1. Lineage (GTDB taxonomy): Bacteria > Calescibacteriota > Calescibacteriia > Calescibacteriales > Calescibacteriaceae > CALHPK01. Next base: position 136,162 of record CALHPK010000002.1, on the reverse strand, counting down.
GTTATATCAGCCGGTGAGCTTGGTATCAGTGTCCCAGCGGATAAAATTGTCGTTTTCTCATCCGATGGTTCCATATTACCACATCAGATAGATGAACTCAAAATTGAGGGGAAAGATAAACTCAAAAGTTACACAAGGGGGGACGGAATATTTGATGGATATGATGAATTAGTTTTCCCAGCAAGATATTGCTCAGGAAAGCTCGAGAGTAAAAGGATTAACGAGTTAAAGGGTATATTTTCGAGTATATTCGAGATCGAACTTTATGATTCTGAAGATAAAAAATTTTGTTACATTGGTATACTGAGGGATTCTACAGGGGAGAAGATCGGGAAATACTTTGAGGGAAAAATTCCGGGGGAGAATATAAAAGTATTCGATAAGGGTAATTATTTGGTAGTAGCCCAAGAAGATATAAGGTATGCGGTTTTTGATAATTCCAAACCTGTTGTAAGGAGCATAAGCGCTAAGGATCAATCAGGAAATTTTGTTGAAGTCTTTTTAGGGTTAGAGGCAAGGATTTCGGTTGAACTTTTCAATCTTATAAAAATCGAGAAGACTCACGAGGATATATCAGCAAAAACTATATTTGTAAAATCTGGGAGTGTTAGAGCTATAAGATCTATAAGACCTTATGCAGATATTGGATTTGGAATAAAAATTCCCGGAGCGAATATAACGTCGTATATATACAAAGGTTTTATGTATGTTGAAAATGCAGTCCCCATCCCTTTTAACCTCAGTTATATATCACGGCAGGCTTATGCAGATATATACCTTAAGTTTCTAAAAGCTAAAAAATTCATATCCCGAGAACACAATGTAGAATTAGATGGAACTGAAAAACTTCAAGAAGATGGACATATGTGGGGCTACATAGAAGCAGATATCTATAAGGCTGCATATTTTATAAAGGAACTCACCCCAATCCCCATATCAAGATATTTATACTTTAGAAATTCAAGTGAAGTACTCAAAGTGGGAATAACACTGGATATATTAAAGCTCCCCCGTGGAGAACATAGATTCGCATTATACGGTTTCTTTATGCCCCCTGGAGATATTGAGAAAGCCAAAAAGGTAGTAAATGACCCTCTTGCCAGAAATATCATTAAAATTTTCTAAAATTCTTATTGACTTATGTTCCCACGTTTCTTTCAGCTTATAGGAGCTGTTGGCATTTTTGTATATTTTCCCACGCTAAAAGCTCAAACAATAGAATGTAGAAGCTGTGAAGAAAATTTTTGTTCTCGGATAACTCAAGTCGGATTAATAAAGCAAGATGAAACCGAGGAACGGAACTACAATTTGCAAGTAACTTTTTTCTGCTCAGGTTGTACCGGATACACTATCAGGGTTGCATTTGATGACAGCTTTAAAAAAGTTTATATTATCGAGAAAACAGGACAAGATGGATTACAAAGCATTTCTGTCTCCTTAAATAACTTTTTCATATCAGATGGAGATGTTTCTTTATCATTTGAATTATCTTCTACTGGAACTTCAGGCTATACCACAGTAGATTCTTTTTCGTGCCGTGTCATATATGATGACTATCCGAAATCACCAAGTGATGTATCTGCGATCGGGAAGGATAAGTCTTTTATTGTTCAATGGGGAAAACACTATGATAGAGATATTACTAGTTTTTTGGTATATGTGGGTTTCCCGGATTTGTGCTCTTTTTATGTTTTTGAGACTCAGGCGAATATGATAGAAATTTCAAGACTGGGCGAGGAACCAGTTCAAAATGGAGTTAAGTATTGTGGGTACATAGTTGCAGTTGATAAAGGCGGAAAAAAATCTTCTCCTTCTGACAGATTTTATGTTGTTCCTGCAAGAACCTTCGAGTTCTCAAAATATGGGCCGGAAGACGAGAAAATTGGCTGTATCATATCACATATATTTGGAAAAAATTCTAAAGTTACAAACGATCTGAGAAAAATCAGAGATCTTATAAAAAGGTATGTGCCATATGGACAGAACATTGTTTCTCTATATTACACTTTTTCAAGGTTTATTGAGCGTTTCATATACTTTCTAAAAGATGTAAAATTTTCCGAATTAATAGCTCCGGTATCACAGGCTTATGCTCAGATGATATACAATGATAATGATTCTGAGGATAAATCCAATTATCTTTTTTCTCTTGGGGTTGGGGGGGCTCATTTCACCAAAGCTGGGAGTTTTCAGGGGTTAAATACTTTCCAGCTTATATATGGTAGAACAACATTTTTTGGAGACGCAGAGTTTGGCAAAGTTCTTATTAGATTAATAAAGGGTAACTTCCCAGTCTTTATAATTGGCAGAGCAAATCTTTCTTATCTTCAAGGTAAAAGACTAATTTTCGATGATCAAGGAAATCTCAAAATAACTGCCGAATCACATTCGAACCTTTTATTTTTCCCTTTGTGGGGAGGAGTAAATTTATTTGGTGAATTTGTAGATTACCAAATTTTTGTTCCATCGGTCGAAGTACTTTTGGGAGGAGTTTTTTTCTTCGAAAGTTATACTGTTGGGAAAGGGGTCTTTGGTGGAGTTTTCGGAGGAGCTATCTCACTTTCTGGAAATCTATTGCTTAATGAATTTGATAAAAGATCTTCTGCTGTAGCAAGAGCAGAGTATGGCATTGAGAAATCCTATCTTTTTGTAAAGCTCACCAATTGCGTAGCAAATTTTGTACGAAAAAAAGATTTTGAGCTCAAAAGATCGAAATATTTTGATTTCTCATCAACTTATATATCAGGCGGAATTTTACTACTTTTTTAATCAGACGGAATTTCACTACTTCTTTAATATGAATGCTACTGCCTATATTAATAGATACTACTGCTGTATTGCTGAACCAGTTCTATCAGGTCAGGTGAAAGTCGCTCCTGTGAATAAGATCTAAGATGCTAGATGATACACAGCGTCAGAAGAAAAATTACAGTAATTGTTCTATCACATCGCGAGTATGACTATAATGTAAAGTAGCAAAAAAAGGAGGTTAAAAATGTTTCTTAATGAAAAAGATAAAAAATATCTTCAGGAGAGGTTTGAGAAGGAATTAGTAAACTCTGTTGATTTAATCATGTTTACACGAACATTAGATTGTGACTACTGTATCGAGACCGAAAATCTTCTTAAGGAACTTTCAGAAACTTCAGATAAAATAAAACTTACTATAAAAAACGCAATTGTGGATAAGCAAGACTCTGAAAAATATAAAGTAGATAGAGTCCCCCTCATAATGATTGGAAATGATAGAATAAGGTACTATGGTATCCCTGCCGGTTATGAATTTGCAGTTATTGTAGAGGATCTAATAGAGTTTTCAAGAGCGGAATCTTTCCTTTCACCTGAATCAGTTCAGAAGATATCTAATCTGCAGAAACCGATCAACATAAAAGTCTTTGTAACCCCAACATGTCCGTATTGTCCCAGAATGGCAAAATATGCACATTCAGCTGCTATGGTTTCAGAAAATATCACCGCAGAGGTGATAGAGGCATCAGAGTTCCCAGAGATAGCCAGTGCTTACTCAGTATTTGCAGTTCCGAAAACGATAATTAATGATCAGATAGAAATAGAGGGGGCAGTTTCAGAAAGCCATTTTATAAATGAGCTTTTGAGAGCCGCTTCCTTATGAATTATGGTTATTAAAGTTGCGGTTATAGTTTTCCCTGGGACGAATTGTTATATAGAGACCAAAAAGGCTATCGAACTTGCCGGACTTCAAGCTGTTTTCATCTGGGGAGAAAATCCCCAAACTAAGATAAAAAATAAGTTTCAGGCAGTTGTGATACCAGGTGGGTTTTCGTATGGGGACTATCTTATTGCTGGAAAAATGGCCGCACTATCTCCGGTGTTTGATGAACTCAAAGAACTTTCAGAAAAAGATTTCCCAATTCTTGGAATATGTAACGGTTTTCAGATACTTTGTGAATCCGGAATACTTACAGGAACATTCCTAATGAACAAAGGTACAAAGTTCATATGTAAATGGCTTGAGATTAAAGTAGAAGATATAAATACTCCTTTTACTTGTGCCATGGAGAAAGGAGAGGTTCTTAAAATGATGATAGCTCACAAATATGGAAATTTTTACTCTGAAAAGAAGCCAAATATAGTTTTTACATACAGTGTGAATCCAAACGGTTCTATATATGATATCGCTGGTATCTCTTCTCCAAGGGGTAATGTTGTGGGACTGATGCCTCATCCTGAAAGATCAATATACTGTGGAAATACAGCTGGACTCAAATTTTTCCTTTCTCTTAAGAAATGGTTGACTTATTCATAAAGAGTAGATTAAATGAGGGTAACTCCATTTTTTGAACTTGAGAGCAAAGTAGGAGCTTTTTTTACGGAGTTTGCAGGGTGGCGCCTCCCACTTCACTTCGGCTCAGCTATACAGGAGGCAAAAAATGTCAGAAAAGATTGTTCATTTTTTGATATAACTCATATGGGAAGAGTCAAAATTTCTGGACCAGATTCAGAAATTCTTCTTGCAAAAGTATTCTCCAGAGTTCTCAGAAAAGATGGAAAAGGTCTTTACGGCTTTTTGGTATCCAGTGATGGCAGAACTATAGATGACACAGTAATTTTCAAGAAAAACTCACAGGAGTTTATAGCAATCTTCAACTCTGCAAGAAAAGATGAGGATATAAAACTTCTTGAAGATGAAATCAGAAACTTGAGACTGAAAGTGGAGGTTATTGATATTTCTGATGAGTCAGTTTTTGTAGCTGTGCAGGGACCGAAATCAGCCTTAAAGATTTCAGAGTTTTTTGATAACTTAGGGGTTAATATAAATATTCCTGCATCAAGGTTTTCCTTTACTGACAATGGCGAGATTTTTATTTCACGCACTGGGTATACAGGAGAAGATGGATTTGAGATTATTGTCCCTGCTGGGTTTGCTCAGAAGATTTGGGATGCATTGATGAAAGCTGGTATCCCCCCAGCTGGACTCGCAGCTCGAGATATACTTCGGCTCGAGGCCGGGCTTATTCTGTATGGACTTGATCTTAAAGAATCAGATACTCCATTTGGCTCACATCTTGAAAGGTTTGTAGACAGTGAATTTGAGAGAATTGCTGTCTTGAAAGAGAAGTTCAGGAATAATCCATCCTTCCTAAAAGGAGTAATCTTTGAATCCTTACCAATACCACAGCACGGAGATAGGGTTTATCCCGAAGGATTCGTAACATCTGCGGTTTTTTCCGCAATTTTGAGAAAACCTATCGCCCTGGTTAGGTTCAAACAGAATATTGCAGAACAAGAGGTTGTAAAAGCCGAAACTCGTGGCAAGGTAATTTATGGGACTGTTGTGTCCTTACCTTTTGTGAGAAGTTCTTGACTTGTGAAAAATTCTTGACGGACTACCTATTCAGCTATGAAGAACTCAACTCTTTCGTTTTCACCTCTTGCTTCGGGTGTATCTGCTGGAATGATAGGAAATTCTGACCCCTTACCAACTGGTATCAGATACTCTCTTGGGATTCCAAACTTAGTTAAAATATTCACTATTTCTTCCGCTCTCCTCTCGCTAAGTTCTTTATCGTAAGCCGGATTTTTGGTTCTGAATGTATGAACTTCTATTCTTATCTTCTTGCCCTTGAATTCTCTATTTATGTATTCCGCTAACTCCTTCAGTGTATCTTGCGAGTACGGCAATATTTTTTCTTTCTCAGGTTCAAAAAGTATTTTTTCAGAGAGGAGTAATCTTTTCGTTTGTTTCTCATATATAAATTTTTTTTGTTCCTCCTTCAGTAAAGTTTCCCCCCTAGCTCCACCTATTTCTCTTTTTTCTACAGTGACTTGTTCCAGAATAACATCGAGTCTCTTTTTTTCTCCCGGCGATAGTTTCAGATTAATTTTAGTTGGGTTATATCCTTCTGCTGAGAAATTTAGTTTATATGTACCTGCAGGAATACCCAATTCATATTTACCCTCTATTGGATCGGAGAATAAAGGCGGAATATTTGCACCTTCAACTTCTATTCTAGCAGTAACAGGAGCTCCAGTAGGAGATCTGACAGTACCGAATACAGATGAAACTGCTTTTTCTTTTACCATCTCTACTTCGATCTCTTTTAATATACCTTTTTCAACTTGGACTTTCCTTACAGCTACTTCATATCCGGCTTTTCTAAACTGTACTCCAACTTCTCCCGGTGGTAGATCGTAGGAAGTTGCCTCTCCGGTTGATGGATCAGATGCTAAGTTTGATAATCCAAGATCTGGAAAAGATATTATCACATCTCCGAGCGGAGAACCTGTTTCGGCATCCTTTATAACAAATTTTATTCTCCCCCCTTCTCCAAAAAAAACTTTCTCCCAAGGATTCCAGAATATATTAACTCCAAAGAAAATTCTCCAGGCTGGAGCATTTCTTAAGTAAACAGTTGGACCCAAAGCAATCTCTCCTTCGTAAACACGAGATAAATTGAAGTCGCCACCTATGAAAAGTTGTGCATTTTGAATTTCCTGAGGAATTCCTTTTATGATTTGTGAAAATAATGGGATGGGCTTTATTCTTGCACCTACTGATATGTAGTTTTGCATATCAGCAAACGAAGACTGAGGGGGAGGAGGGAAATACTGTATGAAGGAGTACTCAATAAATCCAGATAGATATTTACCTATTCCTCTTTTGGAATCTCCAGCTTCAATTCCCACTCCAATATCAATATGATTATAAGGCTCAATAAGCAATGAAGTTTGGATAAAAGCAGGAATCTTATCTAGTAGTGATCCTAAAATACTTTTGGAATTATCAAAGTTTATGGATGCAGAGATATAAACTTTGGGATTCAGAAGATCTATATCTTTCCAGACTTGGCTTCTGAAGTAAGGATTCTCATCAAAGTCATAAAGGGCAGATATTCCGGGGGCGATCGATACAGCTGCAATTGATGGATATCTATATGCAGAGAGTAAAAATACCTTACTCCACAGAGCAAAGCTTGCTTCCTTACTGGCCAATGTATAAGAGAATTTAGGCGTTATTATAAAATCTCCAAAAGCTTGAGCATTATCTTGGTTGAAGTCCCCCCCTATCCTTTGATACTTGATCAAAGTAGAAATATTTCTGTATACTAAAGATATATCACTGGACACCTTTCCGCCTATATCTGCTGACGGTCCTCCAAAACTTAGGAATATATACCCGTAAAATGCTGTCGAGTTAAAATTCGAAAAATTAATTTCCTGGAACTTATCTTTTATGATAAAGTAGTTTCTGCTTATCAAGATAACCGAATTGTTTGGGGTGTCATAGAACCCTAAGAATGCCCCGATTGAAAAATTCCTCCAGCCCAAACTTCTGGGGGATACAATTCTGAAAAGTCCTGAAGTTCCTTCTATTGATGGATTAGGATAATCAAACTCCCATTGTTGAGCTCGTGCAGTTGATAGATATCCAAAGATGAAAAGTACTATGATCAGATATTTCTTATCTCCCTTATGATTGCCAGAAAATCTTCTATGATTGCCGGAAAATCTTCTCCCTATCAGTATAAATATGATCCCAGCAAGCATCATAAGAGGTCCCCATACTATTGCTGGATTGATTTGGAATATTTTGGGTTCATAGATTACTCCGGCAACAGTTACCGTCCCACCGTAGATAATAAGAGATAATCCAACCCATATCCAAACCGAAATCATTATATATAAAAACTAAATAAAAATAATAATATTTTTTTGTTTTTCATTCTATTTTGTTTGCTAAATTAATCGTGATGGAGATTCTGTCAGAAAGGGCTATAGTTCTTTCAAGAAGGTACATCGGAGAAGATGATGTTTTAGTGTGTCTTTTGGGTAAACAGTCTGGGATTTTCTGGTCAGTTGCAAAGCACGGGAGAAAGAGTTTGAAAAGATTCTTGAATTTGCTCGAACCACCTTCGATATTAGACGTATATCTAAGGAAAATTTTTTTTGGGTCAAAAATTATCCTCGAGAAAGTTGATGTGATTGAAACTTTTCCGAAGATAAAATCAGATATTGTGAGGATCTTTTCTTCTTGGTTTGTATTAGAATTTTGCAGAGCTTTCTGGGCATCACCGGATAGCTTCCAGGTAGCCGAGAGAAATCTTTATCTTATTGAAAATTTTGAAAAAGGCAACATCATGGATATCTTGCTGAAGTTTTCGGCTGAGTTCTTAGATTGTGAAGGATATGGAAGGATGACTATAAAGTCAAAATTAGATTTGATAAAGGTGTGTCAAGATTTGTATGGAACTGAACTGAAATTCTTTGGACTTTTGGATAGGGTAGAGGAACTAAATAATCCTACCTATACATGAGCATTTTGTTGTATCTATCTAAATGAACAGTGGAGCAAGCACAAGATTAACGGTTGAGAGAAGCTTTACGAGCACATGGATTGATGGACCGGCTGTATCTTTGAGAGGATCGCCTACAGTATCCCCAACAACTGCGGCTTTGTGAGCTTCAGAACCTTTACCACCGAAATTCCCAGCCTCTATAAACTTTTTAGCATTATCCCATGCTCCACCACCGTTATTGAAGACAGTAGCGAGTAAGATTCCGACAGCAGTTCCTATCATCAAGAAAGCAGCAACAGTTTCAGCTCCAAGTCCGACGGATTTGAATATCAATCCGACAGCAGCTGGGGTTATAACAGGTAGTATGCCGGGGAGTATCATTTCTTTGAGTGCACCTCTGGTTACTATATCAACGCAGGTACCATATTCGGGTTTATCTGTTCCCTTAAGTATTCCGGGTTTTTCTTTGAACTGGCGTCTAACTTCATTTATTACGTAATATGCTGATTTCCCAACCGCTCTTATTGCAAGGGCAGAGAACAGGAATACAAGCATTCCTCCTAAAAACCCCCCGATAAAGACTTCTGGTTTGGCGATGTCAACAGATTCAAGTGGGACTCCATAGTTTCTGACTTCGTCAATGTATGCACTGAAAAGGAGAAACGCGGCAAGTCCTGCTGAGCCGATTGCATAACCTTTTGTGAGAGCTTTTGTAGTGTTCCCAAGAGCGTCTAATCTATCTGTGATCTTTCTGACATCCATAGGTTGACCACTCATTTCTACTATTCCACCAGCATTATCAGTTATGGGACCGAATGTATCCATGGCAAGAATGAAAGCAGCTGTTGAGAGCATCCCCATGGTAGCAACCGCAGTTCCGAAAAGCCCGGCCTCAGGGAAACCAGATGCTCTTCCAAGGTAGTAAGATATAACTATAGCTACTGATATTACTACTGCGGGCAAAGCTGTGTTTTCAAGTCCAACTGAAAGGCCTGTTATTATGTTAGTGGCTGGTCCAGTTTGGCTTGATATTGCTATTTCTCTGACAGGGCGATACTTATACTCTGTATAGTAGTAAGTTATGAAAACAAAGGCAACAGATGTTAGCACTCCGATAACTCCGCACAAGAAAAAGTATATCCATGCGACAGGAGAGTCAGGGTGGTGCAGTAGCCATCTTGAGGCGATTGCAAATCCCACCATTGCAAATATGACCGAAACATAATATCCCCTGTTAAGAGCTTTTTCTGGGTCTTCCTCATTGCTCTTGGGTTTTACAAGTGCAATCCCAATTATAGAAGAGATTATCCCGAAAGCACGGGCAACAAGAGGAAACATCATAACTCCGATTATCCACTCTGGTTTTGCATCTGGTATTCTTGAAGCCATTGTTGCACCGAGAATCATAGCTCCTATATTTTCTGCTGCTGTGGACTCAAATAGATCTGCTCCACGTCCTGCACAATCTCCAACATTATCTCCAACCTGATCTGCTATGACCGCCGGATTCCGTGGATCGTCTTCAGGAATTCCAGCTTCCACTTTCCCAACAAGGTCTGCTCCAACATCAGCTGCTTTTGTGTAGATTCCTCCTCCAAGCTGTGCAAAAAGTGCTACAAGTGAAGCTCCAAATCCATACCCTACAATCAGAAAAGGAATCTTTATTATTTCGGCTGTCGAGAAAAATCTCATAGTAAGATAAAGAGCAGAGATTCCAAGAAGACTCATTGATACTATCATTATTCCTGATACCGCTCCACCTCGAAGAGCAATTCTCACCGCATCTATTAAGCTTTTATTCCTGGCCGCAGATGCGGTTCTTATGTTGCTCCTTATACTTACCCACATGCCAACATATCCAGCAATCAGAGATGAAGCAGCTCCAAGGATAAAAGATAGCGTGATCCATATGGCAAGCTCAAGGGAGGACGATACCGGATCAAATGGTTTATGTTCTCTTATAAGTCCATAGCCAAGAAATATAGCAACTGCCAGGGGAAGGGATATTGATATTATGGTTCTGTATTGCCTATTCAAGAATGCTTCTGCACCTTCTTTTATGGCATCTGATATAGCTCTCATTTCAGGGGTACCTGTATCGTATTTTAGAACCCATCTCGCAAAATAGTAAGCTGAGATGACTCCTATTATGGATATGCCTATTACCAAAGTTAAAAGAACGCTTTCTAGTTGCATATCTTGTATAACCTCCTGATATCTTTTATCAAATTGATATTTTTATCGAAATACTTTTCTTATGGTAATGTAGATTCATTTAATGTAAGAAAAAGCAAATTTTTTTGGAAATGTCAGTTGGTGTTACTTTCTTGAAGGCTTTTTGCCTGCCACAAGATATTGATATGCAAATAATTTGATAACCTCCGCTTTAGAGAGTCCTCGTAAGATGACCTTTTCAAGACTAATAATGTTATCTGTATCTTTCAGAGTGTTTAAATCAAGTGGTGGATTTAGGATATACTCAACTATTTCTGGAGAGAGACCAGAGATTGAGAACATATTGATTATTTCGTGTAGGGTGAAGAATCTGATGTGAGTTGAGTCAAGCAAACCTGCTTCTTCATAGCTCCATCTTCCGTTTACCAGACTGTTTATAATACTGATGTTTTGTACGTTTGGAATTGAGGCAACAAGATATCCACCATATCTTAGGTACTCCTGCAAATCAGAAAGCACCTTCCAGGGATTATAAAGATGTTCAAGTACATCAAGGCAGAGAATCAGATCAATCGAATCCTTCTTTATTCCGTAATCTTCTAAATTGATTTTTTCTATATCTCCTACGATTACTTTATCAATGTGTTTTTTAGCCTCTGATGTTGCTTCCTCCGATATTTCTATTCCGATGTATTCTGAGGTTTTACCGAGTTTTCTGATAATTCTGCCGGTAAGTCCTTTGGCACATCCGATTTCTAAAATTCTTTCGTGCGGAAGATTATGACGAAAGATAAAATCAATAACGTCTTTCCTTGCTGACTCATAGTAAAAGTTGCTTTTTTTGTTCAGAGGATTCGGGGTCCAGTCACCGTTTGTAGTGTGGATTACAGGGTAATCTTTGTGTTTTTCACAAATTTTCTTCAAGGTTAAATAATAATCTTGAGGAATTTTTCCAATAGTAGTTTGGCCTCCTACATGGTAGCATGGTAGTGGTAGGCAGTAAGCTTTTAGTCCCAATTTCCTGACACTTAGGGAATAGTCAACAGTATAAAGGTGCCACCCGTCGCAGGTGTTTTCATCAAATTTCAGAGTACTAAAAACAGCTTTAGGGATAATAGCTAAGCATTCATCGACAGTTTGAACTTCATACGGAGAATTGATCATTATAGTGCCGGCTGGTCTGGGTGGTATACCATGTGTTATATTTGTTACTACACCTCTGCTATCTGCTTTTCCTGCCACTCCTGCTATGCCTAAGTTTTCGAGCTTATCTAAAATATTTTCTGCTTCCGCTAGCCAGTTTTCCGAGCTTAGTTCAACATCTTGATGAACAAACATTATGTATTTACCTTTTGCCCTGGAGCCCCCTTCATTCAAGGCTTCTGCAGCAGATCTGTATACACCTTTTTCATTGTTTAGCCCTATGAATTCATATTGAACTGTTTGAGTTCTGAGACTTTTCAATAAATATCTTTCAAGTATGTCTTTATTATTATAGACACATACAATTGAAATCATTACATAAATTTTAATTTTTGTTTTAATATTTATTTAGTGTTGATCAGAGATTGAATTTGTTTCGACTATTTAATTACTATTTATCGAGTCCAAAGCCTTCGTGTAGTTCTCTTACCGCAAGTTCGACAAATTTTTCCTTTATGACGCATGAGATTTTTATCTCTGAGGTAGATATCATCTCTATGTTTATTCCGGCATCAGCGAGTATCTCAAACATGCGTGCCGCTATTCCTGGTCTATCTCTCATTCCTGTACCCACTATTGAGACTTTTGCTATTTTGTCATCGAATGTAACTGATTTGAATCCCATACTTTTAGCAACTTGTGATACAACTTCTAAGGATTTTTTCAACTCTGCTCTTTTTACCGTGAATGTTATATCTGTAAGTCCATCTTGAGAGACATTCTGAACTATCATATCAACACTTATCCCCGCATCCCCCAGAGGCTTGAATATTGCTTTAGCAATTCCCGGTCTATCTGGAACTCCTATTATTGTTATTTTTGCCTGATTTCTATCATAAGATACTGCAGTAACTGGTTTTTTTGTCTCTATTTCTACTATTCTTTCCTTGCCATTCTTTTCATCTTTCCTTTTCTTGCTGTTGGTCTTCTTTTTCATAATTACTATAAATCAATTCTTAACTTTTCTATTCTGTGATCATATTTATCAATTTTTTTATTCTCTGTCTGTTTATAACTTTTATAGTTATAGTAATGATATATTGGAAATGGTATTTTTATTAAGTAATGGTATTGTGTTAAGCAATAATATTGCTATTAATTAATGATTATTAACATTTCAGATCATATGACGGTAGTGTTCTTTACTGATTGATTGATGTGTATTCATTTTTATTTTATGAGTTATCATTTATTTTGGTAATATAGAGTTATTTTAGCTGTATCTGTGGATCTTCTTCGTATTCGTAGTTTCTGATTTCATTTTTTTCCCAAAGAAGTGAGTATCTTATGATTCTATCGATCATTGCTGAATAAGATATTATGAGTCCTCTTGTTCCATCAGTAAACCCCATTTTTAGTATGAAGTGTTTGAAAAATTCCCAAAATGGAGTTATCAGAAGCTTGATTCTGTATCCTCTTTCTCCTTGAAGATACTTTTTGATTGCGCTTTTTTCTCCGAAGTTTAATGTTTTTGCAAAATGCTCCTTACATGATGAATAAGTATAGTGGATTATATCACCTTTTAGTTTACCGATTTTTCCCTGGATTTCAACGCTCTCATGCACAATTTCGCCTTTCCACATTGCTCTTGATTTTCTGAACAATCTCGGAACATAGTTTGACCAGACATGAACCGTCTTTCCAAGATATATATTTCTTCTTCTGATTAGGAATCCACTATACTTTATATTTTTGAAATCGATTTTTTTTGCTATTTCGTTTCTTAGTTCTTCTGATACTATCTCGTCAGAATCAAGAGATAGAACCCATTCGTTTTTGCATAGTGATACTGCGAAGTTTTTCTGTTCATAAAAATCTCTGAATTCTCTTTTTATAACTCTTGCACCGAGCGATTCAGCAATTTGTGGAGTTCTATCTTCTGAGAATGAATCCACAACCACTATATCATCTGAGATATCTATGACACTTTTTATACATTTTGATATTAATCTTTCGCTGTTATGTGATATTATTGCTACCGATAGCATTATATTGTTCCCTCCGCTATGAGGTTTTCATCTATCTCACTTAATGATCTTTTGCCTCCATTTGCTCCCTGGGGTATTAACACTTCGTCTTTTCTTGTTGCCCAGAAGGGGTAAGGAAATGTGATAGGTAGTGGGGTAAAGACCCCGGGCTGATATATTATGAGTTTTCCTGGCTGAGCAGAAAGAAGTCTCAACTTCATCTCATTAGATAAGAATCCGTACTCAGAACTCTCAAGCTCTTCTGGTGACATTCTTCCTACAACTTTTACTGATGAGTTGAGAATTATTTTTCTTGAAACAGTTTTTGCGCTCTGCTCAGCTCCGATAAGAATTATACCTAAACTCCTTCCTCTTTCGGCTATATCCTCAAGGACTGATTTTATAGGAGAGGAACCTTCTCGGGGGGCATATTTTGACAGCTCATCAAGCATAATTAATAATTTTCTCTTCACTCCGCCTTCGGCGTGTATTTCAAAGATTCTACTTAAAAGCGAACCTACAATTATTCTTTGAGCTTCATCGCTCATTTTTCCAATATCTACAACCATAACTTCGCCCTTTTTGATATTAGCTATATCATTAAAGGTGATACTTTTTAAGGAACTTGTGCTTTTAGTGAACTCTGTCCTTACAATATGATTAAGTTCGCGCATAGCAGACCTGAACCTCCTCAAGAATGCTTTCTTCGTACCTGGAGCCGATTCTTTTATTATTTTATTTGTTACTACTAGTTGATTTATCTGGTTATCTCCAGTTTTGAACTCTCCGTCTAAAATTTCTTCGATGAATTTTTCAAGAGTATAATCTTCATTTTCAGATTTCAATCTTTCTATCTTTTTCTTTTCATTTCCCCTTACTATACTGATGTAGTTTATTTCTTCTTCTTTTTTGTTCTTTCCTTCATCCTTTTTGGTTTTATCAGCAAGTTTGTAGAGAATTCCTGCTAATTCCTCGGCTAAATCTTTGATCTGGTCAGAATCGCTTTCAGATACTATGAATCTTAAGATTCCATATTTTGCAAATTCATAAATGTTTATGCCGAAGATGAAAGTTTCTTCAAGCGCCCTTTGGGATGTATTTGGTTTCAGATCTGCTGTGGGGGGAACACATATTTTGGGATCTGAGTAAATTAAACCTTTTCCTCGACTATGATTTTCCTTAACTCCAGGGAGGATACTTTCCCAGATATTGAGTGTTTCCTCAGATACTCTTTTGTTAGCTTTATCCAAAAACAGCAGATCTTCTCCTTTGACATTAAAAACCACCACTGCATAATGTTCATCCCTCATTTGCCAATATTGAGACATTATTTGCTGGATCAGAAATACTCCATAAGTTGTTTTTGTCGCAACACCGGAAACTCCAGATATATTTACGTGGGCTCCTTTGGTCCCATCTATAAAATCAAGGTCTATGTAAATTTTTTCGTTTCCTGTGAGTGAGAATCCTGCAAAAATCTTTCTTTCCATCTTCTCAGCTCCTATTGCTTTTTCAAATTTTTCTCCTTTTGCAATATAAACCGGGTCGCCAGGTGTTGGTGGGATCCATTTTTCGGGTTCTATTGTTGTTGTTCTGACTTTTGCTATATATTTTGTCTCAACAGGTATGTGTTCAAGATAGTACATATCAGAGTCAAAAGTTAAACCGTCATACGCTTTTTCAACTTGTGAAACTATGCCGTAAAAATATAGATTGTTACCATCAGGAAGTTTAGACCTGACATAAACTGCGTCATCAAGTTGAAGGATTGCATTTCTGTCCACTGCTACGAAAAATTCCACTGGGCTTGCAGCTTTTGTTCCGAGAACCACTCCTATTCTTTCATCCAGCCCTTCCATACTAAAATTATAATAACGCCAAACCTTGATTTGAGTTGAAATTCTTGAGCATTTTCACAAGAGCCTTATAGCTATAGTTATAAAAAATAGTTATAAGAAAACAGTTATAAGAAAACATATATTTAACTGAGATGTTGTATGTATCAGGAAAAGATTTTGACCCAAATTTGCTATATTATATATATACATAACCGTAAATTATGGTGGAGGACAGATAATTTATGGAGAAGAAAATCAAGGTAGGTATAATTGGGCTCGGCTACTGGGGACCTAATCTTCTCAGGAATTTTTACAATCATCCGCAAGTATCTGTTGACTATATATGTGATTTAGATGAAACAAAACTTGGAATATATATGAGGAAGTACCCTTATATTAGAAGGGCTACAAAGAACTACGAGGAACTATTCAGAGAGGATCTAGATATCGTTGTGGTAGCAACGCCTCCAGAAACTCATTATGAGATAATCAAGAAGGCCATTTTGAATTCAAAAAATGTGCTTGCTGCAAAGCCTCTAACTACTTCATCAAAAGAATGTGAAGAACTTATAGAAATCTCAAAAAAGAAAAACCTTAAAATATTTGTGGATCACACATTTGTATTCAATCCAGTCACAAGAAAGATAAAAGAGATAATAAGTAGCAACGATTTTGGCAAATTGATATATTTTGATAGCGAAAGGGTTAGAGCTCCTTACCGCGAAGGCGTGGACGTCATATGGGATTTAGCAGTTCATGATTTTTCAATTTTACTTTACTTCGGATACAGAATAAAAATTTTGGATGTTTTAGCTACAAAACTTTACGGGAAAACAAAAAATGATATGGCTCATATCTCTTTTCTGGCGGATGATTCAATAATAGGACATATATACGTGAATTGGTTTTCCCCATTGAAAATAAGAAAAATGGTAATAGGTGGAGAGGATAAGATGATTATATGGGACGATGTTAACCCAGTTGAAAAGCTAAGGATTATATACTATGAAGAGAAAGAGAAATATAAAAAAGATGAAAATCCATTTTTCCCAACATATGTTTCCGGAGACATAAGAATCTTGAAAGTTGAAAATGTCGAGAGTTTATCTATTGAGGTGGACGAAGTCGTAAAAGCCTTGAGTCAAGGAACTAAATTCGAATCAGATGAATTTTTCGCACTTGAGATAATAAAAATTTTAGAAGAATGTGACAAAATTTTGCTGAATAAGATGTAATGCAAAGTAAATAAAAGTAAGTATAAGAACAAAAATATTAGTTGTGTAGTACCTGTACATAATGGCCTGTATATAATGGAAGGACATATTGCAGAGGAAATATTAGAGAAGTTCCCGAAATATATAGTTGATAAGATAGTAATTGAGAATGATAGTTCAACCAATTCATCAGAAGCTCTGGAATTATAAATTAATTATGAGATTTTTTAAGCATCCACTTGCAATAGTCGAAAGTGAAGATATAGGGGAGGGAACAAGAATCTGGGCTTGGACTCATGTTATGAAAGGGGCAAGAATAGGAAAGTATTGTAACATAGGGGAACACTGCTATATAGAAAGTAAAGTAGTGATTGGGGATTTTTGTACGATAAAAAATCAGGTAGCTTTGTGGGATGGAATATACCTTGAAGATTTTGTTTTCGTGGGACCGAATGCTGTTTTCACAAATGATAAATATCCAAGGAGCAGAAATGAGAATTGGGAGCTTAAGCAAACTGTAGTGAGGAGATATGCTACGGTGGGAGCTGGAGCCATTATACTTTGCGGAGTTGAAATAGGCAGATATGCCATGGTAGCTGCAGGGGCAGTAGTTACAAAGTCAGTGCCGGATTTTTCTATTGTGGCTGGAAACCCAGGGAAAATCGTAGGATATGTATGCGCCTGCGGACTCCCACTTAAAAAATCCGAATGCAGAAGATGTGGAAGAAAATATAACATAAATAGAAAAACAAAGAGGGTAGAGTTCGTAGGAGGACCTCCTCTCACGTGAGCAACATATGAAAGATGTGATAAAATTGTTTTTAATATTCTGTAGCGCACTGGTTTTAAGGCTTGGTTTCTGGTACAAGTTTATAAAACCCGATCCCTCCCGAGCTTTTTATACTATAGATTCATATACTTATGAATTTCCAGCAATAAACCTTATCCAGAAAGGGAAATATATTAATGACTGTCCAAGGGAGTTTCCAAAGAATTTCCCTCAAAAGTGTGTTCCCTCTGCAGATCCGGAAATTTATCGACCTCCCGTGTATCCTTTGTTTATTGCTGTCCACTACGCTATCTTTGGAGAAAGACCCGAGCTTGTGATTTTCAGTCAGAATATAATTGATGCTTCGAAGATTTTTGTTATGTATAAGCTATCTAAGCTTTTGGGGCTTACTGGAAACTTTTCTCTTGTACCTTCTCTGATTTATGCGATTTCTCCTATACCTATTCTGCATGCACAAGCTATGATGACAGAACCTCTTCAGGGTTTCCTACTTCTTATTCTTTTCGTGTTGGCTTTGTCAGCTCCAAAGTTTAAAAATGCATTTCTTTCTGGTCTTGTGGTGGGAATTCTCGCTCTGCTTCATCCAATTTGGTATTTATTTGGAATGGTTTTCCCAATTTTGTATTTTGCAGTTTTATGGAGAATTTCAAAGTCAACATCACAAAATCTAAAACTTGCTATTTATACTGGACTCGCTTTCTCACTAAGCATTTTACCATGGTTTATAAGAAACTATATGATATGGAATCTTTTTATTTTCAGACCCGGGGACTTTGTGTTTTTGTGCGAAGTGTATCAAAAGATGAAGAAGGGAATGTGGTTAGGTAGTTATAAAGATTTAGAACTCTATAATATGGCGTCAGAGGAGTTCAAATGGGGGGTAAAATTCTCGTCGCAAGAGGAAGTTAATAATTATCCTATGAATTTAACAAAGGAACTTCAGGTTGGCAAAATATGTAGAAGGGAGATAATAAAGAATTTTTGGAAGTATCCTTTTGAAATTCATATAGCCGGGGTTTTCAGATCTTCTCCTCCTTTTGGAATAGCTCACCTGTATTTCACAATCACGGGGAATATAAGTCCTTCAAGCGAAGAATTAACATTATCAATTGTCCCGAAGCTTCTTCAGGGGAAGGTGAAAGAAGTATTTGAAGAGGTTAAAGAAAAAAGGCTTAAACTCCTCAGCTTCGGATGGTGGTTGTTCTATGGAACAGCTTGGTTGATAAGGATATTTTCGCTGGTTTTTGCTATACTCTCCATTTTCAGGAAAGAGAAGATTGCAGAAACCTTCTTTGCAATATTTACAATAGTGTACGGTACATTTTTGGTAACTACTTTTGAATCAGCTCAACCAAGGAGGTTTTTTACAGTTGATCCTATTGTTGTTACTTTGTCAGCTGTTGGGGTGAGAAATATATTCAGAATGTCAAGATATTTTCCACGCAAAGCTGAGAAAGTTTTTTCGTAGAATTTAGTTTGCAAATCAGAAAAATTTCCTTACATTGCAATTGAGATTTGAAAGAATTTGGGGAATTTGGAAAAGAGTTCTGTTGATTTCAAAATTTTATGTATGCCGGTTCTCAGAATAGATGGCAAAGAAGTTGAAGTTGAGAAAGGGACAAATCTCATAATTGCGGCTTTGAAAGCTGGGGTTTACATCCCGCACTACTGCTATCATCCTCTTTTGAAAGTCGTAGCACAGTGCAGGATGTGTTTTGTAAAAATCGAGGGAGTTCCACGCCCAACCACTGCTTGCACAGTCACAGTAGATAAAGATATGGTTGTTGACACTAAAGACGAAAAGGTTAAAAAGCTCAGAAATTTGGCTTTGGAGTTCTTGCTCCAGCATCACCCTGTGGATTGCCCTGTGTGTCCGAGATCTGGAGAGTGTGATCTACAGAATTTCACCTACATATGGGGACCTGAGCGGAAAAGATACGATGGGAAAAGAAGATTAAAGGGATGGATTAGGGTCTCAGAAAAGATAATTCTTTTCAAAGAAAGATGCGTTTTGTGTACAAGATGCGTAAGATTCCTTCGAGATTTTACTAAGACAGGTGGACTAAGTGTTACGCAGCGCGGATTCTTGTCAGACCTTACAATATTTCCTGAAAAATTTGCAGATGGTTCCAAGTATTCTGGGAATATAATAGACCTCTGTCCTGTCGGCGCTTTGGTAGATGAAGCAAGTTCGTATCTCCCGCGTGCTTGGCGTGTTCAGAGGACACTTACTCATTGCCCGATGTGTGAGAGGGGATGCAGAGTTGTAGTTGAAGCATGGGAGAATAAAATTGTCAGAGTTAAGACATTTGACAATATGCTTGATAAGGCGGAGGAATCACTTTATTCACAAAATAAAAATCTGATCCAGCCTGCATATTCCGAGATCATCGGTATAGAAGATATAGGAGCACATTCATATGATAAACTTTACACACAAGATCTTATTATGTGTGATATTGGAAGATGGGAGTGGAGAAACTTTTTCTTTCCAAAAGACACTAACCCTCTTTCGGTTCGCGGTGGTATTAAGGAGGAGATAAGCTGGGAAGATACAAAGAAAGTCGCCAGAACTTTCCTCAGCTATGATAAAAAAGCAATTCTTGTAACCCCATATGCGACAAACGAGGAAATGACAAAATTCAAGGAACTTGCCGAAAAAGTGGATGCAGATATAACCCTTTTACCGCCATTAGAAGGGGAGGAGGATGATATCCTTATCAAAAGGAGAAAGGCTCCAAACTATATCGGCGGATGCAATATTCTTGGCGGAGTAAAAGACGAAGTCATATCTAAAATAAAAAGTGGTCAATATTCAGCTTTAATATACTATGGTATGGGAGCTAATAAGGGTTCTATTTCTCAAAAGGATTTGCGAGGTGACTTCATTGTTATTATAGATCTTAGACTTGAAAGAGATGATTTTGTGGGGGTTTTTATTCCAGCGACTTTGCCATATGAAAAGTCTGGACATTACACATTTGAGGGGAATCCTAAAAAGATTAACCCGGCGTGTGAGAGAATCCCATATGAAATACAGCTTTGCGACAGTTTGATCTAGCTTGAGTCAGCTAGAAAATTTGGAACTACTATGTATTATCTTGAAAGAATATTTCAATTTCTTAAGATATCTATCTTATTACTGCTATGATAAAGGAAATTGATAAGCTTGAAGGGAAAGTCGCAATTATTACGGGAGCTTCACGGGGAATAGGTAAAAAAATAGCAATCGATCTTGCCAGAAGAGGAGTGAAAGTGTGCGTTGCTGCAAAGAGTGAATCTAGCTCAGAAAAGCTACCCGGTTCCATATATGAGACAGTCGAAGAAATAAAGAGGTTTGGAGGGGAGGCAATACCGGTTAAAGTTGATGTCCGCTATGAAGATCAGATAAAAAATATGGTTGATGAAACTGTTAAAGCTTTTGGGACTGTTCATATCTTGGTAAACAATGCTGGAGCTTTATGGTGGCAACCGGTTGTCGATACTCCACCAAAGAAATTTGATCTAGTTATGCAGGTTAATGTCAGAGCTTCTTTTATAGCTTCATATTACGTTCTTCCATACATGATCAATCAAAGATGGGGACATATTGTAAATATGTCTCCGCAAATAAACTTAGAAGTTCTTCCGGGGAAGGTGGCCTACCTTATATCAAAGTTTGGTATGACCATGCTAACAATGGGGCTTGCCAAAGAGGTAGAGAATTATAACATAGCTGTAAACTCTCTATGGCCAGCTACTGCAATAGAAAGTCAGGCAACAATAAACTTTAAATTAGGAGATCCAACTATGTGGAGGAAACCAGATATACTCTCTGATGCTTTAATTGCCATAATCTCTAAACCACCCACGTATAGAACTGGTAAAGCGTTGATTGATGAAGATGTGCTAAGGGAAGAGGGCATAACCGATTTCTCACAGTATGCCTGTGTCCCAGGGACAGAACCACCGAGAATTCCTTTTTGATGATTTCTTATGCCTACCTTAAAATTATTTCGATTTCACTGGACAACTTTTGCAAATTTCTTACCGCTGCAAATTTCCTACTATCCTGACCTAAGAAATGTTTACTTACAGTGATTTTTATTTATAGTGAATTTAAATATATAATCAGGATAATAAAAAGATAAAGGACTTTGGAGCTATAAAAATCTCGCATAAAACATTGGTATAAAATAATAAATAATAAAAAGGCTAATTGAAGGAGGAGAGAAGATGGAGATTTTTTTAAAGGGAGCCCTTGCTGTTTTTCTTTCAACAATTTCTTTTTTCGCCTCAAGATTAGGTATAGAAAAACGCCTCCTTATCACGATATCGACACTGAACATCATTATTGTGCTTTTAATTTTTCACCTGACCGGGGGAGTTGACCTTTTCTCTTTTGTTGTTATCACTACTATGTTATTGTTTTATGGGTATATCTTCTGGAGGGTTATAGCTTCTCCGTTTGAAAAGTTTAAAAAGATCGTGAGCGGTATTGCTTCGGTGCCGCAGTCAGAAATTTTGAAAGAAATTGCTAAGTCTCAGCCAGAAATTATCGATAAAGATCCTGATCTGAAGAAAGTTTTTACTATTATGCGAGATCTGGCATCTTTTCTTAAGACTGAGAAAGAGAAAGTTGAGTCTATAAAAAAGATGCTAATAGATTTTACCGATTTCATAAGATACCTTACTGCAGAAAGTGACAAATTCAAGGTTATTTCAGAGGTGAGAAATTTTATATGTTATGTAATTCCGAATGCGAGGGTTTATTCTATAATACCAAAGAGCTCAGCTGATGAAGAGATAGCCGAGGGTAAATCTTTCACTATTGATGGTAGAGAATACTTTGTAATAGGTGGAGATATTTCCGCTGTCTATTTGAGGAATATAGTGGTTCAGGGTAAATTTGAAGATAATGTTTTAGGTTATGTGTCATATCCTCTTGTTTTTGATAGTACCAGAACTGCATATCTTGTTATTGAGGGAGATAATATTCAGCCGGAATACAAGCTTTTATCTTATCTTGTTTCAAAGTTTATGGAAGCTGTTTTATCGCGCATAGATAGGGAGCAAGAGATACAAGTAGCTGCGGTCACCGACCCACTTACCAGTACCTACAATAGAAGATACTTTATTGAAAGATTGCACCAAGCTTTTTCAAAATATAGGCGCCTTGGTGAAACCTATGCTATCGTAATATTTGATATAGATAAATTCAAAAAGATAAATGATATGTACGGTCATTTTGTGGGAGATGAAATTTTGAAAGCTTTAGGGTATTTAATCAAAGAGTGGGTAAGAAAGTATGATATAGCTGCAAGGTTCGGTGGAGATGAATTTGTTCTACTTCTTGATAATATAAAGAAGGATGATGCTATTAATGTTGCAAAGAGAATCGCAAATAAGTTTGAGCAGTTTTCTCCTGTCAAGGATATAGTTGGAGGGAAGGTATCAGTAAGCTGGGGACTTGCTTCGGTCGATGAAGCTTCGGACTCATTTGAAGATGTTGTAAAGCTTGCAGATAAGAGATTACTCAAGGCTAAGGAGATGGGTGGGGGTAGAGGAGTTTGGGAATGATCCTTTCTATGGGAGATGGGAACTTGGAGGCAATGTCTAAGATAAATCCTTCAAGTATCATTTTTTTAGCTTCCCCTTCTTCAATGCCTCTGGTCATTATATAAAATAGTTCGTTATCTCCTATTCTGCTAACTGATGCTGAATGTTTTGCTTTAACTATATTTGTAGCGATTTCCATTGATGGGACTATGTAGCTTTTTGCACCTTCAGACATAATCAGGCTCTTACCTTCTACATACGAGTCTGAATTTTTTGCTCTGTTATCTACTTTTGCGTATGCTAAGAAATTTATCTCTGCGGAGTTATAAAGTATTCCTTTAGTGATAACAAGTCCACGCGTTTTTTCTCCTATGTGATAGATCTCATAATTTACTTCGAGTTGAGATTTATCCCTGCCAACACAGATGTGAAAATCTTGAGCGTCTGCTTCATCACCTTCTAAAACTACATTTTCAAATACAAGATTTTTTGACCTCCCATGCCAGATATTTCCTCCGTGAAATTTAGCATTTTTCAGTAATGTGAATCTTTTCTTTTGGATTATCTTTGCTTTTTCGGTATCGTCTACGAAAGTGAAATTGAGAGAACTTCCCTCAGATATAGTAAACCCTAGATAATTTAGCAGATAGTTTTGAGTAGATCCTGTCCACACTTCAAAAACTCTTACATTGACTCCGCTTTTTATGTTCACTTCTACACTGCTTGTTACAATTTGATCAGATCTGCTATCATCTAATATTACAAGGATCAAAGAATTGTTTTTTTTTATATTTAATCTAAGTGAGGTTGTCAGTTTGAAAAGTATCAGATCTAGTGGGCTTTCGGTATTAAGATTGTGATTTTTTGCTTTGTTATCTTCTATTGCTTTGAATTCCACGTAGCCTTTTTCTGGTTCTTTTATTAGTACGGTTTTCTTTGTTGGGAGCAATATTACATCTATTCTATCACATTCAGCATTTAGTCCGGTTTTATCTATTACTTCTTGGATTTTTATTTTTTCTTGTTCTTGTATAGATCTGCTATTCCATAGGTTATCGAGCAATATTTTAGTTTGATCTTCAATTTTTATTTTTGAGTATCTTGTTTTTATAAGTTCCACTAGTTTTACTTATTGGTTATTTTTTAGGGTATCATCGATGAACTGATTTATTTTGTGTCCTGGGGCGGCACCGACGAATCTACCGATTTCTTTCCCTTTTTTGAATATAAGTAAAGTTGGGATTGAGAAGACTTTGTATTTTGATGCAAGTTCTGGGTATTCATCGACATTAAGTTTTGCGATTTTTATGTCAGTTCTTTGTTTTTCTATTTCTTCAAGAATTGGAGCTATAGCTCTGCATGGTGCACACCATTCCGCCCAAAAATCAACAAGGATTGGTTTATCGCTGTTTATTTCGTTGTTGAAGTTTTTTTCATCAAGGTAAGTAGGCATTTTTTTTGGTCGGGGCGACCGGATTTGAACCGGCGACCTTTGGCCCCCCATGCCAATGCGCTACCCCTGCGCCACGCCCCGATCACAATAAATTAAAAAAACTCAACCAATTAAATGAATTTTTCTAAAAGATGAAGTAAAAAACAAAGTGACTAAAAGATGAAGAAGAGACAAATTAAAGTAAAGGTAAAAAATTATGATCGAGAAAATAAGAGATTTTATATCACTTTTGAGACCATATCAGTGGCATAAGAACATTTTTGTTTTTGCTCCACTATTTTTTTCTGGGGATTATCCATCAGAGAAAATAGTTAAAGTATCTATTTCTTTTCTGGCATTTTTGCTTATCTCATCATCAGTGTACTCTCTGAATGATGTTATAGATTCTCAGAGAGATGCTATGCATCCTGTAAAAAGGACAAGGCCAGTGGCATCAGGAAGGATTTCAAAAAGATCTGCTATACTGTTTTCGGTTATCTTACTTCTTCTGTCATCCATTATTTCCAAATCGGTAGGCGTCATATCCTTTGTTATACTCTATTTTGTCCTTAACCTTATATATTCTGTTTTTCTTAAGGAGCAGAAGCCGCTTGACTTATTTATTGTATCTGCTGGTTTTGTTATAAGGGTTCTTGCCGGTGGACACGCTGGGGGAATTTCACCTTCCTCATGGCTTTTGATCTCAACTTTCTTTATAGCTATGTTTATATCATCTATAAAAAGAAAAGCTGAAGTAAAATTCACAAAAATATACGAACACACTTCCATTATTTCTGCAACGCTATCAATAATCTCCTACAGTATGTATGTAGTAATCGAAAAAAACAGCATATTGCTTTTATTATCGATATTCCCTGTGATGTTCGGGATAGTGCGATATTACATTATATCAGAAGAAAAAGAGCACCATGATCCATCAAAACTTCTTCTTGATAGACAAATAGTCGTATCAGTATTAGCTTTTCTTGGGATTTTCGCTGTAGAACTTGTTCTATCTAAGTATAAGATCAAGGATTTTTTTGGTAACTTCTGATATCTCAGCTTCACCATTTATGCTTTTTATCTTATTTTTAGCTTTATAGTATTCAAGAACAGGATATGTACTTTCCTTGTACACCTCCAATCTTCTTTTTACTTTCTCTGGAGAATCATCTTCACGCATATACAGCTCCCCCCCACATTCACACGATTTTGGCTTTTCGAAGTATATGTTATAGACCCTACCACATCTTCCGCAGGTACGTCTCCCTGAGATCCTCTTTATTATCTCTTCATCGCTCACATCAATATGCACCACTATGTAGTCCTTTATCCCCAATTTTTCGAATAGATTATCTAAAGCTTGGGCTTGGTTATAAGTTCTTGGGAATCCATCTAATATGAATCCAGCTTTAGTGTCATTCCTACTCAATCTTTCTCTTATAATTTCTATCACTATGTCGTCCGGAACAAGTTCCCCCTTATCTAAGAATTCCTTTACTTTCTTCCCGAGTTCAGTTCCTTTTGTTATCGCTTCTCTCATAATATCGCCTGTAGCAATGTGTGGTATTGAGAGCTTTTCTGCCACTATTTTACCTTGAGTACCTTTCCCACTGCCCGGGGGTCCAAAGAGTATTATTACCTTCATTTTTTATTCCTCCTTTATATTCTATACTTTTATATTTTTATACCTTTAAGATCTTTCTATTACGGTAATACTGTTATTATCTTTTCTGAATTTCGCAACAATTTAGAATGTATGATGTGGATTATCATATAATCTTGATATCTTTTGAATCATATCTTGAATCATACCTAATTATCTTACTACCAGCTACCAAAATATCTTAGCATATCTGGTTGAGGGAGGAAATTATATATACCCCATAAGAAAGTATTAAGAGAGTCTCAATTGCCACAGGCAAATCATGATATACTAAATTCATCAAATTATGGAAATTTGCTAAAATGGTAATAAAATTCAAAAGATAAGATGTCTTTAGCGATACTGCGTTGCCCACTGTGTAAAGGAGAACTCATTTTTTCAGAAAGCAAAGCATATTGCAAAACATGCAAATCAACTTATCCTAAAAGCGGGAGATTTTGGAATTTTACAAAAAAAGTTATCGAGCTGAAGATTCCAAATCAAACTGAGCTTTTTGCCCAGGAAGAAAGGGGAATGGTTCTTAGATTACAAAATTTTTATTTACCACGTATAAGAAAGTACTTTGGGGAAAAACCTTTGAAAATCTTGGATTCAGGATGTGGGACAGGGAGGGTTGTGAAAGAATTTTTAAAACTGGGATATGATGCCTTCGGAATAGACATAGACCCTGAGAGAGCTTCATATTTTGATGATGAAAATCGCTTTTTCTTTGCAGATGGTTGCTTTTTACCTTTTGGAGATCGGACATTTGATGTCATCATATCTTTCGGAGTCCTTGAGCACATAGGAGAGAATGATAAAATTGATGAAAGGAAGAAGATAAGGAAAATGTACATCGAAGAGAGCTTGAGAGTCCTCAAAAAAGGAGGAATTATCTACCTTTCCTTCCCCAACGGTATATTCCCCATAGATTTTTGGCATGGAGATAATATATTTTGGCCGAGAATAAAGATGAGATTACATCTCCCGTATTATGATTGGCTTCCAAATTTTTTTGAGGTAAAAGAGTACTTAAGGGATTTCAAAGTAAAAGTAAGGAGTCTATCACCTTTGGGGCACTTGCAGTTTATGGTCGCAAAGGGAAGATACGGAAATTTAGCATATTATTTAGGGCGGTTATGGGCTTTAACTTTGAAGATCTTCTTTGAAGATAAAACCACAATATTCTTCAGCCCATTTCTTGTCCTTGAAATTCAGAAAAGATATTAAATTTGATAATTGCAGTTATAGTCTACTAACTAAAAGTCGTTAAGTGCGTATTCAAAGACGCCCTTTCTACAATTTTTGTAATCACACAAATAGGTATTTCCAAGGTGAAATAAAATATTTTATCACTCATCAAAAAAAGATATGGATATGCAAGGAAAATCTAAAGATGTAGAGTCTGGGAAATTTTTTAAAATAATAGTAAATGATAAGGGCAGTTCGCTATAAAATGAATATAATAGAAGAAGGAATGCAAAAAGCTACCGAGATAAGCAGTAATATACCTGCCATTTTCCTTAAAAGTTGTATAAACTGTGGAGGGGATATATCATCTGATAGGCTTGATAAGGGTATTCCTTGCTCAGAGTGTTTACCTGAGATTCCCCAGGATGTATCTTTGCCTCATATCATAGAAGTATTGCGGAGTAATGGAAAATTAAAGTATCTTTCGCAAATTTACGAAATAGAGAGGAGAGCAGAAGAATTTTCCTCTTTCTTCAAAAATGTTGTCGGATCAGAACCCTGGTCTTTGCAATTGAATTGGGCAAAGAGAACCTTTGCTAATCAGTCGTTTGTTGCTCTAGCTCCAACAGGTATAGGAAAAACGACATTCGGAATAGTTATGTCTCTGTTTACACAAGGGAAATCTTATATAATAATGCCTACCAAGCTTCTTTCCGGGCTATTTGTAAAAAGAATTGAAGAAATTATAGATAGGCTCGGAATGCAGAAAAAAGTTCTTTTCGTTTCAAAATCTGATAAAAAAATCAGGGATAAAGTTCAGAGTGGAGATTATGACATACTTATCACGACGAGTATGTTTCTTGCAAGGAATGAAAACATCATAATTGGTAAAGATTTTGATTTTATATTTGTTGATGATGTTGATACTTATCTCAAACAGCCAAAGAATGTCGAAAGAGTTCTCAAGCTTATGGGGCTTTCAAAAGATGATGTTGAAAAATTGAAATCTACAATACTGAGGAAGTATGAGATAATGAGAAACAGGGAACAATCTCAGATTCAAAAATTTGAAGCTTTTTCAGAGGTAAATAAATCAGTTGCGGAGATAAGGAAGAAGATTAAGGGAGTTCTTGTAATATCATCTGCTACAGCCAAACCGCGTGCAAATACCGTGAGATATTTCAGAGAACTTTTTGGCTTTGAAATTTCTCCATTCACATCAACAATAAGAAATATAGAAGATACTTATACCATTATTGATGGAGAAATAATTAAAGATGAGGATCTGAAAAGAGTCAAAAAGAAAGTTTTTAAGAAAGTTGCTGAAGTTGTATCAATGTGTGGGAATGGCGGGTTTGTCTTTGTCAATTCTGAATATGGGAAGGAGTCGGTTGATGAACTAAAATCTTTCCTAATGAGGAGACACATAAACGCGGTTACGTATGAAGAATTCAAGGATGAGAATCAGCGCAAATTTAGAGATGAAGAAATTCAGGTAGTTATAGGAATCTCATCGCTGAGGAATCCACTTTGCAGAGGGATAGATATGCCTGATACCGTAAGATATGCCATCTTTGCTGGAGTTCCAAGATTTATTTTTTCAATTCAAGAGATAGACGAACCCTCGAAAATGCTCGGGGTTTTATTTTCGATTCGTTCCGTTTTAGGCAATGGAAGAAAAATCTATTCATTCATAGAATCATTGAGAAGATACGTCGGTATGCGTAAAGATGATATAGATAGATATCCCGCCATAAAAGAAAGATTTGAAAGTATAAAGAAATTTATTGAAGAGAGCATCTCGAACCCACAGATCCTTCAGAAAATAAGAATGTCAGAAGATGTCCCCCTAAGGGTTGGAGGTGATGGCAAGTTTAGGTTAATAGTTGCTGATTCATCGGCTTACATTCAAGCAACTGGAAGAACCTCGAGATTGTATATAGAAGGGTTATCAAAAGGTTTATCTATACTCATAGTGGATGATAAGAAAGCCTTCGTACAGCTTAAAAAGCGCCTTAAAATCGATCTCGTTGATGTTAATTTCAAGAATTTCGAAGAAGTAGAGCTTGAGAAAATTCTAAAAGAGGTGGATAGAGATAGGGAGAAGATAAGACTCATTATGAAATTGCATGAAAATCCACTTGGTGCGGATCTGAAAGCTGTAAAACCGCCCAAAACTGCAGTGTTTATTGTTGAGTCTCCAAACAAAGCCGGAACCATTGCCAAGCTAATAGGTAAGCCGATGAAAAGGAAAGTACCCATCGGAGAAAATGGCAATTTTGCCGAAGCTTGGGAGGTATCAAAAGGAGATCTGAACATAACTTTGATAGCATCAGGAGGACATATATATGATCTGCCATTCTCTCCACAAAAAAGAGGATATGAAAAACAAAATTTCTACGGTGTGGAAGTTATTAATGAGGATCTGAAAGAGCTTTTCATCCCTTATTACTCACCTATAAAAAGGTGTAGAAGATGCGGGGAGCATTTTTTTGAGGAAAAAAGATGCCCATACTGCCAATCCGAAGAATATGATGACAAGACAAAAGTTGTAAAGGCAATACAAAAAATTTGTCTGGAAGCTGACTCCATTTTCATAGCTACAGACCCGGACAGCGAGGGGGAAAAGATAGCTTGGGATATATATCTGATGCTCCCGAAATACAAAAAAGAGATAAGAAGAGTTGAATATCATGAGGTCACAAAAAAAGCTATCCTGAATGCTCTTGAGAAACCAAGAGATATAAATTATGGACTCGTGAAGGCACAGATTGTAAGAAGAGTAACTGATAGATGGGTTGGTTTTGTGATGAGTGAAAATCTTCAGAAAAGTTATGACAAGATATGGTTGTCAGCAGGTAGGGTTCAGACACCAGTTCTGAAATGGCTCATAGAGAGAGAAAATCAAATGAAAGAAAAAATAGGTGTGTTAAAATTTAAAACCGCTAATGGTATCTCAGATATCATAAAAATTGAAGATAGAGAGTTTGCCAGAAAAGTAAGTAAATCTTTACAAAAATTGAAGGGAAGAAAAAGAAAAAAAGAAGAAGATGAAAAAATTAGATTAGAAAACTCAAAGATTCTGATTAAAGTTGAGCTCAAAGATACAGAAGAGGTAGTGATTAACCCCCCAGCTCCCTTTAACACTGCTGAGATGCTAAAGGAAGCATCGCAGAAACTGAAGTTCTCAGCTCCAGAAACTATGAATTTAGCGCAGAGTTTGTTTGAGGCAGGTCTTATAACATATCATAGAACAGATTCTCATCATGTGTCAGACGTCGGAATTTCACTAGCCAGGGACTTCATTTCTGAGAATTTTGGAAGTAGATTTTTTGTCCCGAGAGCTTGGGAGGGTGAGGGTGCTCACGAATGTATAAGACCTTCGTCAAATCTGACGCCAGATGAAGTTTTGATCTCAGCAAAGGTAGGGAACATATCTATTTCTGAAAAAGCTATAAAGCTTTATGAACTTATATTCACAAGGTTTATGGCTTCGCAAATGATACCACTGAAAGTATTGAGAGGAAAAATTTTGGTCTCTGCAAGTTGGAAAGCAAATGGAGAAGAAATGTCTGTAGAGAAAGAATCTGAGATCAATCTTAAAATTATAGAGGATGGATGGAATAAAGTTTTGTTTTTCCCGATAGCTAACTTCACAAAAGAATTACTTGAGAAGAAAAAGATAGTCGTTGAAACTTATGATTTTAAGTTCAGTTTCGATTCCCCGGTCCCGCCTTATACTCAGGGAAGCCTGATAGATGAGATGAAAAGAAAAGGTATAGGAAGACCTTCCACCTGGGCATATATAATCAAAACTCTTCTTGATAGAGGATACTGCATAGAAAGGAATGGATATTTGATAGTAACAAAACTCGGTAAAGAGGTATACAATTATCTCAAAAATCACCGAAAATTTTCTATATACACTTCCGAACAGTACACAAATGAACTTGAAGAGAAGATGGACAGAGTTGAAGCCGGACAAGAGGACTACATCCAGATATTTAGGAATCTTTTTAATGAACTTTTTACATAGTTTGATTTTACATTGCCTAGCAATACAAGCCTGACAATTTGTATAATTTTAGTATTACCAATGAATCAGTGTAATATTAATAAAGTAAGCTGATGTAATATTGATGGAGTGGGTTATTAGAGATTAATTATTTTTATAATAATGATGTCTTCCCAAGGAAAGATAAGAGTCTTACCTGAGAGGGTGGCGAATCTTATTGCTGCTGGCGAGGTCGTTGAGAGACCGGCATCAGTTATTAAAGAACTTGTGGAAAATTCGCTCGATGCCGGAGCGCAAAAAATAGAGATTATATATAATGGGAAGGAAAATATATTGGTTGTTGATGACGGTGAGGGGATGAGCAAAATTGATGCTTTGAACTCATTTAAAAGATACGCAACAAGTAAAATATCAACAGAACAAGATATTTATTCTGTAAAGACTTTTGGTTTCAGAGGTGAAGCCCTCCACTCTATTGCAGCGGTTTCAAGAGTCATACTCAGGACTAAAAGAAAAGAAGATGAGCTCGGAACAGAAGTCTCCGTAGAAGGAGGTAAGGTAAAAGAAATAAAGGAAATATATATAGAACCCGGAACTTCTATCCTTGTCAAGGATCTGTTCTTCAATACCCCGGCAAGGAAAAAATTTTTGTCATCCGATAACGTTGAACTATCTTATGTGCTCGATGTCGTCTCAAGATATGCTTTAGCAATTCCAGAGATAAATCTCAAATTCATAAAAGGAGGAGATGTGCTCTTTAATCTCAAGGCTGGGAGAACTCTATCTGAAACACTTCTGTCAATCTTCGGCACTACCGCAGTTGATAAAGATAGATTCGAAATTATGTTTGATGTTGGTAATATAACCTTGGAAGGAATTATTTGGAGGGAAAAAGTGGGAATTGGTAAGTGGCTGTTCGTAAATAGAAGATATATAAAAGATAAAACAGTTTTTTCGGCAATAGGGAAATTCGGCTTTCTTAGAAATTCCGATTTCATCATCTTTATAAATTGTCCCCCCCAGTTTTACGATGTAAATGTCAATCCCACAAAGACAGAGATAAGATGGCGGTCTCCTTCACAAGTAAGAGAAATTGTAATGACAGCTATAGAGGAGGCCATAAGACATAGATTTAGAAGAGAAAAAACAGAAGTAGGGCAGGGTGAATTTTCAAATTACTCAGACAATAAAGTCTCAGAGATGTACAAAAGCAAAAGTACTGAGTCAGGTGAGATATCTCAAGATCAAGATTATGTTCAGCGGCAAAAAAAGCAGGAATATCCACCGGGAGTGATGAATACACTACTTAGGTCTTCACCCAATGTTCTTAAGGTAGTAAAAGGAATATTCGCAATAGTTGAGTGGGAAGAAGAAATATATATAGTTGATCTGCATGCTTATTATGAAGGGAAATTTTTCAGTCAGCTCAAAAGTAAATTTGAAAATAATAAACAGGATTCATCTCAAGTTCAGAAATTAAAGTTTGTTATCCCATACGAGCTATCTGTTCCTAAGACAGTTCTTCTGAAGATTATAGAAAAGAAGGATGAATTTAAGTCTTATGGAATAGAATTTGATGTTGATGGAGAAAAATTGAAGATCTTTTCTATACCTTATTACTTAGCAGGGGTTGAACTTGCAGAGTTTTTTGAGGAATTTTCTGACGGTTTTACTGAGAGTAAAGTCAATTCTTTTCTGGCAAGTTTGGCTTGCAGAACTGTTATTCGCAAAGGAGATAATCTGAGCGTTTGGGATGTTGCTAAAATCTTAGAAGATTTTGATCCAAACCAAAGATGTCCCCACGGTAGACCAGCAGTTATAAAGATTGACTTTGATGAGATTCAAAAAAAATTCGGAAGGTGCTAACCTTACAAAAGGGAGTTATTTTTCAACGAATGGAAAGGTTTCCTTGAGAACTTGTACGCTGTGAACATGTGATTCTTTGTATCCTGCTTCTGTAATCCTAATTACTCTTGCTTTTTGTCTTGCCTCTTTGATGTTTTTGGCACCTATGTAACCAAAAGCAACCTGTAGTGACTTCATTAGATTTGAAATAATGAATCTGACGGTTCCTTTATATGGAACAAGTCCCACAACGCCTTCTGGGAGTATATCATCTTGCGAGAGGTATCTTGATCTTACCCCCTTTTGCATACCATCTTTTATAGCATCTTCTGAGCCCATTCCTCTGTATACTTTGTATGGGCGCCCATCTTTTAGGACTTTTTCTCCGGGAGCTTCATCTGTTCCGGCAAGCATATTTCCAAGCATAACTGAATCTGCTCCAACTACCAATGCTTTCACTATGTCTCCAGGATACCTTATCCCTCCATCTGCAACTAATGGGACTCCATATTTTTGGGTTAATTTGCTACATTCCAATATTGCCGAGATCTGTGGTACACCTACTCCAGAGACGATTCTTGTTGTGCATATTGAACCTGGTCCTACTCCGACTTTGATTGCATCGGCACCTGCTTCCAGGAGAGCTTTTGTTCCATCTTGTGTTGCTACATTTCCTGCTATAACATCAATATCAAATTTTTCTTTGATCTTTTTTAATGTTTCTATCACCCATCTGGAGTGTCCGTGTGCTGAATCAATGACTAACACATCTACACCTGCTTTTATAAGTTGTTCTGCTCTTTCAAGTTCTTTTTCACCGGTTCCGATTGCGGCCCCTACT
This sequence comes from uncultured bacterium, assembly GCA_938036315.1. Lineage (GTDB taxonomy): Bacteria > Calescibacteriota > Calescibacteriia > Calescibacteriales > Calescibacteriaceae > CALHPK01. Next base: position 102,192 of record CALHPK010000002.1, on the reverse strand, counting down.
ACAAGGTGTCCTGACGAATCTTTGAGGGCGTTAGGATTTTCTTCGGATTTGCTTATATCTTTTAAAGTTATCAGCCCCTTTAATCTGAACTCAGAATCTACTATGGGGAGCTTTTCTATTTTGTGTTCATGCATTATCTCTTTTGCTTTCTCGGGAGATATCTTATCTTCCTCCTTTACTACTATAAGCTTTTCCTTTGGCTTCATTACTTCTTTGATCTTTTTTGATTTGGTAGACTCAAATCTAAGATCTCTACTTGTGACTATTCCGACAAGGTATCCATTTTTAACGACTGGAAGACCTGATATATTCTTTTCTCTCATCTTCTCTATTGCTTCTCCAACTGTTGTTTCTTCATCGACAAATACAGGAGAGGTTATTATCCATGAACTATATTTTTTGACCTTTTCGACTTCTCTCACTTGTTCCTGGATGGTTAGGTTTCTGTGAATAATACCTATTCCCCCCATTTTAGCGAGTTCTATAGCCATATCTGCTTCGGTGACGGTATCCATTGCAGCTGAGATTATAGGGATTTTCATACTTATTCTGCGGGTGAGTTTGGTTTGAATATCTACCTCATGCGGGAGCACCTCGGAGTAGTTCGGCATTATCAGGATATCATCAAATGTTAAGTATAAAGGGAATAAGCTCTCCATTGAAAAAATTTAAAGAGAAAATATTTTACCTTCTTATTTTACTACTTCTTTTGTCTTATGCGTTTTGGGAGAAAACTTTCACTTGGGAGAAATCTTTCACTTGGGAGAAATCTTTTACATTAAGGCTTAACAAGTGATTGTTGGTGTTACCTTGGCATCCTATTGCAAGAACATAATGAAAATGAAAATGAAAAAGAAAAGGTAAAAGAATAAAATAAAATGAAATATACGTGACGATATAGTAAAATGAAGATAGAACGCAATATAGATTAAAATTATAGTATAAATAAAATATACAGAGAAATTAATATAAAGAAATTAAGGATGTATAAAGGGAAAAGAGTTGGGATAGTTATTCCGGCATTCAATGAGGTCCCTAAGATTTTCAACGTGGCGGAGAAAATAAGGAAGGTTGATTTCCTTGATGAGATAGTGTTTGTAGATGATTGCTCAGATGATGGTACGTATGAATTTCTATCGAAGAATTTTAAAACGATAAGGCATGAAAGGAGGATGGGAGTTGGAGCAAGTATAAGAGATGGTTTCTCCTATCTTATTGATAAAGTTGATATCATAGTTATTATGGCTGGAAATGATAAAGATGATCCTTCAGAGATTCCTCTTCTGTTGGAGCCCATATTTTCAGGTTGTGATTTTGTTCAGGGGTCAAGGTTTTTGGGGAGATTTGGAAACACTCCCTTTTTAAGAATAATAGGAACAAAATGGATACATCCCTTTGTATTTTGGGTGACAACTGGTAAAAAGTTAACAGATACCGCTAATGGTTTTCGCGCAATTAGAACCTCGATTATAAAAGAACTTTGGGACAGCTTAAACCAGAAATGGTTAGATAAATATGGTCTTGAAATCTATCTTTTGTATAGAGCATTGGAAAGGTATAAGGTGTGCGAAGTCGGAGTATCAAAGATATACCCGGATCATAAATTAGGTTATACAAAAATTAGGGTTAGAGACTGGCTCTCGCTTGTAACTCCTCCTATTTTGCTAAAATTGAAGTTGAGAAAATGATTGATTTTATCTTTTTATCCGCAACAGCCAGGGCCAGCTTGCGAGCCACAACAAGTCGGTGAAGAATTGCCGTTTCCTTCCCTTCTAGAACTGCTACCGCAGGAGATACCCCCAAACTTGAATACCTGTGCCATATTCTTGCTACCACACTTCTGACAAACAATGTTTAGTCCCTTTTCTTTCTCAGATATAGTTGCCCATATTTCTGTTTTTTCACCGCATTCCACACAAATATATTCATATATTGGCATTTACATTACCTCCTTTTTCCTCATTTTTTCCTTGATTGCTAAAATTGCTTGGTGTAGTTGTTCTGGCATCCCAACAGAAACAATTTCATCGTTAAGAGTGATAATCGGTAAGATCTGGAAACCCATTGAGCGAACAAGCCTTACAATTTGGAGATAATTCTTCATATCTTGACCTTTTGTTACATCTATTACTTCAACTTTTGCATCCAGCTCCTTTTCAATAACATCTTTGAGGCTTTGTATTTCTTCTTCTGTTTGTCCTATGGGACCACAACAAGAGGACTGCGGTCCGCAGGGGAATCGTTGAGGAAGCATAAAAATCCTTATAGTTCTGTTATCTATCCCCATAATTTATACCCCTCCTTTATTTATACGGACTTTTTACATTTACATATTTTTATTTTTTATAAATATCAGAATTGGAGAGCAAAAATACAGATATTTACAATTACAAGAGCAAATTGTAAATATATCCTGAAAGCACACAACCGATGAAACTTATGCTGATGTAAAGCATTAATACTTTTGGTTTAAACACTCCTGAAAGCATTGCTATAGATGGAAGAGAAAGTCCGGGGCCACCGAGTAAGTATGCTAGCGTTGCACCGCCTCCCATACCTTTGTGAATTAGTGCTAGAGCAGTTGGTACTTCAACATAAGTGCAGACATAGGCCAGAACCGCAACTAAAGAGCTAACCAATACAGAGCTTAAACTCTCTCCCCCAACAAGCTTTACAACAACAGTAGTTGGCACGATTACTTTGATAGCCCCAGCAATAATAACCGCAAGAATCAGATAGTAGTTCAACTGAAGAAAAAGATCCCATGCAATCTGAAATAGTCTTGTGAACCTTCCCTTCAAATTTAATGAGATTTCACCTGTAGGAAGAATAAAGCATGCTTCTGCAACATTTGCTTCTACAGACGAGGTTTGGGGTAAGAACCATAATCCATCATCACTGCGGTCGAGTACTCCTGCTTCAGCTAAAAGATAGAGTTTGTCCTCTTCCCCTGGAGCAAGCTTATCTGCTGGAAGTTTATCAGCTTTAGAAAGGGCAATTGCTACTTTGATAGCGAATTCCCGAAGCTCGGGCGAAAGATTAGGAGTAAACGAAAATTTTACGAATCTTCTTAATATCCTTTCCTTTTTCTGCCAGTACGAGCAAACAATTCCAACTCCCAGTGCAATGAAAAATGTCCCAACAATTCTTCCGATAGCTAATTTCCATCCTAAGACCCCAGCTGTCATAAAAACTGCAGGGATATTGAGCATGGGCGCTGCAATAAGAAACGCCATCGTTGGCCCCAAGGGTATACCCGCTTGTATCATACCTACAAGAACAGGAACTATTCCGCAAGAGCATATTGGAATAACCGCACCAGCAATACTTGATAGAAAAATACTCCATAATCCCCCGTAGCCCATCTTCTCCCTCACTCTCTCCCACGGTACAAAGACAACAAGCCCTGCAGCAATAAGTATCCCAATCACCCAATACTGGAAAAGTTCAACTAAAACTGCTGATCCCTTTAGAAAAATAAACCATATTACCTGAGGAATGTTCCATGAAAGTGGAGTGTCTATTTCTATTAATCTTGCATCTTCTCCAGCTATACCTTTGGGTTGTAAAAGACCATATTTGTATAGCGAGCTTATAGAAAGATCGTTAACAATAGTATATATCAGAGCACTTATGTAAAAAATTATTATGATCCCAAGATAAATCAGCTCTTTTTGTGTTGGCTTACGAAACATAATACAGAATATAAAAATATCCTCAAGAAGAATATAAAAATAGATATCCCCCCAATGATATATCCAATAATCCCATCTTTGGCCTTTATTCTTTTTGCAAAAATTAAAAAAGATCAGCTAAATTTTGTTAGGCTCTATCATATTCCAAATTAGTACATTCTGTTTGCATTTCTGTCATCCTACTTTGGATCAAGTAAATTCATAATTTTTACATATGCGAATATCTAAAAAGCGAGTCGCTATTTTAGGATCGTCAGGTTCAATCGGGAAACAGTCCCTTCAGGTCATTGACTTGTTCAGAGATAGATTTGAAGTTACTGCCTTAGCACTCCAGAAAAATGCAGAGGAGCTTGCTCAGCAGATAAAAAAATATAAACCAAAGTATGTGTGGATATCTCAAGATAAAAGAACAGAATTAGAATCAAAACTTGACTCATTTAATTTTGAATATGTGCCTCCAGATCAGATGGCTGAGCTTGAGGATGTTGACTTTATAGTTGTCGGGATTCCAGGTTTTGAATCAACAAAGCCAGTTTTCAAAGCTGTGGAGAATGGGAAGATAGTAGCTGTCGCTTCAAAAGAAGCAATCTTGTGCGGTGGGAAACTTCTATTTTCAACTGCAGAAAGAACTAAGGCAAGAATAATTCCTGTTGACAGCGAACATTCCTCTCTTTGGAGGATTCTTGAGCCATATAGGAATCTGGTAAGGAGGGTCTATATAACTGCGTCTGGTGGTCCCTTTTTCAGCTCATCAAAGGAGGCTATGGAGAAAGCAACCTTGGAAGATGCTCTCAAACATCCAGTCTGGAAAATGGGTGCGAAAATAACAATCGACAGCGCGCTTCTTACTAACAAAGCTTTTGAAGTGATAGAAGCACATTATCTTTTTTCTCTAGATCCAGATAACATTTTTGTAAAAATCCATCCTGAAGCAATAGTCCACGCAGCGGTAGAATTAAAGGATGGAGCAACAATTATGAATTGCTATTACCCAGATATGAGGATACCGATTATGTACGCAATGCTTTATCCAGAAGTTGAGGATGCTCCATTTGAAATACCTACTGTGTGGAGTAAGACCTTGAGTTTCTTTGATCCAGATTTCGATAAGTTTCCGTCGCTTCTGCTTGGCTGGAGATGTGCTAAGCTAGGCGATCCATTCCCTTGTATTTTCGTATCCTCAAATGATGTAGCAGTTAAGATGTTCATTGAAGGAAAAATAAAACTTACTGACATATACAAAATAAACGAAGCCTCAATTTCTCTACTTGAGAATGACCCAGAATTTGTTCAAGCAAATTCAATTGCATGCTATGAAGATATAGAAAAGATTTTTCAAAAAGTCCAAAAAATAGCTAATCAAATTGCTCAAACCATAGCACAAAATAAGAAATAATAGATCTAAAAAATCCCCGTTTAAATACCTCTTACACTTCTTTACTACATCGGTGTAAATTGGAAACCCCGGTGTAAATTGGAAACCCCTTCAAAGCTGTTTTAAGTTATAAAATTATGGAAAACAAGTTTGAAAGATTTTCTTATAGTGGAAATTTGTAAAATTTTTATTAAATTTGTAGTTAGTAAACTTGATAATTAATAAATAGATAGCTTGATAATTAATAAATAAATAGCAGGAGGTATAACCAATGGATAAAATAATAATAATAATGAATAAGATATGGAAATTAGGGAGAGAGTATCTTTTTTCATCTACGGCAGCTCTTCTTAGCTTATCTCTTATTATCCTTTTCTCATGTGGTAAAGATAAACATGACCATGTTACTTCTCAACCATTGATCAAGGTTACTCAACAAGATGGGAAAACCACTGCTACCTATGGAGATGAGCTGGCTCTTCTAATTCAGAAGGGAGATTTTGAAAAGATAAGAACTATGGTTTGTGGAAAAGATGGATGTTCAGATGAACTTCAAACATACAAAAATGAACTTACTTTAAACGCTCTTGTTACCCTAACAAATACATTGATACTCTTCAAGAAGTTAGATGGGGCACTTTCAACTGCTTGTGGTCTACTAAGGGAACAGCTTGGTGGAATCTGTGGAGCACCAGCAATTGGATCTTCACCTGTAGTAAGAATTGATACCAAGCAAACTAATGTCATCGATACACTGCTAGGACTTGTAGGACTTAAAAGAGAGGAAATCACCACGCTTATGCAAGAAGTTTCAGTTGCAACATCAAACTATATTGAAAAAGGTGACAAAAACTTTGTTATGAAAATTACTGTCCCATTTGTAGCAAAGATTGGGAATCTTATTAACGTCAGATTTAATGCTGGAACAGAGCTGAGGTGGGATCTAATTACTATTCTCGGCTCTGTATCTCAACTTGTCTCTGCTTTGTTCAATGTCATAAATGCTCATGACTGGATGCTTGACATACAGGCTATAATAACAAATGCGAGTCGGCTTCTCGAAGATCTTCAAGGTGATATTCCAGGATTTTTAAGAAGGCTTCCAGGAACATTAGGAATTAACGAAGCTCCTAATTTCTTAAGATTTGTGCAGGGCGGTGAAACCTACTGGAAAGCTATCCCTTCGAATATCTCAAGGGCTTTGACATGGGCTAGTGATGGGTTGGACTACTTTTTCAAGAATCCGTGTGCTCAGAACGACCCAAATTTGGTATGCTGGAATAAAGATAAAATGGCATTAAGATTTAATTTAGATTCTCAATACCAAAATAAGTTTATGGGTGAAGATGCTACTGGAGAATTGAAATTACCTGCAGGATTTTCTGATAAAACCGCGGATCAGATTGTTTCAGTTCTAAAAGATGGAGGAAAGAAATTTAACTGTCAGGAGCAAAATAATTGGGTAAATATAGTGGGTGCTGACGGTGAATTCGATATTATCAAGATTGTGAATGCTATCTTAAGTATTTCGGGAGGAGCAATTACAGAAGTGTCAGGCATTCCGAACTTTTTAAGAATTAATGTATGCAAAATTATGGGAGTCAAGGACGCAAATCCTGTTCCACTACGGGATTTAATTTTACCTGCTGAATTGAAATATGATAATGGCAAGTGGGTTTACGAAGAACAAGCTGGAACTCAGTTCGCAATAGAAATTGAAGCTCCAAGAAATTTCTACTATAGAGCCATAACAGCAGGAAACACAGAAAACAACAAGCTCTACGATAAAGGAGTAACAGAAGATCCATCTAATTTCTTAGTTATCACAAATAAATTTTATGAAGATAATATTGATTCTTCTTTCCCATTTGTCAGAAGCATAACTTACGCAGGTTCAGCCACCGAGTTTTACGCAGAAGTAATAACACAGCTTGGGAATATCCCGATCTGGAAACTATATGTTGCTCAAGGTATAAAATGGAAAAGGTTTGATTTCGGTTTATTTGCATCTGAAAGTGTAGAAAAATTAATTGAAAAAGTTCTTAATTGGCGAGAGATTCCTCAGCTTAGTAAAGAATTAATTAAAGAATTAATTAAAGAAGTTCTTATTGGCAAGATTTCTCCGCTTATCCCTAATTCTGTAGGGGTTCCTGACAAAACTCTTGCTCTTATTGTTTATAAGGATTGGGTGAAAAAGTGGTATGTCTCTCGTGGTGATGGGGATAGGTTCAAGGACGTTTACAGGGATGGTAAATCTCTTTCAATAGCAAGGGATTGGCTTGAACCTCTGACAACCTATCTTATGGGAATTACTACTCATTGGTTCTCAAAGTATCCAGATGATGTTATGCCAGCAAGCATCGGAGAACTTTTAGGAATCGGCCTCAAGAATATTCCATATATCCTGTTCAGAGATAAAAACGGTATGGTTCTCAACGGTGCAATTGATATTGATAATTGCTCAATTATAGTTGAGTATGCAAAGACTTTATCAGGTGCTGTAAAATCTGGGGAGATAGATAAGGTTAAGTATGATATGTATATGAGCTTTGTTCTCGCACCGTTTGTTATAGAAAGGGTTAACGGATACACCTACGAGACGTACATTAAAAAATATAGGCTTGAAGAAGAAGTCGAGCTACAGCCATCTAATACGAAATATCTGGATGGGTGTGAGCTTACTGGAGAAAAGATCTTTCAACAAGATTTTGATCTGACTCAGCTCAGACATGATGCGCCGCAGTGGAAGGAAGCTACGAATCAGATTGCGAATGATTTGATTGCGCTTTTGGTATTTGGTTTGCGAGCTCGCTCTGTATTAAAGTGAAACAAGTTTTCTGATTATCTAATATATGTAATCTAAACGCTTAATCTTTAGTTAGTTTAGTTAGGTTTTGGTTTTTAAGATTCTGGTTTTTAAGATTGGTTGCCCCCGTCGTCTAGCCAGGACGAGGACGCCGGGCTCTCAATCCGGAAACATGGGTTCAAATCCCCTCGGGGGCGCCATAATAAAAAATGAAAGGAAATCAAGAAATAGTAAAAATATTGAATGAACTTCTTTCTGATGAACTTACCGCAATAATACAATATGTTGTACAAGCTGAACTCTTCGCTAACTGGGGTTATAAAAAGCTCCATAACATCTTTATGGAAAGAGCAAAAACAGAAATGCACCACGCCGAAAAACACATAGAAAGAATTCTGTTCCTTGGAGGAGAAGTTTACGGAATAAAATTGAAAGAGATGGAAATAGGAAAAGACCCATTATCTATACTCAAAATATCCCTTGAAGCAGAAAAGTATGCAGTCAACTTATATAACAGAGCAATAAAAGTCTGCCAAGATCTTAATGATAACGGAACAAAAGTAATATTAGAGTCAATCCTGAAAGATGAAGAATCCCATCTTGACCTTGTAGAATCACAACTTGATCAGATAGAAAAAATTGGGATCCAGAATTTTCTTGCTTCTCAAATAAACGACTGATCTATTCACCTTTCTGTCTGCTCATATTTACAAGCTGCTACTTATCCTTTCCCTTTTACTTTACTACTGTTGCTTATCCTTTTATTACACCCAGAGGTTTTAATCTAGCAACTACAAGAGAAAGTTCTGCATCTTCACAAACAGAAACAACATCAGATACATCTTTGTATGCTTCCGGCATCTCTTCAGCAAGAAGGTGAACCTCCCGAGCTTTAACAATTATACCTCTGTCTTTTAATTCTTTTGTTATGTTTCTGCCCCTTGCTATTTTTACCGCCTGATTTCTTGACATCATCCTGCCCGCTCCATGACACGTCGAACCAAAACTCTCAACCATAGATTTCTCCGTCCCAACGAGTAAAAAGGAGTACCTCCCCATATCACCCGGAATAATAACAGGTTGTCCCGTTTCCTTGTATCTTTCTGGTACTTCTGGGTGCCATGGCGGGAATGCACGAGTTGCCCCTTTTCTATGAACGATAACCTGAACTTCCTTACCGTTAACTTTATGCTTTTCTATTTTTGCCGTATTGTGAGCCACATCATAAAGAAGCTTAAAGTCAAGGTCTCGATCGGATATATTCAGAGCTTTTTTTATAGCTTCACGAGTAAAGTGAGCAATTATGAGCCTATTTGAAAAAGCGTAGTTTATTGCACACTTCATCGAAGATATATAGCCCTTAGCTTCCTGTGACTTTATTGACATAAAAGCAAGTTGCCTATCCTTTAGTGAAATCCTATTTTTCTCGCACCAGCGTAGAGCCACCCTGATGTAGTCATCACATATCTGATGTCCAAATCCCCTTGAACCAGAATGAATTAGAACTGTTACCTGGTTTTCCCTCAAACCCCATTTTTTGGCTATATCACTTCTGAATATCTTATCAACTACTCCAATTTCAATAAAATGATTCCCAGAACCAACTGTACCAAGTTGATCCCTTCCTCTTTCATATGCCTTTTCTGAGACTGTGGAAAAATCAGCCCCTTCGATACAGCCAAAGGATTCTATGCTTTCTGTTTCTTCTGGAGAGCCATATCCGAGTTCTTGGATGACAAATCTGACCCCTTGCTCAGCAACTTTTTTCATTTCAGTTTTGCCAAGCTTGATATGTCCAGATAGACCAACACCAGCAGGAACCAGCTTGAATACCCAGTTTACAATATCTTCTATTTTCTCTTTTATGTCTTCGTATTGTAGATTTGTAAGGTGAAGTCTGACTCCGCAGTTTATGTCAAAGCCGACCCCTCCGGGGCTTACTATACCTTCATTAACGTCAAATGCAGCCACCCCACCCACCGGAAAACCATACCCCCAGTGTATATCTGGCATCGCCACCGCATTCCCAACTATTCCCGGTAAAGATGCAACATTTATAAGTTGTTCCAAAGATTTATCTTCAAGTATTTTAGGAAGTATTTTCTCACTTGCAAAGACTACCGCATCAGTATTCATATCTCCAGATTTTTCAATCAAATATTTCACTTCAGATATCTTCTTCAACTTCATAGATAAGCTGTGCTAGAACAATTTTATAACTAATCTCAGATCAAGTAAATAGGTTATACTTTAAATTCCAGACTTTTATAATTTTTCAAAAATCATCGCCGAATGGACCTTTTATTTCGGTCGATTCATCTGTTATTGTGAAGTATGCATACTTTCCGTCTCCATCTATATCACATTTTGCTATCACTGTTATGTCAATTCCTGGAGTTGGGGTTATCTCTTGTCCGTCAGTAGGAAAAACTCCCAGCGGACGTGTAGAAAAATCGCCAGCTGCCACTGCATAAACACAGTATGTTCCCCCTTTGGGAGAAAAATGGAGATTTTCCGAAAAACAGTTGGGTTCTGGCCATATCTGTTTTGTATTACTTACATCACCAGCAGAAGGGTAAAAACCACACGTTATATATGTCCCCTTCTCATTTTCCCTCAGATCTTGAGCTTGAGCTATTGCTGGGAGGATTACCCTAACTTCTGTCTGCCTTGATTTGTACACAAATTTTCTGTACTGTGGAATTGCCAAAGATGCTAGAACAGCCAAAATAGCAATTGCTATGAGAATTTCAATCAAAGAAAAAGCTCTTACCCGCCACATAAAACGGTGGTTTATATCCATTTTCATATTCTATATATAGACTCAAAGTTCAGATTCATTGTTTTTTCAGAATATAGTCTGCTAAATCTTTGATGGATGAAATTTGAACAACCTTCAGAGGGCTAACAATCTTTTGATTTATTTCCCCAGTTATAACTTCAGCTCGCTTCAGCCGAGAAATTTCTGCAAATCTAACATCAGGTACAGACGGAGGTCTTACCTCACCTAAAAGTCCTATTTCTCCTATAGCAACCTTACCTTCAAGAGGAATCCCATAATATGAACTTAGTACAGCTGATGCAACTGCTAAATCTGAAGCCACATCAGAAATCTGAATTCCCCCTACTACATTTAAAAACACATCCTTATCCCACAAAGAAAGACCAACTATTTTTTCAAGCACTGCAATAAGTGTATTCAGGCGTGATATATCATATCCTTGAGAAAAGCGTCTGGGTAATGAGTAATGCGTCTTTGAAACTAAAGATTGTATCTCAACTATGTAAACCCTCGTTCCTTCAATGATTGCAGATAAAGCTGACCCAGGAACTGATAAAGAATCTTTGTGAAAGAACACCAAGGTTGGATCTTGTACTTCTTTTAGCCCAGCTCCTGTCATTGTGAAGATTCCCATCTCACCAGTAGAACCGAATCTATTTTTTGTTGCCCTTATAACTCTCCACATCCCCTCAGATTCAAGATATAGTACCACATCTACCATATGTTCCAGTGTCTTTGGTCCAGCTATTATTCCCTCTTTTGTTATATGTCCGACAATTATGACTGGGATTTTTGTATATCTTGCAAACCTAATTACTTTCGATGCAGTCTCTCTGACCTGTGATACCGTCCCTGGGGCGGATTCTATCTCAGCAGTATAGAAACTCTGTATAGCATCTAATATGAGTAGACCCCGCTCCTTCAATGTTTTTTCTGCATAAGATAAAACCTTTTCAATATCGTCCTCAAACAGGATATATAATTTTGATTTTTCAAAACCTGAACTGGCAATTCTCTTCAATCTTGTAGCTATTTGTGTTGTTGATTCTTCAGATGATACGTACATTACTGGAATGTTCTGTGAGACAGAAAACGATGCCTGTATTAGTAAGGTAGATTTTCCAACGCCAGGTTCACCTGCAAGGAGTACTACTGAACCTGGAATAAATCCTCCCCCCAAAACCCTGTCAAATTCCGAAATTCCAGATTTTAATCTTTCCTCATCTTCTAAAGATAGGATCTGCTGAACGTGCATAGGTTTTTTATCCTCATCAGACTTTTTATAGGCTCTTTTCTTTTTCTTTATTTCTTCATAGGTTAGAGAATCCCACTCTTCACAAGATGGACAGCGCCCGAACCATCTTGGGCTTAAAAAGCCACATTTCTGACAGACATACATAATTACTGCCTTTTTCTTTCGTCTATTATTTCGAATCCTTCAGGTAGTGAAAAATTTATTCTCACATCCTTAAATTGAACTTTGGTTACTTTAAATCTGACGCCAAGATCATTAGCAGATAGTATTTCTACCTGAGAAATTGGGAAACCTATACTTTGTGAATATATTATCAATTTATCCACATCTTTTATTGAGTTCTCCTTTGGCTTCAGCTCGAAGATGTTTTGTTTTAGATTATTTATTGTGAAGAAATTTAAGATAGAGTCGGAACCTGCTAAAATTTCAATGATCAATGCTTGAGACACCTTCTCTTCCAAATTTTTCACATAAGCCTTTTTCTTTTTATCAAAGATGAAATATATATATTTCCCATCCGATAAAATAGCCGAATCAGAATACTCTATTTTGAAATTCAGGGGTCTTGCAAAGTAAATTTTACCTACCTTCCTGCTGATTATACCAGTACTTCCGAAAATCTCTTCCTCAAAATCAATTATCCAACTTTTCATCTTTACCAACGATTTCGTAATTTGGCGGAGCTCAGAGCTATCTGAATGCAAAATAGAATATAGCATAAAAAAGTGGATTAATATCTTGCATAATATCAGTCCAAGTAAAGATGTTAATAAACCCTTCCTCATAGCTTAAAATTCAAAAATATAATAAACTACTGAAATTGTAAACTTTAGCTATCCGAATATTTAGTTACCCGAATTAAATTGTAAGTCGGCGTTCGCAAAAATTGAAATTGCAATATTTTCCTTTGAAAATTCCACCTTAGAGTGTAGAATGAGTAAGCAAGTAGCTCAGATCAGGATGGACAATACCCTAAAGTAAATTCAGAAATAAAGTTAGGTCAAAATATCTTGATTGTATTAAAATATTTAATCAATGAGAATTTTAAAACTTTTGCTCTTGCTATGGCTTTTGATCAGCATTTCCAGCGCCTTAGTTCACTGTAAAAAGGATGGGGGAGAAAATCAATTTGGTGGTGTGATCCTTCTTGATGAAAACCCTCAGCCAGATGTTTATATAAAAAATACAAATAAACGTATCAGCACGGTGTCGGACAGAAAAGGAATATTCTCAATAAAGGCAGAAAGAGGAGATCTAATTCTATTTGAAAAAGATGAGTATAGCACAGCTGTTGTGGTAGAGGAGATAAACACAAAAGCTAAAGTCGTGCTCAAAAAATTGCAGAGAAAAACCTTCTATTTCAGAAATTATGAGCCGTTCCTTTTTCATGGAGATATCTTTGTCGTCATTCCAGAAACAAGATATCTATCTCCAATGCTTTCTAATGGTATGATTATCTTCTATTTCCCTGAGGAGATTTCTCAAGCTTTTGTAATAACTGCAACTTCATATGCAAATTTAAACCTTGGAGACATCCAAGAGTATGAAGTTATAGATCTTCGAGATCTAAGCTTTACAAATCTTCCTGAGAAGGTAACAGTTTCAAATATAACAGGAGATAAGATCATTTTAGAAGATATCTTGCATAAATTAAAAATTGAGATCTACCCTGGTAGTTCCACCTTTGTAACTACTGGAATATATAATGTTATAAATGATTCTAAGATAATTGATAATCTTGTGATACTTAAAGATATTGCTATACAAAAATTTGAGTTATATCCACGACAGGAGATTTTTACAGAAGTAAAGGGAAAAGCTACTACTTTATTCAACGAAAAGGATGTATTAATTTGGGCTGAAGGTTCTGGGCTGATCTGGAAGTCCGACCCATCATTTTCTATAAAAATTCCATATTATTCAAAAAGGATCTTCTTTTCCAAAGCTTTCAGATTTCCCGAAGTGGTAAAAATTGATGATAACTTTTCTGGTAATGTAAATATTGAACTAAATGATATATCATATGCCAGCGGATATATCTACCCAGCAAGTCAAACGTACTATGTAAATGTAGAAAATCCCAAAGATGAAAATTTGCTATTGTCATATGTGTTTCACTCAACAAATTTTTCAATTGTTTTACCTTACGGTAAGAATATGGCAATATCGGTAACCTCCCCCAGTCTTATCCCAAAGCTTATTGATTTATATACAGGTGGACACTTTATAGACCTCGGAACGATATTTTTATGTAGTGCCGAAGATGAAAATTGCATAATTGAAGAAGGTAAGGCATTTTTGAAATTTGGCATATATCAGAAAGCCCGAGAAGTGTTCAAATTAGCTCGCTCTGATATCGGTAAAATTGGATTATTTCTTGCTGATTTCGGATTACTAATGTCAGAACTATATTTCCCTTTATCTGAAAAAGGAAAGTTAAAGTTCTATAACGAATGGATAAAAATTTATGATGAAACAGTAGAGGTTGCAGATGAACTTACGTCAAAAGAGACACAACACAAATTCTGCAGCGATAGAATTCATATCTTTGGTATTTTTTCGCAAGCCTCTGTTGGCGGGTGTACCGGGATTGACTCTGTTAAATTTATGATCTCAATTCTGAGAATCATTAAAGCAATAAACCTTTATTTTTATGGACATAAATTGATTGATGAAGATGTCGATATTGGTAAAATACTGTTTCCAGAACCAGAATATATCGGGAAATTAGGAATGAATTTGGCGTCTTCAGCTGAGGTGTTCAGAAGAGAAAAGTATTTTGACCCCTCTACTTCTATTTCTCTTTTGATCAAGGGATTAAAAGATCTAGCTGACAGTTTCAGGAATCTTGAAAGTTGCAAAAGTGTGGATGAGTTAATATGTGTGCACGGAGATCTTGTAAGTATAAAGAGTGGGTCTGATTACACCCCTCTTATGAATTCAAAATTTGAGTTTCAAAAAGTTATAGATTCTCTGAATGGGACTTATGATCTGGGTATTTCTGATATCATATCTATACTACCTTTGCAGAATTCTAATATAGATCTCCCTGATTTTCTGAGGATAAATCTATATAATTTTTTGAAGAACAATGATTTAAGATCTCTGTTCCCATCTGTGATATTCAGAGATGGAGTGCCATTTTTGGCGGTTGAAGTTGAAGTACCAACTGGATTTATGGGAATAAAGGATCAGGATAAGTTTATTGAGCCCATATTTAGTATAGGTGATTCTCCACACTTCCAGTATGGATTAGAACCTTTGCTTTACAAAGATGGAATATTTCCTTCAGCAACAACTGATTACTTTCAGGATTATAAAAGCCAAGAATTTATTGTATATTTTTATTTTGATGACCCGACATTTGGGAAATCATTGAAACTTTATCCCTGCTCTTTAACTGCGATAGCGTCTCAGGAAATAACCGAAAGATGGTGTAGGGGAGAGGATACTTATCAATTTAGATTCCCAACAAACCAGATGTTAAATGATGTAGCAGCAGTTGTTCAGAAATATCTGAAGCTTCAGTTTATTATTGTGTTTATGAGTATCCGAACTCCTTTGTCAATCTTTTGAAAATGATTCTTCTTTGTATTTCATTTGTTCCCTCGCCAATCTCACCAAGTTTTACATCTCTGTATAATCTTTCTACTTTGGTTCCTTTTATGTAGCCGAGTCCACCGAAGATTTGCAGTGCATCTGAAGCATTTTTTGTCGCTCTTTCGGCGATAAATAGCTTCGCACAGGAAGCTAAAACCCCGGCATCTTCTGATCCAGAATCGTGTGCCCATGCACTGCGAAGAACAATAGATCTCCCCATATCAACAGTAATCTGCATATCAACAATCTTAAAGTTTATATCTTCGTATGCCGCTATAGGCTTGCCAAATGTATAACGCTCCTTTGAATATCTTATGCTTTCCTCAAGACAGGCAGAAACTATTCCCAAGGAATAAACCGCCATCCCAACTCTTCCAATATCAAAGACTTTCATAACCTGTTTAAACCCATAACCTTCTACCCCTCCAAGTACGTTTTCAACCGGGACTTTAGCACTATCCAAAAAGATGTCAGAAGTTGGTGAGCCTCTGCATCCGAGTTTGTCATAGGGAGTTCCAACAATCAGCCCGGGAGTTTCTCTCTCGACTATGAAGGCGGTAATTCCGCTATATTTGGATTTTGGATTTTTATTATCTGACTCTGAATTTTGACTGTTTTCAGAACATCTTGCTAAGATTATAAATAAGTCACCGATTGGACCATTTGTTGCATAGGCTTTTGTACCGTTTATTATATAGTAATTCCCATCTCTGACTGCCTTTGTTTTGAGAGCCGCAAGATCTGACCCACAACCTGGTTCTGTGGCACACAGGACTCCTATGAGTTTACCCTGTGAAAGTTCAGGAAGATATTTCCTCTTTTGCTTTTCTGTTCCGAACATAGTTATGAAGTTAGCACACAAGAGGGTATGAGCCATAGCACTAAGGTAAGTTGAAGCACAGGCTTTAGCAAGATACTCAGACATAGTAAAGTATGTAACCCACTTCAGTCCCAATCCTCCATACTCCGGGGGGAGCGGAGCTCCAAGATACCCAAAATCAGCAAGAATATTCAAATTCTCACGGATAAGTGAAAGAGAAGGTTCTCTATCTAGCTTTTCTGCTTTAGGTTCTATTTTTTCTCTGCAGAGCCTTTCAAATTCAGAAAATAAAGATTTCTCTTCGTCACTCCACAAAAACTCCATAGCTTTAATTATAATTATAAATCCATTAACTCTTAATTTTTATTTTCTAAAATCTTGACCATACGTTCAATTAGGAGAAAGTTGAATTACTATTTCATCTTCGGTTTCTTCTACATGGTTTACAAAACCATATCCTTTAATAGTTACTTTTTTTTCCTTCAATTTATCCTGAGGTAGACTATCTAAAAACTTGGAGAGGAGAACTTTTTGAGAGCTTGTTCCACTGTAAGATTTATCATAACTATTCTCTGAATTTATTGAAAATTGTAAGTGCGAAGATAGATATTTTTCGACAACTGATGCAAACACTGGAGAAGCAACTTCTCCACCATAATATGCTTCTTCAGGTTCATCGAAAACTACAAACAGAACAATTTTAGGATCTTCATATGGAGAAAACCCAATGAAGCTTGATATGTACTCTTTAACATATTTTCCATTCTTTAGCTTTCTTGAAGTTCCTGTCTTTCCAGCTGAAAGGAAAAAAGGAATTTCTGCTCTTTTGCCAGTTCCAGATATTACTGTTTCGCGCATAAATGATTTCATTAATTCACAGGTTTGTTTTGAAAAGATTTTGTCCCTGAATTCTGGTTTTGCTTGGTAGATTATTTCTCTGTGGGGAGATACTATTTTACTGACAATATATGGTCGAAGGATATACCCGTCATTCACAATTGAGCTGAAGGCAGTTGCGATCTGTAAAGGCGTTACCCCAATAAAGTAGCCGAACCCAATTACTGCTAAGTCAACATCGTACCAGCGGGAAAAATGGCTAAGTAAACCCGATTCCTCCCCAGGCAGATCGACTCCAGTTTTCGAACCGAATCCTAACCTTTTGAGATAATTGTACAGCCTCTCTTTCCCCAAAAGTAATGAGATCTGAGACGCACATATATTCGATGAGAGAGCAACGATTTCTCGCGGAGTAGCATAACCTATCTTCTTAACATCTCGGATTGTTATGCTTTTGAAATCCCATTTGCCTTCATGACAGAAGAACGAATCGGTTGGTGATATTATATCACTCTCAAGAGCACTAGCTACAACAAATATTTTGAACACAGAACCAGGTTCAAATACATATTGATAAAATTTCGCTTGTCTTGATTTTTCTGGATATTTTGAGGGATAATTCGGATCGAAAGACGGTAAAGAAACTCCGGCAAGAACTTCTCCCGTATTAGGATCAATAGCTATGGCAAAAGCACCTTTAGCTTTCATATTCTGCATCTGATTCTTTAGTTCCTCAAAGAGCAGAAGTTGTAGATCAATATCTACAGTGGTGTAGATGTCATATCCTGGAGGTGGTTCATCTGGGGGGAAGTTCATAATTATTCTTCCAAGAGCATCCCTCAGTACTGCTAGTTTTATCTCCTTTCCCTTGAGTTTTCTATCATAGTAAAGTTCCAGACCTGCTAGTCCTTCAGAATCAATATTTACAAACCCAGTAATGTGTGCTACTACATCGCCGTAAGGATAAAACCTTTTCCATTCCTTTATGACTCCAACTTCATTCCTGCTAAATCTCTCAATTATTCTTTTTACTGACCTAAATTCATCTTCAGTAAGTTGTCTTTTTATCCATACAAAATGTACTTTTTTCTGGAGCTTATCTGAAATTTCTTTTTGATCTATCTTCAATATTTTTGCTATCTCATATATGTTTTTTCTTTTAGCTTCATCTGTTCTTAATGTTTGTGGGTTCATCCACAGTGAGTAGGAAGGAATATCTTTGGCAATCAATTTCCCATTTCTGTCATATATCTTCCCTCGTTTACCTTTTATCACAATCGTAGTTTTGCTCTGAGCTTTAGCTTTTTCTTTAAGCTCCTCAGAAAACATTGAGATGTAGCCAGCCCGAACAATATATATTCCGAATCCAGCTAAGACAAGAAAAAGTGAAACTAATATCCTTTTTGTCGCTGGATCTCCGACTTTTTTCTTGCTCTGAGAGCTTCTAGAGCTGTATTCTTTGGATTTCCTCCCTCTACTCATCAATATTAAATTTTACAAAGATTTCCTCTCAAGGGGATGACATCAAGATTGCGGAGATTGCGGTATAATTTTTTATTTATTTTACTTTATTGTCCAAATTGATTAATAGTTTTATACCATTCTAAATTTTCCAATAAGGAGGAAATAGAAAGTTGGATTGGTTGAAAGAAAAGGATTCCTGTGGAGTAGGATTTGTTGCTCATATAGGGGGTAAAAAGGACAGAAAAATTCTTGAGTTAGGTATAAACTCAGTGAAGAATCTCATTCACAGGGGAGCGGTATCATATGATGGCAAAACGGGTGATGGAGCTGGAATACTAACTCAAATTCCTGAGAAAATATTTATAAAAGAGCTCAGTAAGAATGGGATTCATCTTGAGAGTGGGGAAAAGGTAGCAGTTGGGGTCTTTTTCCTGCCTCATAATGAGAAAGGGAAGATTATAATGGAAGTTGCTGAAACTTCAGCAAAGGAGATGGGGGTCAGACCTCTGATGTGGCGCGATGTTCCAACTGATGACTCAGCTCTGGGGCAAGCTGCATTGAAAACAAAACCAAATATAAAGCACCTCATCCTTGGAGCAAAAGGAAAATCTTTCGAAATCGAAAGAAAACTTTTTCTCTTGAGAAAACTCATTGAAAAAAGAGCCTCGCAACTTGGAGCGGAGGTGTACATTCCTTCTATTTCCTCTGAAAAAATTGTCTACAAAGGACTTTTCACATCATCACAAATAGACAAATTCTATCTAGATTTACAGAATCCAGAATATGAAACATCTATATGTGTTTTTCATGAAAGATACAGCACAAATACAACTTCTCACTGGTTTATAGCTCAACCATTCAGATTCATCGCTCATAACGGTGAAATAAACTCTCTGCTTGGAAATGTAAATTGGATGAAGGCAAGAGAATATTCATTGAAACCTACATCAAAATGGTCAGCAGATGAGATAGATATTATAAAACCAATAATATGGGAGGATGGAAGCGATTCATCTATGCTCGATAATGTCGTGGAATTCTATTACTTCTGTGGTAAAGAACTTCCAGTTGTTATTAGTATGCTTATTCCTGAACCTTTTGAGTCAGTTCATGATATGCCAGAAGATGTAAAGGCACTTTTTGAATACCACAGCTACTTTATGGAGCCATGGGATGGACCAGCAGCAGTTGTTTTCTCAGATGGAGTAGGAGTGGGACTACATCTTGATAGAAACGGCCTAAGACCAGCTCGCTACGGTATAACAAAAGATAACCTCATCATTGCTGGATCTGAATTTGGTATATCACAGATACCTCTTAACGATTTCGTAGTTCTAAATAAAGTAGAACCTGGTAAGATGATCTATGTGGATACTTCTGAAAGGAAATTCTATGAAGATCACCAAATAAAAAAAGCCATAGCTATGAAGAGAAATTATTCAGTCTGGATTTCTCGTTCAAAGAAAATGAAAACTCAACTCAACAACTTCAAACCAGTACTAAGAGAAGACGAAATCGTAAGAATTCAGAATCTTTTTGGATATACTGAAGAGGATATAGAAAGATTCATAAAAGAGATGGCCACAAAAGGATCAGAGGCTGTATATTCTATGGGAGACGACACCCCGATTTCTCTCCTTTCTTCAGTTCCTCGTAATATATTTTCATACTTCAAACAGAGATTTGCTCAGGTTACAAATCCACCCATAGATCCGTACAGGGAAGATATTGTCGTATCTTTGACCACTATTATTGGAGAGAGAGGAGATGGGGTTGAGGAAGACGAAAGATACGCAGATGTTATAGAGCTTGATAGTCCAATCATCACTGGTGAAAATTTTGAGGCGATAAAAGAGATTTTTCCTTACAAAGTGTTTGATCTATCATTTGATCCGCACGACCCAAGCTCTCTTGAGAGGGAGCTGAGAAAATTAGTCGAGGAAGTTTGCAAAACTGCCAAAGATGATAAGATAAAGCTTGTTATTCTCTCAGATAGAGGAGTTATTTATTCTGAGAACAGGGCGGTTATGCCTTCTCTTCTTGCGGTGGGAGCAGTACACAAAGCGCTAGTCAAAAATGGTCTAAGGCTCAAAGTTTCGATAGTTGTTGAATCTGGCGAACCAAGGGAAGAGCACCACTTTGCCTGCCTGATAGGATATGGAGCAGATGCTATATATCCGTACCTTGCATTCGAAACAGCATATAATCTGAAAGAGGAGCACAGAGCAAAAGAAATCCCTCACGATAGAGTCAAACTCGTAAAAAATTACAAATCCGCACTGGAAAAAGGTATAAAAAAGATCATGAGTAAAATGGGAATCTCTGTCCTCTCAAGTTATAAAGGCGCACAGATTTTTGATATAATAGGTCTAAGTGAAGAGATAGTTGATCTGTGCTTTGAAGGAACACCTGCCTGGTTTACAGATTCAGGGGTTACGTTCAAAGATATAGCATCTGATTACATTGAGTTTTGGAAATTAAGCAGAGATTCAATTTTAAAGCCATATAACTTTGGATTCTTCAAATTCATAAAGGACAGAGAATATCATCTGAAGAATCCTTATGTCTTTAAGCCTCTGCATAAGTTCACAGAGACCGGTGAAC
Source organism: uncultured bacterium (assembly GCA_938036315.1). Classification (GTDB taxonomy): domain Bacteria; phylum Calescibacteriota; class Calescibacteriia; order Calescibacteriales; family Calescibacteriaceae; genus CALHPK01. The sequence continues at coordinate 80,954 of CALHPK010000002.1, read as the reverse complement.
AAATATTTTACGAGGAGTTCACTAAAGCGGTTGACTCAAGACCTCCTTCAAAAATCAGAGATATTTTTGATATAAAGCCAGTGGGACCGCCCGTCCCCTTAGATGAAGTTGAACCAGTAGAAAATATTCTTAAACGGTTTTACATCTCCTCAATGTCTTTTGGAGCTTTATCTCCAGAAGCTCATGAAACCTTGGCCATAGGAGCAAACAGAATAGGTGTTATTATGGGAAGTGGTGAAGGTGGAGAATCTCCACACAGATATGATCCTTACGAAAGTGGAGACTGGGCTAATTCTCAGATGAAGCAAATTGCTTCTGGAAGATTTGGCGTTACGACAGAGTATGCGGTAAACTGCATTGAACTTGAGATAAAAATAGCTCAGGGCTCAAAGCCAGGAGAGGGAGGTCAACTACCCGGAAGCAAAGTTACTCAGATCATAGCACTAACAAGAAGATCCGTCCCAGGTATTACCCTTATATCCCCACCACCTCACCACGACATATACTCTATTGAAGATCTATCTCAGCTTATATATGATCTTAAGAAAGTAAATACTGAAGCTCGGGTTTCGGTAAAGCTCGTTGCTGAATCTGGAGTTGGAGTGGTCGCATCAGGAGTCGTAAAAGCATACGCAGATATAGTCCACATTGCAGGAGACGAAGGAGGAACAGGAGCTTCTCCCCCAAGTTCGATAAAAAACGCAGGAATTCCATGGGAATTGGGTTTAATTGAAACCCAGGCCGTACTCATACGAAACAATCTAAGGGATAGAGTGAAGATAAGAGTAGATGGCGGACTACTCAACGGTACGGATGTCGTAAAAGCTGCTGTATTAGGAGCGGAGTTATTCGGATTTGGAAGTTCAGCAATGATTGCAATAGGATGCGTGATGGCAAGACAATGCCATCTCAACACTTGTCCTGTGGGGATAGCATCCCAAAGAGAAGATCTAAGAAAAAAGTTCCCAGGATCTCCCGAGAGAATTCAAAGATACCTCACCGCAGTGGCACAGGAAGTTAGACAAATCTTGGCTAGCCTTGGAGCAAGATCTCTTTCTGAAATTATAGGACGAATAGACCTGGTAATCCCCAAGGGTATTATCAGCAAGAAAACAGGTAGACCAGTGGATGCAAATTATCTGAAAAGAAAGTTCGTAGACATTGCTCTGGGAAACCGAAATTCCAAAGAATATAACAACGAAGATGTAGAACTGAAGAAAATAATAGATAACGCCCCAACGAAGAATGAAAAAGATAGAAATGACAGACCAGAAACCCCCGATGAGGATCTGAATTCAAAAATTCTTGAGGATGTCCTATCTGTGTGGACCTTGGGGAAAAAGGTAAAGCTGAGTTACAACATAGATAACATTCACAGATCTGTTGGTGCAACTTTATCAGGCTTTATCGCAAAAAAGTGGGGGGATGGACTTGGGATCAAAAAGGGACTTGCCCCAAGAACCATCGAAATAGAATTTAAGGGAATAGCAGGGCAGAGTTTTGGTGCGTTTTTAGTAAAAGGAATAAAATTTGTACTCAAAGGAGTAGCAAATGACTATGTTGGGAAAGCTCTATCAGGGGGAGAAATAATTATCATACCACCTCACAGTAATATGCTTTGCGCGGGTAATGTTTGTCTGTATGGAGGCACAGGGGGTTATTTTTTTGCAGCTGGAAAAGTTGGAGAGAGATTCGCAATAAGAAATTCGGGTGTTTTCGCCGTGGCCGAGGGGAGCGGAAACCATTGCATGGAATATATGACAAATGGTGTGTGCATCATACTGGGGGAAGTCGGAAGAAATCTTGGAGCAGGTATGACAGGAGGAATAGGATTCGTGCTGAATGATACAAAACTCAAATATAACATAAACGACAATTTTGTTTTCCTTAAAGAGATAGACAATGAATTTGAGTATGAAGTCGCAAAAAAACTTCTGCTTATGCACTACACCGAAACAGGTTCTAAGAAAGCAGAAGATGTCCTTGAAGACGGACTAAAGAAGCTTTTGGTCGTAGTTCCAAAAGAGTTCGCAGGGTACAAAGAAAAATTTTTACAGCAGGTTCTGGAGAAAATCGATAGCTGGGAAAAATCTATTTGGGAAAAATCTATTCAATAATCTCAAAAAATCTATGCTACCATGAATAAGCTCAAAAAGATAGCAGATGAGTTTAGAAAGGTTGGGAACATCCTTTTTGAAAGAGAACTCGTAGATCTTCGGGGAGGAAATGTAAGCGTAAGGAGTGGGAAGAATTCCATAATCATAAAGAAAACTGGAATCTCCATGCCTTTTATTACTACTAAGGATATTATTCGTCTTCCTATCTATAAAGTTACAAAAAAAGATAAGATTGCATCATCAGATCTTGACCTACATAGGAAAATCTATGTGCATGCAGATCAGGCCCAAAAAAGTGTCAACGCAGTTTTGCACAGTCATATTCCAGAAGCTGTCGCTCTTTCCTCATTTTTAGACAAATTTACACCACAAGACTATGAAGGAAAAATAATCATCTCTGTAGTTCCAATTATTGAATATGATTTAGTTCCCGAATACTGCATAAAGTACAATATCTGTATTGTTAAAGGACACGGTGTTTTTGCAGTTGGAAAGAACCTAAAAGAGGCACTATCATTAACCCTGACACTGGCTCACTCTCTAAGGATTTCTTTTCTCAGCTTAATTCTCAAAAATACCTTCCAACAGTCGTAGATTATTTGCAATCACTTAAGTTTTGCTGAATCATTCTAAAGCCCCAATACACTTACCATGAACTATCATTCCTTTACATTGTTATATCAGTTTTACTAAAATTATTATAATTATAAGTATGAAAACAGAGGAGATAGAACTTTCGGAGGAGATGGAGAAAGCTATATCAAAGGCTATAGAAGATGTAGTGGGTAGTGAAGAGAGAAGAAGAACAAAAGAGAAAGAGGAAAAAGCAGATGTAAAGAAGGAAGGGGAGGAGAAAGAGATATTTCCAGAAGCTCTAAAGATACTCCTTGATATACCCCTTGAACTTTCTGTTGAAGTTGGGAGAACAAAAGTTCTTCTTGGAGATCTTCTTCAGATAACTCAGGGAGCAACCTTGGAATTAGACAAATATGAAAATGAACCCGTTGAAATTCTCGTCAATGGCAGACACATCGCCAGAGGAGAAGTAATAATCATGGGAGATAAATTTGGCGTTAGAATAATTGACATTATTAGTCCAGAGGAGAGGATCAAAAAGCTCGGGAAAATATAAGCTACTTAATTTCTTTTGAGAGAGGGTGATACTTTTGCACAGAGATTTTCAGTGTCTCTGGAAAAACTTTTGTGTATATCTGGGTGGTTGATAGATTCTCGTGTCCAAGCATAATCTGGACAGACCTTAGATCTGCTCCCTCAGATATCAGATGAGTTGCGAAACTGTGTCTTAGTAGATGGGGGTATATACCGTATCTTTTGAGTATGAACCAGACACCCTGTCTTGTGAGTTTTTTACCCCTCGAGTTCACAAATAGGAAATCTGTCCTGGGTCTGATGCCACTCCTTACCCTTATGTATTTTTGGATTGCCTCTTTTGATTTATTACTTATTGGCACTAATCTTTCTTTATTTCCCTTGCCTTTCACCTTTATTATGCCTTCTTTTATGTTGGCAAGGTGCTGTGTTTTAAGTTCTATTATTTCTGAAACTCGCAAGCCTGAACCATAGAGCAACTCCAGAATTGCTCGATTTCTACATGATTCGAAATCTTCCCCTGTTATGCTGTCTATTAGAGTGATAATTTCTTGCTTTGTCGGAACTTTTGGAATTTTTCTCGAATCTTTTAGATTCTTTATCCTCTTTAAAAGCTTTAGAAGATTGGTATTTTCATCGATATCTTTATAGGAGCGCCTCGCTAAAAACTTTATGAAAGTTCTTAAAGCAGATAGTTTCCTGTTTATGCTCGTCTCATCAAGCTCTCCCTTGACAAAGTTTATCCAATTTTCGACATCTTCTTCGTCAAAATTTTCCAAGTATTTACCATTACTTCTAAAGAATTCATCTATCTCCTTCAGGTCTTTGATATAAGAAGAGATGGTATTTTTACTCCTTCCAAGAATGAAATACAAATAATTCTCAAACTCTTCCAACACTTGGAAATTTTAAAAATTCTGGCACCTATGATATTTAAAATTTCTATTGTGAGAATTGAACTGCCTATAGCTTTAACTCTCAGAGATATCTCAAATATTGTAGGTGGTGATTTAGTTTTTTATTCCAATAGCTATTATCCTGATGAGAGCTTTACAGTAAGATTTTTATCAACAGATACTCGGGAAGATGTCGAAGGTACTTTGTTTGTTCCACTATATGGTAAAAATTTTGATGGGCACAACTTCATTGAAACTGCCTTTAACAAAGGCGCAATCGCTTCCTTGTCTTCAAGAAAAGAAATGTTACAAAAATTGAGCAAAATACCAAGACCAGTAATTTTTGTTGAAAATACTCACGAAGCTCTGTTGAAACTTGGAGTTTTTATAAGAAGAAAGATCTCCCCGTATGTTATATCAGTTGGCGGAAGTGCTGGAAAGACCACAACGAAAGAACTTATCCACTTTATGCTTTCAGATCTTGGCTTTAAGGTAACAAAGAGTAGAAAAAGTTTCAACAATGAAATAGGTCTTGCATTCTCTCTTTTAGATTTAAAAAATGAAACAGAAATTGCGGTTTTAGAAATAGGCACATCTCGCAAAGGAGAGATTGAGTATCTTTGCAAATTTGCTGATCCTGACTCTGCGGTTTTGCTTTCTGTAGGAAAGGAGCATCTTGAAGGGTTGGAGTCAGAAAATGGAATATTTGAAGAGGAAACATCATTGATAAAGTATGTTCTAGCACATAGCGGAGTTTGTATCCTTAATATCGGCGAACTAAGACTTAAAGATTTCTTCTTCTCGTTAAATACAGAAAAGAAAATAGCATTTGCCGGAGAAAGAGTAGATGTGGGTGAGATCGAAAAAATTTCTAAACTCGTAGTTTCATATCCTCTTAGTGTGAGCAGGAATTTTAAAACTGAGTTCAGAGTTGAAGTTTATGAAGGAAGAAAGAAGGAAACTTTCACTATTTTTTCAAATTTAGCTCCACATTTTTCATCCAACATCGCCGGAGCCATAAGCTCAATTATCTCTTATGGGTGGAGCAGGGGGGTCGATCTTATTTACAATTTGAAAGGCATAGACTTTGAGAAGTTCAGGAATGAGCCCCATAGATTCTCTGTTTTTGAGATAAATAATACCATACTCGTTGATGATACCTACAATTCAAATCCCGTTTCACTTTCAAGTCTATTCTATTCAGCTTCCTTTGTATCTGGAAAGAAGTTTTTTGTTTTAGGTGATATGTTAGAACTTGGTATTTTTTCGGAAAACGAGCATTACTCTGTTGGGGATTTAGCCTCGAGATTTTTAGAAAGGGATAGAACTCTCTTCTTTTTACTTGGAAGTTTCGCTCAAAATATGAAAAAAGGATTGGAATCGAAGTCATTCGAAGCTCTGGTTTTTGAGTCAGAAAAGGAGCTTGTTGAAACTCTTGTGAGCTACTTTAGGAAGCGCACGCCAGATTATGTCTTTTTTAAGGCTTCAAGGGGCTGCAAATTTGAGATTATATTTGAGGAATTCGTCGATCGGATTTATGGCAAAGTTACTCTCCAAGATAGGACTTTATAACTTCGGGATTTTTGAGAATTTCATCTGGGGTTCCCTCTGCAATTTTTTTCCCATCATTAAGAGCTATAATTTTTTTAGCTATTGATGATATGACTTTGACATCATGTTCAATTATGATTAATGTGATTCCTAACTTTTCATTTATTTCTTTTATGTAGTATAAGAATTCACTTTTTTCTTCGTAAGTAAGACCTGAAGTTGGTTCATCAAGAAGGAGAAGCCGTGGCTGCTGAGCTAAAGCCCGTGCCAGCTCTACTTTCTTTCTTATACCAAGAGGTATATCCTTAGCAAGTGAGTACCTGTAAGCTTTCAGATCAAGAAAATCTATTATTTCTTCGGATTTTTCTCTATTGTTCTTATAGTCTTTTGCTTCAAAACCTAAAACACTTAGAATGTTTTTGCTATAGTAAAGATTCCTCCCAAGGAGAATATTATCTATTACAGTCAGGTATCCGAAAAGTTTTATATTCTGAAATGTTCTTGCCACCTTCAGTCTTGCAATCCGATGAGGTTTAAGCCCTGTAATATCTCTCACTTTCCCATCCTCTAAAGTCAAAAAGATCTTACCAGATATAGGTCTATATATTCCTGTTATAATGTTGAAAAGAGTTGTCTTCCCAGAGCCATTCGGTCCTATTATTCCTAAAATTTCTCCTTCAGGTAGATAGAAGCTTACATCATTTACTGCTGTTATACCACCAAAGGTTATTGTGATACGATCAACTTTTAGCATTATAGATCTCTATCTTTTCAACTTTAAAGAGTGAAAATCCTTGTCTGTGCCCATACTTTCTTCTATATCTTTTTTTTCTCTTAAATTTAAAGACTATTACCTTCTTCCCTTTCCCATCTTTTATTTTTCTCAATTTAACTAAGACTCCTTCTACAAATGGATTACCGATCAGTACTGTGCCATTGTAGCTTGCAAAAAAGACTTCCTTTATTTCCAAAATTTCCCCTGGATTTACCCCCTTTACCTTTTCGGTTCTGAGAAGGTCTCCTTCTTTAACCTTATATTGCTTACCTCCTACCTGTACTATTGCGTACATAGGTTTATAATTTATATTTTTTGATTTAGAAATCTGAAAATCTGAATTCTTAGAGCTGTGCTACTTTGTCTCTACTTTATCTTTTTGCCCTTATTTTGCTTCTATTTTGCTTGCCCCTATTCTGAATATTTCTTCTCTGACCTTTCTCATCTCTTCTTTTTTCTTCTGATTATCAAGCTCTATCATAACTTTTACGTATTCATTATCAAGATTTACAAGTCTGGTCATTATAACTTTCGCTATAAGTTTATAAAATTTCAAGGCGGTTTTACTATTTTGGGTTTCTAAATTATTAATAGCATCTTTACTTACAACAGCTACTATTGTATCATCATCAGCAACAATTGTAGCCGATGCTGTTCCGATCTGCAGTAAGTCACTTTCTCCGAAAAAATCCCCCAAATACAATGTTGCTATCTCAATACCCTGCTTTAGAGCTTTTACCTTGCCCTGAACTATAGTGTACAATCCGTATGATCTGCTACCTTCTTTGATTATTACCTCCCCTTTGATAAATTTGTAAAAAGAGATAAATTCCTGGGCTAATTTTATCTCATCCTCCCCGAGGAGTCTAAATATCCCCGTATACTTCATCTTCACAATAAGATCTTGTGTTGCTTTTACAATTTCCATCCTAATTATTATTTATCGGATCTGCAGAACAGAACCTTATTATTTGCAAATTTTGCTAAGCGATTAAGTTTCTTTACCACAACATTTTTTGAACTTTTTACCACTGCCGCATGGACAAGGATCGTTTCTTCCTATTTTGCTTGCTCCAGAGGGCTGAGTTCTGGTGGGCTGTGATATCTGAAACGATGGCTGAACCTGGACAGATTTTGGGGTAGCTTCTGATCTGATGCCGGCATAAGTTTGTGTGACTACTTGTGTGACTACCTTACCATAGTTATTTACTCTTCCGTCCTGAGGAGACGCTACTTTGTATCTTCTTGCTATATTGCTAAGTGCGCGCTCAATTTCTGCTTCCTCATCCTTTTCTCTTCCCTCCTGTACCTTGAACATAAAGAGTTTTGAGACTACATTTCTTCTCAATTTATCAATCATATCAACAAAGATAAAGAACCCTTCTTTTTTATACTCAATAAGTGGGTCAAGCTGACCATATCCTCTCATCCCAACAGATTCTCTGAGCTGATCCATAGAGTAAAGATGTCTTCTCCACATAGTATCTAAAGTATTCAAGAGAATAAACTGCTCAATCTCCGATATTATGTTACTTGGTATCTGGCTGACCTTTGATTCATAATGTGATTTTGCAATGTCAAATAAGCTTTCTTTAGCCTCATCTAAATTTTCTGAGCTGATCTCCGGGATAAAACCAAAAATACCCTCAAAATCTCTCCTAAAACCCTCATAATCTGGCTCCCCTTTTTTTGGGAAATATTTTTCAAAAAGAGAATCAATGATATCATATATAAATTCATAAACTATTTCTCTGACGTTATCTTTAGAAAGGATTCTTCTCCTGATCGAATAAATAGTTTCTCTATGTTTGTTCATAACGTTATCATATTCAAGAAGGTGTTTTCTTATTTCAAAGTTGTAAGCTTCAACTCTTTTCTGAGCGTTTTCAATTGCTCTTGTTACCCATTTATGTTGAATCGGCTCACCCTTTTTCATTCCCAACCTTCTCATCATAGGAGCAATTTTTTCTGATCCGAAAATTCGCATAAGATCATCTTCAAGAGAAAGATAAAAGCGTGAGGAACCTGGATCCCCCTGTCTACCTGATCTACCCCTCAGCTGATTGTCTATCCTACGGGATTCATGCCTTTCAGTTCCTATAATGTGTAACCCCCCTAGTTCAATAACTTTTTCTCTTTCTTTCTTGCATATTTCATCATATTTTTTCAATGCTTTTTCGAATTCTTCGGGGGGAGCGTCCCAACCAACTTCTTGCCTTGCGAGCATTTCGGGATTTCCACCTAAAATTATATCCACTCCACGCCCAGCCATATTTGTTGCTACTGTAACAGCCTTGAATCTTCCAGCTTGAGCAATTATATAAGCTTCCTTTTCGTGGTTTTTAGCGTTGAGAACCTGATGAGGAATACCCTTAGCCCTTAACATCTGAGAGATCTTTTCATTCTTCTCTATTGATACTGTTCCAACAAGTACTGGTCTACCTTGTTTCCACATTTCTTCAATTTCCTTTATGACAGCTTCAAATTTCTCCTCCTGAGTTAGGAATACAACATCATCATAGTCAACTCTCACCATTGGTTTGTGAGTTGGGATAACAACGACATCAAGGTTATAGATCTCTTTGAATTCTACGGCTTCGGTAGCGGCAGTTCCTGTCATACCAGCAAGCTTTTTATACATTCTGAAGTAGTTCTGGAATGAGATTGAAGCGAGTGTTTGGGTTTCAGCTTCTATTTTTAGCTTTTCCTTTGCTTCTATAGCTTGGTGGAGTCCGTCGGACCAGCGCCTCCCATGCATCAGCCTACCTGTGAACTCATCAACGATAATAACTTTTCCATCCTTCACTACATAATCAACATCCTTGTGAAAGAGGTGATGAGCCCTTAAGGCCTGAATCAGATGATGAAGTATCTCGATATTTACAGGATCATACAGATTAGGGACTCCTAAGAATTTTTCGGCTTTTGCGATTCCGCTCTCTTTCAAAAGCACTTGCCTTGATTTTTCTTCAAGCTCAAAGTCCTCTCCTTTTTTTAGTATTGCAGCAACTTTATCAACTTTGTAATACAAAGAAGGGTCTTCTTCAGCTGGTCCCGATATGATAAGTGGGGTTCTTGCTTCATCTATTAGAATGGAATCGACCTCATCAACTATAGCATAGTAAAGCTCACGTTGCACGATGTCACCAAGAGAGTATCTCATATTATCTTTCAGATAATCAAAAGCGAATTCGTTATTGGTTCCATACGTTATGTCGCACTTGTAAGCTTCTTTTCTTGAGACCTGAATAAGTGTGGTCTGAAAAGCAGATATTGCATCCATGTTGATTTTCTCGCGCTCTAAAGGATCATTTATTATATTCCCTTGTGGCCAAGCTCTTATGTTGTCTTCAATCGCTTTCTCCACAAGCTCTGGGAATTGCCACTCGACTTTATACGATGCTTCAAGCTGATTTATAACCCCAACTTCTAGTCCCAAAAATTTGTAGATCGGCCCCATCCATGTAGCATCTCGCCTTGCAAGGTAATCATTGACCGTGACAAGATGACACCCTCTCCCCTCGGTTGCAGTTAGTGCCAGTGGTAAAGTTGCCACTAGAGTTTTCCCCTCACCCGTTTTCATTTCAGCAACTTTCCCTTCATATAAAACAACACCACCTATTACCTGGACATCAAAATGCCTTTTCGCTAAAACCCTTTTTGACACCTCCCTGACAAGAGCAAAATACTCAGGAAGAATATCATCTGGCGAAACCTTATCTTCTCTGACCTTTTTTATATAATCAAAAGCTAACTTTCTGAGTTCTTTGTTATGAAGTTTATCTAGCTCTTCTTCTACGGACAAAATTTTTCCAAGATACTTTCTTCTTATCCTCTCTATTTCTCTTTTATTCTTCGTTCCTATTATTTTTTCGAGTATCTTTATTATAGGGTTCATAAGAAGCTTTAATTTTAGTACTTCTACTTAATAATTTTAAACTTTTAAGTAAAGATTCTTATGTTATTTCTTTAGCCGACTTTTGCTTTGTCGCTACACTTTATTGCTACAGTGAGTCCTAAACATGGTAAGTTTAAGTTCCCGCAATTGTGGCATCTTTAGTTTCGCATAACTAATTATTACTATTTATGCAGTAATCTAAGATATGCATTTCCCAAACAGAAGATTAAGAAGATATAGAGTTTCAGAAGGCATAAGAAATCTCGTTTCAGAAGTGTATATATCGCCGAAAAAACTTATGTACCCTATTTTTGTATGGGATGGCGCAACTGAGGAGATAAAAAATCTACCAGAACAATTCAGATGGAACATAAGCGACAAAAATCTTTACAAGTTCTTAGAGAAATTGATTCAGCATGGATTGGAATCGATTTTGGTCTTTGGAGTTGCAACAGAGAAGGATAAGGAAGGAAGCTTGGGATGGAGAGATGACGGGGTAGTTCAGAGATTCGTAAAATATGTGAAAAAAGAATTTCCAGAACTTGTAGTTGCTACAGATGTGTGTCTATGTACCTGGAGGGAGGATGGACATTGTGGGGTAGCTAAAGATGGAAAAATTTTGAATGACGAGACCTTAGATTATCTTGCGAAGATTTCACTATCTCATGCATCTTCTGGTGCTGATATAGTTTCTCCATCTGATATGATGGATGGAAGAGTAAAGTCGATAAGGAGTGCTCTGGATAAAGCTGGATTTGAAAACACTCTTATTATGTCTTATTCGGTAAAATATGCTTCTTATTTGTATGGTCCCTTTCGCGATGCTGCAAGGTCAGCTCCAGCTTTTGGCGATAGAAAAACTTACCAGATTGCTCCATCTCAATTGCGAGAGGCTATTTTAGAGGCTCAACTTGACTCTGAAGAGGGCACAGACATACTAATGGTTAAACCCGCCCTATTTTACCTTGATGTAATAAAAGAACTCCGGCAAAAATTCCAATTACCTATATCAGCATTCAATGTTTCTGGCGAGTACTCCATGATAAAAATTGCAATATCTCAAGGTGTTTTTGATGAGAAGGTAATAATGGAACTTTTTACTTCAATTTTCAGAGCAGGGACAGATATCCTCATATCATACTTTGTGCCAGATTTTCTTAGAGTGAAAATTCAATAACATCCTTTTTATTCTGGAGCACCGGCATCTATCCATTTCTTTACAGTATCTATTTCATTCTGAGATAGGGGGGAACCTGGGGGCATTCTTGAACCGCATATATCTTGAGCTCTGATCAACTTTTTGTAAAGGTAACTTTCCTGTGAATTTGACGGTACTATATATCTTTTATCACTAACTCTGTCGCAACTTGTCTGCCCATTCATAATTTTCTGATAACTATCAAGTGGATATTGACTGCCACTACCATGGCATGAAATACAATTGTTATCAATTATAGGTTTTATATCTTTACTATACGTTGGAGATGCAGATTGTGATGTATCTTGGGAGCTATTCTGGTCCTGACCCTGATTTTGCGTTTGGTCCTGGGGAATATTTTGATTTTGATTTGGATTTTGATTTGTACTATTTTGACCTTGGTTTGTACTCTGGTAACTTTCCTGTTTTTGTTTATCTATTTCTTTTCCAGGTTCATCAGCACATCCTGCCGCCAGAAAAATTACAAATAAAGATATAGCATATTTCAGAATAGCCATCAAATTAATTTATTGCATCAAGAAGCTAAAGATAGTTTTCTGATAAAAATTATTTTCCTATGCAAAATCTTTCAAATACTGAATTTATTACTTCTTCGGAACTTCCTATTCCTAAAATATCATCTATTTTAGAAAGGGATGCTTGCAGTGATAGTGTAGCTCCGAGGTAATCTGAGTTCTTTATAAAAGAGACTGACTTTTTTATGTTAGCTAAAATTTCCTCGAGTAAGTTTTTTTGCCTCAGGCTTGTGATACTTATATTTTCATCTTGATCTGCAGAAGACAATATGAATTCTCTTATAATCTCCTTTATAACTTCTGTAAATACCCCAAATTTTGCTGAGATTTCAATCACACGAAAATTTTCTCCCATCTTTACTCTATCACTTAAAATCTTTCTCCATGCTTTCGCATCGCCTATATCAATCTTGTTTATTGCAATAATTTTCAAATTAGCTTTTGAATTTTCAGAAACTTTCAATATTTTTTCATCATCTTTATCAAATTCTGTAGATGAATCGAATACTGATACAAGAATATCGCTCCTTTCGGTCAGTTCTAATGCTCTTTTTATCCCTTCCTCTTCAATAGGATCTGCTGATTCCCTTATCCCAGCGGTATCGATCAAAGTTATTATTGCTCCGCCTATGTTAATCTTCATATCGATGTAATCGCGAGTTGTTCCAGGTATCGGTGAGGTTATAGCTCTTGACTCTCCCACGAGCGAGTTAAAAAGAGTTGATTTTCCAGCATTTGGTTTCCCTATAATAACACAGGTAGAGCCTTCGAGCAAAATTTTACTTTTCGTCCAACTTCCCACCAATTTTTCTACCCTTTCCGAAAGTGAGGATATATCTTCAAGTAACTTATGGTGTGGTAGTTCAGGATCTACATCCTCTGGAAAATCAATTGATGCGGTAAGTTCTGCTGTTATTTCGATAATTTCTTCTTTGATTTTTTTCATAATTTCTTCAAACCCACCTTTGAGAACTTTTACAGATCTCTTTATACCCTCGATTGTCGCAGAATTTATGATTGAGTTTATAGCCTCAGCTTTTTCAAGTGAGATTTTTCCATTGAGATATGCCCTTTTTGTGAATTCTCCTGGAAGAGCTACCCGCGCTCCTAATTTTACACAAAGTTCTATCACTCGATCAAGAAGAAGAGGATTCCCGTGTAGGAATAATTCTGCCATATCCTCCCCTGTATATGAATAGGGTGATTTGTAGAAAATTACGATTACTTCATCAAGTTCTCTGCCATCTTCATCAAAGATTCGCGACAGAATAGCTCTGGATGGATTCTGTGTTACTTTGCTACTTTTTGTTATATTCTCAAGTATATATTGTGTTTTCTCTCCTGAGATTCTTACTATGCCTATGGGAGACGGTAAGAGGGGAGTTGCTGGGGCTACTATAGTATCATAAAGTGTTTCTATACCCACTACTCAACTACTTGTACCCCCATACTTCTTGCTGTACCTTCGATTATCCTACAAGCAGACTCAAATGAGTTCACATTCAGATCCGGTAGCTTTATTTTAGCTATCTCCTGGATATCTTTTTTGGATATTTTCCCGGCTGTTTTTTTTCCCGGCTCACCTGAGCCCTGTTCAATCTTTGCATATTTTAGTATCAATTCAGATGTTACAGGAGTTTTTATTATGAAATCAAAGGAGCGATCTCTGTATACTGTTACGTGAACGGTTACAGGAATTCCCTTGGGGTATACTTTTGATGCATCGTTGAACTTTTTGCAAAAATCTGCAATATTTACTCCTCGCTGTCCAAGGGCTGGTCCAACAGGTGGAGCTGGATTCGCTTCCTGAGCAGGGATCTTTATCCTAAACTTCGAGACTACTTCTTTTGGTCCTCCGGCTTTTCTTTCCTGTGCCTTCATAACTTGTAAATTAGCTCAAACTAACTTATCTTTAGGAATCATCAGGATTTTTCTCTTTATTTACTACAATCAAAATTAATACAAAAGTGTAAAGTAAAAGATATTTGGGGAGGAACCCCAAAGTTTGTACAAATAAATATTGCGGTTAACAAAGTTGAAATCCAAACTCAACTAGGTAACCTCATCTAAAATATACCATTTATGGATCACATATTCATAAAAGGAGCAAGACACCACAACTTAAAAAATATCGATGTTGTTATTCCCAAGAATAAGTTTGTAGTTGTAAGTGGAGTCTCTGGCTCTGGTAAGTCATCCTTGGTATTTGATATACTTTTTGCTGAAGGGCAGAGGAGATATGTTGAGTGCCTATCTCCGTATATCAGGCAGTTTATAGAGCAGATGCCAAAACCAGATGTTGACTCAGTCGAAGGTCTTTCTCCAGCCATAGCCATAGATCAGCGAAGTGCAAGGTGGAATCCACGATCAACCGTCGCCACGTCAACTGAAATTTACGATTATCTGAGACTCCTTTTTGCAAGGGTGGGAGAGCCTTTCTGCCCAAATTGTAATATCCCAATATCCGCCCTAACACCACAAAAGATTGCAGATTCCATACTCCTTCTTGATGAAGGCACATATGTCTTCATATACTCTCCATATGTAAGGGGCAAAAAGGGAGAATATAGAAAAGATCTGGAATTATGGAAGTCAAGGGGTTTCTCAAGGATCAGAATTGATGGGATCACCTATGATCTCCTTGAGGAAGAAATCCCCCCTCTTGATAAAAATAAAAAGCACACAATAGAAATTCTGGTTGATAGATTAATAATAAAAAGAGGGGATGACGATCTCAGGAGAAGATTAATTGCCTCTTGTGAGCAGGCGGCAAGTATTTCAGGGGGCATCGTACTGACCGAATATGGGAAGAATTCGAATTTATCAGATGCAGAGACTAAAATTTTTTCGACAATATTCACCTGTCCGCAGTGTTCTTTTTCTTATGATGAAATCTCACCAAGGTTATTCTCTTTCAACTCCCCATACGGTGCCTGTCCAACTTGCCAGGGATTAGGAAAAATACTCAGAGTCGATGAGGAACTTATTTTAGACCCAAACCTATCAATAGAAGAGGGAGCAATAAAGCCATTCAAAAAAGGTTTTCCTGACTACATTGAAGATAATCTACAGAAGATAGCACAATCTTCCAGGAAAAACATTTTTAAAGAGAAGTGGAAGAATTTAGATGAAAAAACGAAAAGAACAATTCTTTATGGCGACAAAGAGGATTTCAAAGGAATAATTCAGTATATATGGGATTTGTATAAAGAGGGGTGGTGGTGGGAGTTTGAAAGATACATATCATCATCTGAATGTCCAGATTGCAGAGGTTCACGGCTAAAAAGAGAAGCCCTCTCTGTGTATGTAAATGGTAAAAACATTTTCGACCTTGTTAAGATGACAGTTGAAGAGCTTTTGGAATTTTTCAGAAATCTGCATCTGAGAAATGAAAAAGAGGAAATAGCAAAAAGAATAATTTCAGAAATAGTACCCCGTCTTGAATTCATAAAGGATGTTGGATTGGGATATCTCACCTTAGATAGGGAATCATCAACTCTGTCCGGAGGTGAATCGCAGAGATTGAAGCTTGCTGCACAGCTAGGGTCTCGCCTATGTGGAGTTCTATATGTACTTGACGAGCCAACTTGTGGATTACATCCAAAAGATATAGCAAGGCTTATTGATACGCTGAAAAAATTAAGAGATCTTGGAAATACAGTTGTAGTTGTAGAGCATGATAGAGAAACCATAGAATCCGCTGATCTGATAATAGATATGGGGAAAGGAGGCGGGATATACGGGGGTAGAGTAGTGTTCTATGGGACCCCTGAAGAGGCTAAACTTGACGGCACTTCAGATTCTCTAACGGTTCAGTACTTATCTGGCAGGATGGATATACCACCGCCTTTAAAAAGAAAAGAACCTGATGGAAGATGGATAGTAATAAAGGGAGCAAGGGGAAGAAATCTCAAAAACATAGATGTTAGTTTCCCTGTGGGACTTTTTATTTGCGTCACGGGTGTTTCTGGTTCTGGAAAATCCACTCTCGTTGTAGATACATTGTATCCAGCGGTAAAAAAGGCTCTGGAGGGAATCTCCTATGAAAAACCCCTGGAGCATGATTCTCTGGAAGGAGTCCAGTACATAGATAAAGTTATCCTGGTGGATCAATCTCCAATAGGCAGGACTCCACGATCAAATCCGGCTACATATACAGGGGTATTTACTCACATAAGAGAGTTATTTGCTCTTTTACCTGAATCAAAGGCACGGGGATATACAATTTCAAGGTTTTCTTTTAACGTTCGTGGCGGACGCTGTGAAGACTGTAAAGGTGAAGGTTTCATAAAAGTGGAAATGCATCTTCTACCCGATCTTTTTATAACTTGCAAAACTTGCGGTGGGAAAAGATTCAACAGGGAAACATTAGAGGTAAGGTTTAAGGGTAAAAACATAGCAGATATTTTAGATATGACTGTAGATGAGGCTTTAGATTTCTTCTCGAATCAGTATTCTATAAAGGAGAAACTCCAATTGCTAAAAGAAGTTGGACTAGGATACATCAAGCTTGGACAACCAGCTACAACCCTATCAGGTGGGGAAGCTCAGAGACTAAGACTCGCAAGGGAACTTTCGAAAAAATCTACAGGTAGTACCCTGTACATACTCGATGAACCAACAACAGGTCTACACTTTGAAGACATAAAGCTACTGATCCAGGTTCTACGAAAGCTCGTTGACATAGGAAACACAGTTATAGTTATCGAGCATAATCTCGATGTCGTCAAAGTAGCGGACTGGATTATTGATCTGGGACCAGAGGGCGGGGATAAAGGAGGATACGTAGTAGCTTGCGGTCCTCAGGAAAAAATAGTAGAATCAGAAGCTTCATACACGGGGAAATATTTAAGGAAATATATAAAAAATATTGGGAGGAGAGAATCCTAAATTTAGGGTGTAAGAGATGGTAATATTCAGAGAATATTTTCTGGGTTAACGTCGACCGTGATTTTCACCCCTTTTAAATAGAATACTGATTTATGGAAAATTCTTGCTAACGTAGAAAACTCAGATTTATCTTGAATGTATATAATCATTTTCACGTTATATCTTGATGATGTAATATATCTTAGAGACTTTGTGGGCATCTCGCACCTTATCCCTGCTGATTTTACTCTTTCAAAGAATCTTTTAGCCATCTCCCACGTCAACTCCTCATTTTTATGTGAAAATAAAACCAATACTAAAGTTGAAAACGGAGGAAGTCCAAATTCTTTTCTCTTTTCTATCTCTTCTTCAAAAAAACTCTCATAGTCATTATCTATGCAGTATCTTATTACAGGGTGCTCTGGAAAATAAGTCTGTATTATGCTTACGTTTTCTATATTATTTTGTTCTGCCCTCTGCCTTCCGGCTCTACCAGATACTTGGCTTATAAGTTGGAAAGCTCTTTCATCAGCATTAAACGCAGGAAGAGTAAACTCTGTGTCGATGAGAATCACCCCAACCATACTTACCTTTGGAAAATCGAAGCCTTTTGATACCATCTGAGTTCCAAGCAGTATTGCAGGAGAGTTTCTCTTGAATTCTTCCAATATCTTTTTTGCCTTCCTTTCTGAGTTTACTACATCTGAATCCATTCTCAGAACAGGAACTTTAAATATTGCTTTGAGTTCGTCTTCAATTTTTTCTGTTCCGAATCCTATGGTGTCAAGTTCTGTAGAACCGCAATTGGGACAACTGAAAGGTCTTGGGTATTTCCTTCCACACCAGTGGCAAACTAATCCCTCATTTTTGTGATAAACCAATGTTGAGGAACAAGCAACGCATTTGAATTTATAAAGGCAATTCCTGCAGATTATAGAAATGCTATAGCCTCTTCGCGTGAAAAGGAGAATGATATTTTCAGCTTTTTCTATTCTCTTTTCAATCTCTTCCTTAAGCTTACAGGTTAGTGGTACAGTGGCAAAATCTACTGCTGGTTCTTTCTTCAGATCCAAAACTATATTTTTGGGAAATGTCATTCCTGGTATTCTTTTTTTCATCTTTATTAGCTCTATACTACCTAATGTTTTTGCCCTGTAGAAATTGTTTATTGATGGAGTTGCTGATCCAAAAATGACCTTCGCATTTTCAATAGTGGCTCTCATTTCAGCTACATCTCTGGCATCATAAAATACCGGTGAATTTGAATTCTGCGGCGATTGCTTATATGATGGATCATGCTCTTCATCAACAACGATTACTTTAAGGTTTTGGATTGGTGAGAATACTGCAGATCTTGCTCCGATTGCCAAGCGGGATATTCCATATCTGAGTGCCCACCAGTTCAGTTCCCTCTCTTTTTGGGGAATTCCAGAGTGTAAAACTACCGCATCTTTAAAGGTATCTCTTATCCTCCCTAAAAGAAATGTTGTAAGTGATATTTCTGGCACAAGGAATATAGCACCGCCTCCGGTCTCGATTTCCTCTTTGATCGCCCTTATGTAGACTTCTGTTTTCCCACTCCCTGTAGCCCCGAAGATAAGAAATTTTCTATTTCCAGATTTTAAGATCCTCTCTAATGCAAATTTTTGCTCATCGGTCAATACTTTCTGCTCATTACTAATTCCACTCTCTTTTGTTTCCTCCTTCTCTGCTGATTCAATCCTTTTCAAAAATTCTTCCAAGACTTTTTGCCTATCTGGAACCATCTTCTTAGGTTTTACCTCGATAAGCCCTAATTCTTCGAGTTTTTTTAGCTTTTCCAGACTAGAAAATTTTCTGGCCTGTCTGAGATTCAGCCTTTTCTTCTTTTTCAAAACTTTAAAAAGTTTTAATGCTCTGGCACTTTTAAAAAATTCATCAACTGATTTCTCTGCAGATTTTAGAGATCTTGATATTTTGATCTCTAATGTAAGATAGTCTGATGGAATCATAAGTTGAAGAACCGAGAAAAGCGGACAGAGATATTTTTTAGATATCAACTTACAAAGCTCTATATTTTGCTTTGAAATGAGGGGAATCTCATCCGGGAAATATAAATTGACTACTTCCTCACTTGGTCGACTTTCCTCTTTATTAATTACAAGCCCCATATCTTTCCAATTGTTTCTTAGATTTACGATTACCCTGTATCCTATTTTGTCTTCAGAACCAGCTGGGATACGGATAATTTTGCCATCTGGGAGACAAACAACAAATGATTGTCCATGGTCTTTATCCATTTTTCCTCTTGTTGCTAGATGCTATACTTTTGATAAGTCTGCTTACTCTACTTTTTTCAAGGGGATGGAAATAGTTAGTGATCTTTCTGAAGTTCTTGATGACAAAATTATTTATTATCTCCACAGCCACCATAGTGTTATCAACTACATGTATTGAATCGAAAATATGTGGCAGAATAAATTTTTTCTCGCTGAGAGATTTTATAAATTTTATGATTGGCTCCCAAAATTCAGAGTCGAAAAGAATGACAGGATAAGGCAGAAGCTTTTCTGTATGGATGAGATTCAATACTTCAAAGAGCTCATCTAAGGTTCCGAATCCTCCTGGGAATATCACATAGGCTATTGAATATCTGACCAACATAACTTTTCTTATGAAAAAATAGTCAAAATGTATGGAGAGGGTATGGTATTCTTTTACGGGCTGTTCACCTGGGATGTCTACTGTGAGTCCGACCGAGGTTGTGCCAGCGTCGTATGCCCCTTTATTTGCAGCCTCCATAACTCCAGGACCTCCGCCTGTTATTATTGTGTATCCGTATTTGCCAAGAGTATATGCAAGCTCATAAGCTTCTTTGCAATATTTGCTATCTCTGCTTACTCTGGAACTTCCAAATATTGTGATTCCTGGGGAAACTTTTGAAAGCTCATCAAACCCCATGACAAATTCACTCATTATTTTGAATATGCGCCATAGATCACCCTGCTTTATTTTCAACTCAGATAGAATTCGCAGATCCGCATCTGAATAAAGTCTTCTGTTCAATAATAACTTTTCTCCATTCTTATTTTTCATCTTGTATTAAATGTTATTATTCCATGATTTCCTACTAAATTTTTTTAAGAATTCCTTTAGAGCTTCTGTTTTTTCTGTTGCCTTAGAATCTATTGATGTAGCTCGTATCTCGCTTCTGTCCGGGCTCATTAACATAGATGAAATTTTTTCATCTAATATATTTTAATGATTGTTCCTAATAGGATACAAGGGATGCACCCTCTGGTATTCTGATTTGACATCCTAACATACTGATCTGCCCGTCAGGAGCGTGACGGTTTACTCTTACAGGGAGCAATTTTTGATTCTTCTGTTGTAACTATGATAAACTTTAATTTTTGCAAATTTCACATAATCTAATATCTTTTTTAAATTAGACAAGAAAACTGGAGGTTAGATTCATGGTTAGGGTTAAGATTCCTGGTCCACTGAGAAAATTAGTAGGTGGGAAATCGGAGGTAGAGGTTGAAGCGAGAAATCTGAGAGAAGTTATAGAAAAGCTTTCTGAAATAAACTCAGAAGTAAAATCAAGAATTCTGGATGAGAAAATGGAAATCAGAAAATTTATAAACATTTACGTGAACAATGAGGATATAAGATTCCTAAATGGGCTTGATACAGAACTTAAAGATGGGGATGAAGTATCTATAATTCCGGCAATTGCTGGGGGAGCGTGATATGGATATAAGAATTCCTGAGACTGAAGTCCCAGTAAGAGGTGCGAGAAAAAGAGCAGTGGCAAGAGTGTGGCTAATCGATAGGCAGTTCTCAAGCGATACTCCACAAGTATATGTGAACAGAAAGCCCATGCAGGATTACTTTAGATCTCCATATTTGCAGAAGATAGTTCTGAAGCCACTGGAGATTACCCAGAGAATTGGGAGGTATTTAGTCTATGCAACAGTGGAAGGAGGCGGAGAATCCGCTCAGGCACAGGCAGTAGCGCATGGGATCTCCCGGGCTTTGGAAAAAAAAGAACCGGAACTTAGAAAATTGCTTAAACCTCACAAACTTTTGACTCGTGACCCGAGAGAGGTTGAACGGAAAAAGTATGGAAGAAGGAAAGCAAGGAAAACACAGCAGTGGAAAAAGAGATAGTTTCACTGCAGCGGTTGTAGGGGTTAGGGGTTATACTGGAGCAGAAATAGTAAAAATACTAAAAAATCATCCAAGATTGAAAAGACTCAAGCTTTTCTCAACAGAGGTTGAAGATCTTATCCAAGAGTCTATTCCATCTTTCAGGAAGATTTTGGATGATAAGATTGAAATTCTTTCTTATGACAAGGTTTCGGACTGTGATGTTGTTTTTCTTTGCCTTGAGCAGGCTCAAGCGCATAAGATTGTTGCATCACTTATTGAAAAAGGGGTAACTCCGTTCATTGTTGACCTTTCCCCTGATTTCAGATTCAAAGACATTAAAAAATATAAAGAGATTTACAAATTTGATCACGCCATTCCAAGCTTACTCAGTAGTGTCTCGTATGGAATTTCCGAACTCTGGAAAGAAGAGATAAAGAACTCAGCCATTGTGGCAAATCCCGGATGCTACTCAAATGCATTCCTTCTTGCAGTTTCTCCCCTTATTAGTGTGGCTCGGGACAAAATCCAAGATTTTATAATTGATGCTAAAAGTGGAGTTACAGGTGCAGGGAGGAAGGCTCTACCTCACCTTACATATGGGTATCTTTCTGAGAACATGAAAGTATATGCATGGGTTGAACACAGGCACGTACCTGAGATAGAAGAAAAGCTTAAAGAAAAATTCGGAATTGAGAAGAATATACTTTTTACCGCCCAGCTTATACCATCAAAGCGTGGGATCTTAGAGACAATATGGGTAAGATTTTCTTCTGATGTATCTGGTATGAAGAACGAAATTTTTGATGCTTACGAAAAATTTTCTCAGCAGAATTTCTTCTTTGATTTTTGGGGAGAGGAGTTCCCGGATTTATACTCGGTTGTTGGTACAAATTTCATCAGGGTTGGTGTGAGGTTACACAAAAATTACGCTATGATAGTTTCTGTTATTGATAATCTTATCAAAGGAGCAAGTGGACAGGCGGTTCAAAATATGAATGTGAAGTTTGGATTTTCGGAAACAGAAGGACTTGAAAATTTACCACCGCACTTTTTATAGCTTATCTATCTTTTATAGCTCATCTATCTTATTGTTATGAAAGTTGTGATATTTGGAGCTAAGGGACAGCTTGGGCGTGATCTTACGAAAATTTTAAGTCAAAAAGGGGGGGTAGAGGTTTTCGCATTTGGGAAAGACCAAGTTGACATCACAGATAAAAAGAGAGTTTCTGAGATACTAAACGAGATAAAGCCAAACTTTATTTTCAATGCAGCTGCTTGGAACGATGTTGATGGGGCAGAAAACCCAGCTAATTCGGAGAAGGTTTTTCAGCTTAATGCTTTTGCACCATTTCACATATCACTTGTTGCAAATAAAATCGGTTCAAAATTTATAAATGTATCCACTGATTATGTATTTGATGGGGAGAAAAGATCTCCGTACGAAGAAAATGATGAGCCGAATCCACTTTCTATTTATGCTTTATCGAAGCTACTCGGGGAGCTTTTAGTGAAAACATTTTGTCAAAGATATATTATCGTCAGATCGGGGGGACTTTATGGGATAGGTGGTTCTCCTATGTTCGGTAGAACTCGCGGTAATTTTCCTGAGAAGGTTTTAGACGCGCTAAAGTCTGGGAATCAGATGAAAGTTGTCTATGATGTTTTTTCCGCTCCTACCTATACCCAGGATCTTGCTAGAAAGATGATTGAAATAACTTTTGAAGGGTTTGAAGGTCTTGTACATATTATGCAAAATGGAATTATTTCGTGGTTTGAGTTTGCTAGACTTATTGCCAAGCATTCTGGATTTAGTGATCGCCTTATACAGCCGGTAAGCCGTAGAGAGCTTGAAACAATAGCAAAAAGACCTATGTTTTCTGTCCTTAGGAATTCTATTCTCGAGAAATGTGGTAAAAATGATATGATGGAAATTGAGCCAGCTCTGTGCAAATATCTTAAAGAAAGGGGGATAATCTAAAGGTAAAATCTCTGAAAATAAAAGGTAAAACCTTTGAAAAGGTGATAATCCGAACAAAAAAGTTGAAAATTAAATTTTTAATTACTTTATTTAAAAATTAAAGGTATGAGTACAAATCAGAAAGGATGCGAATTTATGACTCAGGTCGCTCCGGCAGATATATTCACTCCAGAAGATATCAACGAAGAGCAAAAGATGCTAAAAGAAACCATTGAAAAATTCATGAAAGAAGAAGTAGTACCACGCGCAGATGAAATGGAAAAAGGAAAAATCGAAGTAACAAAAGAACTTCTCAAAAAGGCAGGAGAAATGGGAATGTTTGCAATCGAAATACCTAAAGAGTATGGTGGTCTCGGACTCGACAAAGTGTCAGCACTTATGGTAACAGAACTTATGATGTATAATGCTTCCTTTGCTGTCTCGTGCGAAGCACACGTGACAATAGGTTCTTATCCTATTATCTTTTTCGGAACTGAAGAGCAAAAAAAGAAGTATCTGCCAGATCTGGCATATGCGAAGAAAATCTCCGCTTATGCCCTTACAGAACCTCAAGCTGGCTCAGATGCTCTCAATAGCAAAACAGTGGCTACCCCAACCAGTGATGGAAAGTACTATGTTCTCAACGGCACCAAGCAATTTATAACAAATGCAGGAATAGCCGATTTATTCATAATCTTTGCAAAGGTCAATGGCAAAGATTTCACAGCATTTATAGTAGAGGAAGAATGGGGAGTAAAAACCGGAAAAGAAGAAGAGAAAATGGGTCAGAAAGGCTCATCAACCAGACAGGTTATCCTCGAGGATGTAAAGGTACCGGCTGAGAATGTTCTCGGTGAAATAGGAAAAGGCCACAAAGTAGCTCTGAATGCTTTGAATGTTGGTAGAATGAGGCTTGGAGGATCGGCAGGCGGAGGCGGGAAACTCTTGACAGAAATCGCAGTAAAATATGCAGCGGAAAGAGTGCAGTTTGGACGTCCCATAATTGAATTCCCACTGATAAAATGGAAAATAGCTAATATGATTTCAAAAACCTTTGCAATCCAGAGTGCATCCTACAGAACCGCAGATCTTATAGATAAAGCTCAGCTTGGGGAAGAGTGGAAAGCTTTCGAAGAATTTGCAGTGGAAGCAACTATATTAAAGGTGGGAGGCAGTGAAGCTCTAAGATACATAACCGATGAAGCAGTCCAAATTCATGGCGGATACGGATACCTGAAGGAATACGAAGTTGAAAGGGCATACAGAGATGAAAGAGTAAACAGAATATATGAAGGAACAAATGAAATAAATAGATTGAACATTCCCGAGATGATAATAAGAAGAGCAATGAGAGGAAGAATAGATTTCTTCGGTTGGGTTCAGCAGGCTCAAAAACTAATTGATAATCCATCCGAGATAAAGAAGATAGTTTCTGGACACACAGCACAAGATGAGCTATATGCTATTGAATTTGCTAAGAGATCTTTACTCATACTCGCCCAAAGAATGTTCTCAAAGTTCGGAGAGGAGATCCAAAACGAGCAAGAAATACTCGCAGAATTCTCAAATGCCCTTATTGGTATTTACTTTGCTGAATCTTCTGTAGCAAGAGCCACAAAGCACCAAAACAAGCCATATGGAAAATATTACGAAAATATGGCAAAGTTCTATACCCACACCACCTTCCCTGAAATCGTCCAAGCTTTCAGGGTAATAGAATCAAGAGTAGGGGATAGTTATGGATTTGCTGAAAAAGTTTCCTCCGCTCTTACAAGAATTGATATGATTTCTCTCTCAAGGGCAATTGCTGACGAAACTATAAGAATAATACTACAAAAGTAATACGGTAACCAGCGAAGGGGAAAATTTCAAAAAGCTCTATTGATGAAAAAAAGAAGATCAATAGGGTTTTTTAAGATTTTCCAATCCTAAGTTTCCTTTTTATAATCATAAAATTAATTATTATGATTCTAATTTCAATTGAAAGACAGAAGCTCTATCTTATAGACGGAGAAAATATAATAAAGCAGTATGAAATTTCAACGTCAAAATTCGGAGTCGGCAATGAAAAAGACTCATTTAAAACTCCTACAGGTATCCACAGAGTATATAAGAAAATAGGAGAGGGGCTTCCAGAAAATACAGTGTTTGTAGAAAGAATCCCGTATACTCCAGAAGAAGTAAAAATCAAATTCCCAGATCTGCAAGATAGAATTATAGCAAGAGTAATCTGGCTCGAGGGCTGTGAGGAAGGAATAAATAAAGGAATGAACCACGGAGTAGTAGTGGACACAAAAGAAAGATATATATATATTCACGGAACAGATGGAGATATAAGCAAGCCACTGTCCCACGGTTGTATCAGAATGAGAATAAAAGATATAGTCGAGCTTTTTGACTTAGTCCATGAAGGGGATCTAGTAGTTATCTTTTAGCATTTAGTAATTATCTTTTAGCGTTGTCTTTTTTGATTTTTGTATATTGACCTTATGCGAAGTAGAACTTCTGAGTACCTACCAGATGCGAAATCTGGAAATGTCCACGGGAATGGTAAAAATCTACCTTTCTCATATCTCATGATAAGATCAGCCCAAACACCATCTTTAAGGTAAATTTTACATCCACCTCCTTTGTGTGTCGCTAAAACTAACTTGCTATAATCCATATAACCTGGGTCAATATTAACCTTCCTTTTCCCCTCAACTGCCAGTTTCTGTTCAATTTCAGTACTCTTTTTTTTAGCCTCTACGAGAATGTCGGGTGGCTTGAGCTGTAAAAATGATAAAAATACCCTTTTTATTTCACCTCCCATCTCCTCCTGGTAGTAATCTGATGAATCAAATATGAAGTATTCACTTTGGAAATCAATTTCTCCAAAGGAATTTTCAAGTTCATTTATAGCTATGCGTAATTTTTCGCTGTCGGAAAAGAGTATAGTAATTAAGAATTTGACAAAGTAAGGTTCACTTAACACTCTTTTTTAGATCACCACTATTGAGATATTTTATAGATATACGTATTCCTTTAATTCTTCTTCTGTGATTCTGTACCTTTTAATTTCTTGCTCAATTTTACTTTCTACTTCAGCTTTTTCTGATTTTTCAATTTCAATTTTACGTTTTGCAAGGTACATTTGCCTTGCTAGCTCTATAGCTGATTTCATAGAATTTGGATTAGCAATGCCCTTACCAGCTATGTCATATGCAGTTCCATGATCAGGTGAGGTTCTTATTATTGGTATACCTATTGTAACATTTACTGCATTGTCAAAGTCCAAAAGCTTAATAGGTATCAAACCTTGATCATGATACATAGCAATTATGGCGTCAAACTCTTTGTTATATGCCTTCCAGAAGGCACTATCAGGGGATAAAACCCCCTCCACATCCATCCCGATACTCCTCATAGAAACAATAGCTGGGTATATCATATCTTTCTCCTCATCCCCGAAGAGTCCACCCTCTCCGGAGTGTGGATTAAGTCCGCATACTCCTATTTTGGGATTCTTTACACCGAAAAATTGTCTCAAAGCTCGCCAAGTCATAAGGCCAACCCTATAAATTCTCTGAGGTGTTATGCGCAAGGAGACATCCTTGAGGGGGAGATGTAAGGTGGCAAAGGAGACCTTGAAGTGTCTCGACACAAACATTGCTGTAAATTCTTTTGCACCTGTAAGCTCAGCTATAAGATCGGTATGTCCAGAATATCTGAACCCAGCTTCATTTATTATCTCCTTATTTATCGGTGCTGTTACTATTGCATGGATATTATTTTTCAAACATTCTCCCACAGCCTCTTTTATGTAGTTTACCATAGCTCGTCCACAATTCCTGTCAGGTCTACCATATCTTAATCTGTTCATCTTCAGGTTAGATATACTCCTCACAAGAACTTCTCTTGAATCAAGTTCGATATCTTTTACGTTTTCCAAAGATGATATTTCTCTGAATCTCATTTTGATTCCTATATCCTCTGCTACCCTCATAAGAACACCTCTATCACCGAAAATCACAGGTATGATTTCCTTTGTTACATTCTTATCGATCAGAGACTTTATTATGACTTCGGGACCTATACCAGTGGGATCTCCCATGGTGATCCCTATTATTACTTTTTCTTCTTTTTTAGAATCTGCCTCTTTGGCAGAAAGTTCTACTCTCCCTCTGCCCTTTATTTTTTCTGATTCTTTACCTTTACGGATATTTTCTGTTTTTGCAGTTCTACCCATTTCCCAAATACCTCCTTGTATTTTTCTCTAATGTAAAATTCTCTGAATTCTATGGTATTTTTAAGATATGGAAAATCGGGAATATCTATGTCTTTCACAAAAAAAATGAAAGTCTTTCCTTCTTTTTGGAGCGAGCAGATGCCAGTGGTTGTGGACGAGAAAATAGCGTTCTCGAAATCAGGTAATAGTTCTCCTCTTCTAACCCATCCCAAAGTTCTAAAATTCTGAATATCATTGTTTTTACTTTCACCCTGAATATTATCAATTTCTGTGTAGAGAACATATCTCCTTTCGAATGCCTCTCTTACTTTCTTTTCATTCTTTTGGTAGAAACTATAAAGGTCCTGATCGGATATGAGAAAGTTTCCTCCTAACTCAATAAATATTTGATCAGCTATATATCTTGCCTTAGCAAAATTTTTGTACTCATCAAGGGTCATTCCCAGGGATAGGAGAAACTTTTCAAATGATGCTCTATCTTCCATTTTTGAGAACCTGAGCACATTTTTTTCTATTTCATCATCTGAAATATTTATCCCGCGCTTTGATGCGTAATCAAGAACTATAAATGAAGTTATAATAAAATCTAAAGCCTCATCTTCATCCTGGATATTAAAAACCTTCATCACAGATGCTACAAGGCTCTGAGATACGGGTCTATTCCCGACTACAGCTACAATCTCATCTGTGTACTCAGCTATAGCAGATGCGGGCTTTACAAGTAATATCAATAAAAGCAGGACTTTCCGCATAGTTATTAGTTATATATTCTTATTGCTTGCCTTCAGAGAATTTTTAAAAATCAGAAAACTCAGATTTACTTTTCAGAAAAAGCTCCTTCTCTACTAATTCGCAAATTATGTGCCCTATTGTAATGTGTGCCTCTTGAATTCGCGGAGTCTGATTGGAAGGGACCTTTAATAGATACTTACATATGCCATTCATCTTTCCCCCGTCTGAGCCGGTTAATCCCACAGTTATCATCCCCATTAAATTTGCTGTCTCAATAGCTTTTATAACATTGGGAGAGTTTCCAGAAGTTGAGATTGCAATGAGAACATCTCCACTGCTACCTTTGGCTTTTACGAGCCGGGCAAACACCTCTTCATAAGAGTAATCATTGGCTACCGCAGTAAGATATGAAGTATTAACATGTAAAGCTTCAGCAAATAAAGGCTCCCTATCTATGTAAAATTTTCCACTGAGCTCGGCTGCAATATGTTGGGCATCAGCAGCAGAACCACCATTACCACACAGAAGGACTTTATTCTTCCTCCGGAAAGCTCGTATAATCTCTTGAGCAACTGTAGAAATTAGCTTAATAAAATTTTTATCGCCTAAAATCTTTTCTTTCACCAAAATGGAATCCCGAAAAAGCTTACTGATTTGTTCCTCAAACATCTAATAAGCTCCCTCTGCTGTGAGAACAACTTTTGCCGTCTTGAGCAGAATTGTAATATCAAGCCAAAGAGACCAATTTCTCACATACCATATTGAAATCATATTCTTGTCAATATGCGATATTTTTGCTCTGCCCATAACTTGAGCAAGACCAGTCATCCCTGGTTTCACATACTTTGCCCATTCCATGTAGTACTCTTTACAGAACTCGACTTCCGTTGGAACTAAAGGACGCGGGCCAACTAGGCTCATATCCCCCTTCAGAACATTTATGATCTGGGGCAACTCATCGAGGGAAAATTTTCTCAAAAATCTGCCAATCCGGGTTACTCTCGGATCCTCCCCAGGAATCTTACCTGTTTTAGTATAGTAATCAAAGATTTCTGGATGATTCTTGAGATATTCTCTTAGGATCTCCTCGTTATTTACATACATAGTTCTAAATTTCAGGCACTTGAATCTTTTACCGTTTTTCCCCACTCGCTCATGGGCAAAGAAAATAGGTCCCGGAGAGTCAATTTTTATGAGAATAGCTATGATAATGATGGGAATAGCAAGTGTTAGGAAAATTATCGTTCCGACAATTTTATCGAATAATTCCTTGAGTAGACGATTTACTGGGTTTGAAAGATTGTTTTTTACAGAAAGAAAGATACTTTGTTCACCAAAAAAGTGCCCGACCTCAACTGTAGTTGGAAGTCCAAACATATCTGGCACAATAGTTACGACTGGAACAAACTTCTGAAGGTGTATAGCTAAAGCTGTGAGGACTTTATCTCCTAGTGATGGAATAGCAAGGATGACTTCATCAACTTGGGATTCCTGAAGTATATCCCAGATATCCTCTGATCTCCCTATGATGAGGACATCTCTTCCCCTGAATTTGCCTATTGGCTTCCATTGTTTTGTTCTATCGTCATCGAGTACTCCTATGATTTCATATCCTAGCCCCCTTTCTGAGTCTAGAGCCCTTATAATTTTTTGTCCCCCGAGTCCCCCACCTATTATAAGTACCTTAAATCTCACTCCGAATATCCACAGAAGCTCCTTAACTACGAATCTTATAAAAGTAGACAGTAAAGATATCCCACTCAATAATATTCCAGCAAATAAAATATTCACATTTTTGCCAGATATCAATAGATATCCCATATAGAGCAGGGTAGAAAGAGCTGATACTTTTATGAGCTTTACAAACTCATCCCAAAATGGGAATTTTTTTGAGTAAAGATTTCCAGATAGAGCAGAGAACAAAAAAATAGGAACCATAATTTGCAGATTTAAGCTTTTCCCAACTGCAAGAATATGGACCGCAGATATAGCCAATATATCTGCAAAGATTAAAGCAGCGGTGTTTATAAACCTCTTTAAGAAAATGGTACTTCTTTTTTCTTCTGGTATTCTTGCTGGTGCAGTCTTTAGTATCTTCAGAATTTTTTTTGATGTATCTTGGATTGACCTTATTCCCAGTTCCGGAAGGTAAACACCGTTACCACCAAGATCTACTGGTACTTCTTTTGGCAAGGGCGAATAGGATACTTCTTTATTATGTAGCATACTTTCTTTACTTTTACAAAGTTTTCACACTTTAGAAAAAAAAAAAAG
Organism: uncultured bacterium; assembly: GCA_938036315.1. Lineage (GTDB taxonomy): Bacteria > Calescibacteriota > Calescibacteriia > Calescibacteriales > Calescibacteriaceae > CALHPK01. Next base: position 50,679 of record CALHPK010000002.1, on the reverse strand, counting down.
AATCTCCCAATATTATATTTTCCAATTTTTGTATTTTTTTATCAATTTTTATATTTTCAATCAATTTCCTCTGTTGCAAACACTCGGTGCGCAATCAATCAATTTCTTCAATAAATTTTTTGTATTCCGCTGGTGTTAATAACTTAAAATGGCTCATATTGCCTTTTTCTACTTCTATTTCGAATATCCATCCGTCTGAGTAAGGGGATTCAGTAATTATTTGTGGATCCTGGAGGAGCTCAGAATTTATTCTCACTATTTTGCCTGAGATTGGGGAGATGATTTCTGTGGAGTCTTTACCTGATATGATTTCACAGATCAGATCTCCAACTTCTATTTCACTGCCTTCTTCTAGTCCTTCTTCAATTCTTATTTCGTCGATGCTATCGAGTTTTGAGAGTAAGTATTCCGTAGTTCCGATTCTGACCCTGTTTTTACCTTTCTTTGCAATCCAGACATGTTCTTCTGAAAAAGAGAGATTCTTTGGTATCTTCATAGTTTTTATGGTTTTAAATTATTTTTTATATATTTTTGTTTTTTTTCAAAAAATTTTCTCAGAAATCAGGGGGGAGATGGGTTTTATTCCGAATAATGGGTTTAATTCCGATAAGGGACATTATGTAAAGTACAGAACTGCAAAACACCTCAGGTGGTAGCCCCTACGCAATCGGCTAATTTTTCACTAATTTATTCAGAAGATTAAATTATTATCTATGCAGAAAAAATACAGGATAAAATCACTCAGATTGCCCACATCTGTATTAACTTTGACCTTGATTTCCTTCCTGCTGGTTGAATGCGGAAGATCATGGAAGGGATTCAGGCTCGAAGAAGGTGTTTTACCACTTAACCTAAAATCCGGAGATATCTACGTAATAAAATCTCCTTCGTTCCCAGATTTTAGACAGTGGGACTTCTTACTTGACGAAAATGATTTCCCACATGTTGCTATATGGGACACGTTTCAGGGAGCTCTATTTTACCTGTATCTGGATTTGGATGGGAACTGGAAGTCAGAATCTATTGATCCACCAGAAACTATAAAGGACTTTGTAGCTGGAAAAAACCCAAGCATATTCTTTGTTGGAGATAAACTTCATATAGTATATCTATCCTCTTCCACTGCAGATAAAGTCCCAAAGTATTATCTATTGAAGGAAGCCTTCAAAGATTCTCAGGGGCTCTGGAGATGCAGGGTTATAAAAAAATGGGAAACAGAAATTCCGCTTGTCAAAGCAGGATACTTACCACAATCAAAAAAGATTGCGGTTGTATTCTTTGATAGCAAAAAGAAAGGAATAGTTATAGGTAGCTTTACCCCAGGAGAAGAACGCAACAAAGATATTAAAATTTGCTCTCAACAAGTGGATGAAAAAGAAAACAGCGATTTTTCATATGGATATATATATTACTTTGGCCAAAGTGAACAGGCTTTAAAGAACCAGATTGACCCATCTTGTAACCCGCTTATATCCAAAGAGAGCTTTTCGCTTGATTTTCTCAGCTCATTCACAAGAAACAGAATTCAGATGACAGGAATTGCTCTTTACGACCCTATAGATAATCGAGCTTTCTGGATAGAATTCAAACAAACCGAACCCATCTGGCCATCAGATATCAGTACCTACACAACAAAATTAGAATCATCTGATAGAATATTCATCGCTTATGATAGGCGAGACCCCGAGCTAAACCAATGTGTTCCTGCAATGGGAGCATTACTCAAAGTTTCTCTCCCACAACCATTCAGAATCGTACAGGGAGTATATGCAAAAACTTCAGAAGATACCTTCTCCCCAGTAACATATTATGTGAAATCTCCATCTGAGCTATACTTACATAGCTCCCTATCCTACCCTACTGAAGTTTCTGTGGTCTACTACCCCTTGTTCAGATACGAGGCTTATCCGTTCAGAGAGAATATATCTCATATATCTGCTGGTGCTGATAGATTTGGCAATATCCATATAGCTTATTACCTTGATCTAAGACCTAGCAGAGCAGTCGAGTATGGTATGATATCAAAAATAAGGAGTGAGGACGGTGAAGAAATTTTCACATCAAGGTTTGTAAGAGTTGACGGAGGGGGGAAAGGGATATATCAGCAAGGAACAGCAGGTGTTTCTTTGGCAGTCACAGATGACGGGATGCCGGTTATTGCCTACTTTTCTCCCTTTACTGCGGATCTTAAAGTTTCTATTCCACTTTACAGCACATGGATTTCCATCCCTAAGACGACTGGCTCAATTTCTGGGACAAACCCCAAAATTACTCTATCAAGAAGGCAAACATCAGCTTTTATACTTTTCCCTTCACTAACAGAAGATAAGCTTGTGGTCAAACTTCTTATTGTTCCAATAACTTTGTAAAACTCCCTTCATTGTAAGCACCCTTTCTTATCTGGCTATACTCTAAATCCAGTCGTAGGTTCTGTATAATTTATACTTATACACTAAAATACACTAAATATGCGCTAAGGTTGCTTATCTATATCTATATCTATATGATCTTGTAAATCTGTTTTATTTTGTAATTCACTCTATTTTGTAAAAGTTTTAAACTGATAAAAAGGAGGTATGCTGAGGTATGCCGGATATAAAAGATATGGGACTTAAGGATTTGGGGAAAAGAAGGGTTGAATGGGCATCAGGTCAAATGCCAGTTCTAAGACTAATAAAAGAAGACTTCGAAAAAAGTAAGGTATTAAGGGGACTCAAGATTGGATGTTGCCTACATGTCACAACCGAAACAGCTAACCTAGTGCTCACTCTAAAATCAGCAGGAGCAGATGTTTATCTCTGTGCTTCAAATCCTCTTTCAACTCAAGATGATGTATCAGCGTACCTGGTATCAGAGGGTATCGATGTTTACGCAATAAAAGGTGAGTCAACACAGAAATACTATGAGCACATAGAAGCAGTTTTAGATAAAAAACCAGATATTATAGTCGATGACGGGGCTGATCTGAATTCTACTGCACATAAAAAAAATATAGTGGTTATGGGAGGAACTGAAGAGACTACAACAGGAGTAATAAGGCTTAAGGCTATGGAAAAGGCAGGCGTTCTAAAGTTCCCAGTAATAGCTGTTAACGATGCCCAAACTAAACATCTTTTTGATAATAGATATGGAACTGGGCAAAGTACAATAGACGGAATTCTACGAGCGACTAATATACTGCTAGCCGGCAAAAAATTTGTCGTAGCTGGATACGGAATGTGTGGTAAAGGAGTTGCAATGAGGGCTAAAGGTATGGGAGCCCATGTTATAGTAGTTGAAGTCGACCCAATAAGAGCCCTTGAAGCAGTAATGGACGGATTTGAGGTGACCGATATGGATTCTGCAAGCGAAAAAGGTGATATATTTGTAACTGTTACTGGTAACAAATCTGTGATAAAGATTGAGAATATAATGAAGATGAAAGATGGAGCTATACTTGCAAATTCTGGACATTTTGATGTCGAGATAGAAGTAGCAAAAATGAGGGAATTATTCCCATCAAGAGAGATAAGACCATTTGTCGAAGAATTTTTGATAAATGGGAAAAGGATATATCTGCTGGCAGGTGGGAGACTTGTAAATCTTGCATCTGCGGAGGGACATCCCTCTGCGGTTATGGATATGTCCTTTGCAAACCAGGCACTTTCAGTGAAATTCATTGCCGAAAACTGGGAAAAATTAGAGAAGAGGGTCTACAAAGTACCACCCGAGATAGACTCATACGTTGCAGAACTCAAACTCAAAACTATGAATATAAAGATAGAAAAACTCACCCCAGAACAGATAAAATATTTATCATCCTGGGAGGAGGGAACATAGAAATTGCAAGTATGAATAAGTAAGAACGAATGTGAAAATAAAAAATACAGCGTGTAGATCATAAAATTCATACTCTATAGTGTTCTTATCAGGTATTTTGAGATGTAGTAAACTGTAGGGACTGAAAAAATTACGCTATCTACTCTATCGAGAACTCCGCCATGGCCTGGGATCAGGAAACCTGAATCCTTAATATGAACATCTCTTTTTAGTGCGGATTCTGCCAAATCTCCTATAAGTCCTACAAGAACAATCACAGCTCCTAAAACTGCATAAGTGAATATACCACCTTTGGGAGCGAAAATCAATCTAAGGATAACAGCAATAGCTACTCCAAATGCAAGCCCACCGATAAATCCTTCCAGAGTTTTTCCAGGAGATATTTTTTCTGCAATCTTAATTTTTCCAAATTTCTTACCGGCAAAATAAGCACCTATATCACCTGCTACGGTTGAAGCGACTGTAAATATAAAAAAGAAGAGACCAGTTTCAATCTTTGCAAAATTTTGCTCTCCTACTTCCCTTGATATATTTCTGAGCATAATAGCGTGAGCTCCGCCAAGCCATCCAATATATACTATTCCAAAAAAAGTCATAAGAACTTTCTCTATTGCTCCTTTGTATTCCCGAGATATTATCTGAACCATAAAGATGGCTATAATGGAAAATGACAATAGACCAAAAAGAATCTCCGGATGAAAAAAATAAGCCGCAAAAGGGAGAAGACATGAGATCAATATTCCTACTTCTCTGTAAGGAGTTTCCCCCTTCATTTCCAGAAGGTTGTAAATCTCAATTGATCCTAACAAAACGAATATAGCAACAAAAAGAGTGAAAGGGAATCCTCCCCATATTGATACAGCAAGGGCTAACCCTCCCAACATAACACCGGAGGCAACCCTTTTTACAAGCTCATCAATATCGAATTCTCTTTCCTTATCCTTATTCTTGTTCCCCTTTATCATTTTCCTTTATCTTTACTTAACCTCTATCATTTATTCAGTTATTATCGTTTACTCTCTTTGTTGATATTTTTTATTATTACTTAACTTATTCGTGATATACTTTATTTATCTATCTTCTTCATTATTGATTACTATTTCTATTGATTATCATTTTCTTTCTTTCTTTATTTACTAATTGTTTTTAGATTACTGTTTTTAGATTAATGATGCTTTTAGGTTATGCTAAGTTTAACCGAATGCTCCGGAGATAAACTTTTCTGTGAGTTTATGAGATGGATTGATAAATATTTTTTGAGTTCTATCATATTCTATTAATTCTCCGAAGTACATAAACATTGTATAATCTGAGACTCTGGAAGCTTGATGGATGCTGTGTGTTACGATGATGATTGTCAATTTATTTTTCAGCTGTAGGAGTAGCTCTTCTATTTTTGCGGTTGATATTGGATCTAAAGCAGAGGTAGGCTCATCGAGCAAAAGTATATCTGGATCAACAGCTATTGCTCTTGCTAAGCAAAGGCGCTGTTGTTGTCCACCTGAGAGAGTATATGCGTTTTCATGCAATCTATCTTTAACTTCCTCCCACAGGGCTGTGTTCCGCAGAGCCTCCTCAACTTTCTCATCTAATACATTTTTATCTTTCACTCCCCTTATTCTCAGCCCATAAGCTACATTTTCATATATGGATTTAGGAAATGGATTTGGTTTCTGAAAGACCATTCCGAACCTCATCCTGATCTGTATAGGGTCCACTTTTTTATCTATTATATTTATTTTCTCTGGATAAAGGTATATCGAGCCATCATATCTTATATCTTTGTAAAAGTCGTGCATTCTATTGATGCATCTTAAGAAGGTTGTCTTACCACATCCTGATGGTCCCATTATTGCAGTTATTCTGTTTCGGTATATATCAACATTTACGTTCTTTATCGCCTGCTTTGTTCCATAAAAAAAATTAAGATTGACAACTTGAATCTTTATATCTTCATTCGACTCTTCGTAATGATCTATATCTGATATGTCCGCCGCTTCCCTTTTTGTCAATAAACTTTTTACCTCTTTCTGTACATAAAGCATAAATCTTTTAAAAATCTCATCAAATCTACTAAAGTAAACTATTCCTATTTGAAAGATGAAATTTTCCGAAAATTCCAAAATTTATATTTAAAAGACATTGTAAAATCAGATGAAGAGGGGAAAAAAAGTAAGGAGATATAAAGATAGGTTAAGAGAGATCCTTGATGTTGCTGCTAAGCTTTTCAGCAAAAAGGGCTTTGAAGCCACCTCTATACAAGATATATCAGACAAGCTCGGTTTAGAAAAAGGAGCAATATATTACTGGGTAAAAAGCAAAGATGAAATATTATACCACCTTATCGATAAAGAGTCTAAACTCTTCCTTCGCACAGTGAACTCATTGATGAGAAAAGATATACAGCCAGATGAAAAGCTAAAATTGTTTATCGGCAATCACATAAACGTTCTTACATCTAATCTGGATAGAGCCGCGGTTTTCTTCAATGAATACAGAGCCCTACCTAAAAAATGGAAGAAAAAAATTCTAAAGCTCAGAAAAAACTACGAGGCTATCCTGAGAAACGTGATAGAGGAGGGGCAAAAAAGTGGAGCAATAAGAAAAGATATAAGTCCTAAGATAATCGCTTTAGCTATTTTTGGTATGGTAAACTGGGTGTTTCATTGGTTCTCCCCACAAAAAGAGTTCTCACCACAGGAAATAGCTAGGATGTTTTCCCAAATGATTATGGAAGGACTCAGACCAAACAGGAACTCTTAGCACTGAGCAATAAGATAGCCCACCGGTTGAAAAATCTAAAAAATCTCATCGGTAATATCTGCGTAAAAGCGTAAAAGCTATCCCATAGGTCCTTCAGGCATAAAAAAAAGCGATTCTCTTACTTTCTCTGCTATAAAAACTGATTTCATTGCTTCAGACAAATCAAATGGTTTTCCCTCAACAACACTGCTTATAAATGAAGTCACTTCCATTTTCATCGGGTCTGAATTCTCGAAACTTTTTATAGTAGCCTTTATTTCAAATTTTCCATTTTCCCTCTCTTTACGATATATTTCGACCCTCCTTTCAAGAAAGTCAATAGATATGTAAACTCCCGGCTGGAAGATTCTCATTTTTCTGAATTTTCTGTAAGAGACACGTGACGCTGTCAGATCTGCTATACATCCTGATGAGAACCTTATTCTGGCCATAGCTATATCGGGCTTATCGGTAATTACAGGAATGCCCATAGTCTCAACAGAATCTACAACTGCATTCCCATTAAGGAACCCGACCACTGCGTCAATATCGTGGATCATCAGATCAAATATCACATCTATATCAGTACCTCTCCCGGGAAACTGGCTCAACCTTTCTCCTTTGATATATCCGGGAAGACTGACGTACTGCTTCCCAAAAATGAAAGCATCATTGAACCTCTCTACATGTCCAACCTGCACTACTACTCCCTTTTCTTGTGCGAGATTGAAAATTTCTTCTCCTTCTTTATACTTTGTTGTAAGCGGTTTTTCGACAAAAACATGCTTTCTGGCCTCTATAGCTTCTTTGAGAATATGATAATGTGTCTTTGCTGGAGTTGCTATAAAAACAACATCGCAGTGCGGCATTATTTCAGTAAAATCGCGTGATGAGAATACATTCCTCTTAGCTCCAAGTTTTGATAGAAAATCTTTAGCGATCTCAATTTTCTCGCTATCAATATCACATAAAGCATTTATACAAACATAAGGAATGTCGGATAATTTTTCTATGTGGATTTTCCCGGCAAACCCCAACCCAATTATTCCAACTCTTATCATTTTAACTAAGTTTACATATATTTCTTATCAAGTTTACTAAATTTCAGCTTTTTGACTAAATTTATTAAAAATTCTCCTTTTTACACTTTTTCAATCTTTTTGCCAACCACCCTCGAAACTTAGTAACTGCAGATCTGATAAAAAGCAAACTTTCTCTGGGATAATTAAAGTTATATTATGGGAATCTACAGAAGATATCTTCCCGACAAAAAAGAGAGAGAGGAAATAAAAGCTGATGTAACCTCAAGGGTACTTTATGATGTGTTTCTGAACATAAAAGAAGACGACTCATATATGAGAACACTACTCAACGAAACAGTCTCTGCCGAAATAAATAGATGGAAAAAAGGGGATAATCCTGCGCTCGCATCTGGATACCTTAAATTTCTTAAACCTCTCAAGAAAAAGCTTCATGGATTATCAGATACAGAAAGAAGGTTTATCTTGAAGAAAATTGCAGAGATGTATCTTGATGAAATACAAGGAAATTTCTCAGAATTCATATATTCAATAGCAACAGTAGTTGTTCCCCGAGGGATGTCTTTTCTTCTTGCAAGCATTACTCCCTCAAGCCTCATAAGTTACTTCCCTTACCTCCCGAATATAGATAACTACATTATTCTTGCTGGGAACACTACAAAGGTAATTAACTTGGCTAAAAAAGGTACCGTAATACTTGTTCCAACACATGTGAGCCATCTTGATTCTCCTCTTATTGGGTATATTGTTTATAAATTAGGGCTTCCCCCCTTTCTTTATGGAGCTGGGCTTAATCTCTTTGCGAACCCAATCTTAGGCTTTTTCATGAGAAACCTTGGGGCATATAAAGTTGATAGGAGCAGAAAACATCAATTTTACCTCAATACTCTGAAAAATTATGTTTGCGCAACACTAGAGAGGGGGTATGATCATATATTTTTCCCAGAAGGAACTAGATCAAGATCCGGAGAGATTGCTCAGAAATTAAAAATGGGGCTTTTAGGATGTGGTATAAAGTCATTCATAAACAATCTGCAAAGCGGTAATCCCAGACCAAATATCTATATCGTGCCAGCAACAATCACATATCAGGTTACGCTTGAGGCGGAAAGCCTTATAAAACAATATCTTGAAGATGCCACAAAAGAAGATTGGATCTCATACTCAGACGAAGCATTTATGATAGGGCGAGTTTTCAAATTCATAAAAAGATTTGTAAGCCTTGATATGAAATGTATTGTCAGGATAACCGATGCTTTCGATCCCTTTGGAAATCACGTAGATGATGAGGGAAATTCTCTTGATCCGCACGGGAGAGTGATAGAACCTTCAAGATATGTTATAAAAGATGGGAAACCAGAACACGACCCACAGCGAGATGAAGAATTCACAAAAGAGCTTATGAAAAAAGTTATTGAAACATATAGGAAAAATAATACGGTTCTTTCCACAAATTTATCGGCTTTGACAATTTTTGAGATGGCTCTGAAGAAGGTAGGAGAAAGTGACGAAATAAGAGCTTTAGAGCTTATAGATGGGCTCGAATTAGATCTTCATAGTGTACTGAAAAATCTTGATATAGCAAGAAACAAATTCACTGAACTATTCAGGGAGGGGAAAATTTATATTCACGATAAAGTTCTGCAGAAGACCCCAAGGAGTATACTTGACACCGCTTCGAAAGTTTTTTCTAAATTTCACACTACCCCACCCTTCCGTACAGTAGGGAGAAAAGCTGTAATAGTCAATCCACCCTTACTTCTTTACTATAGAAACAGGTTGAAAGGATATATCAAAATTGATTGATTAGATCTTGATATCTTGTAGATTAGATTTGGTATGTAAAGGTTTAGTATTATTAATTACTATAAAATTGGGGAACAGCAGAGTTTCCCTTTACAGTTAAAGTTCTGACACTCTTTATCGGATTCGCAGCTTTCTCCTTCACTTTTCAGATCTGATTTACAAATACCATTATAACACTTAGAAGTTATACATTGCTCATCATATATACAAACTTCACCAACATTTTTTACTTTTTGGCACTTCCCAGCAATACATGTTAATCCTTCCGCACAGATTAGATTGCAGTTTTCACCTTCTTGAGGGAGTTTCCGACACTTTCTATCTGGAGCGCAATATAACCCCTTCTGGCATTGGGAATATCTAAATAGACCTAAAATCTGTCTTTCTGAGATTCGTGGAGTAGCTATCCCAGGGATTACACAATCTTGTCCTTCCTTGGGCAGGGGTTCACACGTTTTTTTCTCTGAACAATAATTCTTGGAAAAATCACAGAGTACAATCTCGTTCCCGAAATCACCGCAGGATTCTCCTTCCTTTGCATACTTTATATTCACACAAAGTTTTTGCTCAAAATTGCATCTATATAAGTATTCACAAGGGGTATCCGACTCACAATAAGCCCCAGCTGGTGTAGGTTTCTGACAAATTCCCTTGACGCATATAAACTCATCTTCGCAATGTATATCAAGAGCACACGGAGCCCCAGCTGACCCCGACCTTGTGCAAGAATCTTTATAACAAACAAGTCCCTCTCTACATGGTTTGATTTCCCCCAAATCAGAGTCGCTTGCATCCGGATAGCATTTTTCTCCTTCGCCAACAGGTGAGATACAGATCCCAGGACAGCTCCTCCCTCCGCATAACCCACTTTGACATTCAAAGTTAAAGAAGCACTTGTCATTTTCATTGAGTTTCCCTTCAAGTATCTTTTTCTCTGCTACGTATACTATAGAAGAAAATCTCTTGAGTGTCTGCAATTTTATCAGATTTTCACACTTTTCATTACTTAAGGCAATAAGCTCACCTATAACCAATTCTGCATTTTTGCTATTAAAACTTACACTTTTTCGCTTCTCTATAACTTTCTCTGCATTCCCAATCAGTATCTCGCATCTTCTTCTATATTCCTTGGGATTTAGCAGGCTACTTCCAGTACAGGAAAACATCTTAAGGCTGAGGTTGTCAATAGCCTCCGCAAACTTCGCACAGAAATTATCAATTGATACGCTCGTTTTTTTCTCATCTTTACACAACAGAAAAATTACTGTTAAAACCGCCAATGTGAAATGTATATTTTTTACACCTTTGAATTCTGCAATTTTGCGTTTTTTCATATAAATTATTTTAAATTTTCGTAGATATTTTGGGATTGGGATGAAGATGCTTTATTATACTATCATTACAATACTTTCTATTTTTCTAATCAGTTGCGTAGTGGCTATATATAGGATAGTGGAGAAAGTCGAATTTGAAGCGCCTGAGGTTGTTAAAATAAGCGACCTGCCGGAAGATAATTTTTTAGTCTGGCTTGGACATTCAACCTTTATCGTAAAGGTAGAAGGACTCACCTTCTATACCGACCCTGTTATTTCCGAAAAGATTGTAATAGTCAAGAGGCAGACTCAGCTTCCTATAGAGAAAGAAAAATTAATAGCTCCAGATTTCATATTAATAAGTCACAACCACTATGACCATATGGATATTTTTTCACTTTCATTTCTCAGTCAAAAATCTATAGTGGAAGGAAAAATTCCATACATTTTTGTTCCTGAAAAGGCATCTATATATCTCAAAGACATAAAGGCTAATACTAAGGAAATTATCTGGGGTGAGCAATATAGAGTAAAGTCTGCAAAAATATCTTCTTTTAAAGTAAAACACTTCTCTGGGAGGAACCTTTTCGATTGGAACCTTTCTAAGTGGAATGCTTATCTTGTTGAAATAAATAATCTAAAAATATTTTTTGGAGGGGACACAGCGTATATAAAGCTTCCAAGGATTGAACCGGATGTTGCCTTGATGCCAATTGGTGCCTGGAAACCCAGATGGTTTATGAAAAGGAATCACATCTCGCCATGCGAAGCAGTAATCATATCAGCTGAGATCGGAGCAAAGATTATGATTCCTATGCACTATGGGACTTTCAAGCAAGGATTAGATACACCCAGAGAATCTATAGAGTATATGAAAGAATGTGCTGAAAAGTACAAAGTTAGAACTTTAATCCCCAAAATCGGAGAAATCGTAAAAATCGAAGACCTTCTGCATTAACCCGCTAATCTTAGGAAAAGTTCTTCATATTCCTTAGATATTTTATCCCACGAGAATAATTCTTCGGCTCTACTTCTTGCCTTAATTTTGAGTTCCGAAAAATCTGACTCCACAGTTTTGCATAGCAAATCGGCTACTTCCTCTTCAGTTCTGAAGAACAATCCAGAATCTCCAAGAACTTCCCTGTTCGATGAGGTATCACGGCACAGGATTAAACTCCCCAGGGACATTTGCTCAACAAGGACCGGGTGAGTACCACCGACTTCAGCGCAAAAGACGAATGCAAAAGCATTTAACGATATATTTATGTAGCTTGCTGAAAAAAGATATCCAGTGAACACCACTGAAGGATCATCTTTTGCTATTTTTTTCAGAAAGGATTTATAGTCTTCAGAGTACGGAGCATCCCCAACTATAGCGACTTTGAATTTCTTGAGGGTTTCATTTTTTACTCTTGCCCTCTTGAAAGCGGTTATGAGCATATGCGGTGAATTTTCAGGCACAAGTCTGCCAACAAAGAGAAAATATTTGTAAGGTTCCAATCCCAATCTTTCAAGGAATTCCTTGGTATTTCCAAACATTTCAGATTTTTCAATATCTTCTTTTGTTATTCCTCCGTATGGAATGTAAACAATTTTTTCTTCTGGAACCTTGTAATTTACCTGATAATATTTTTTAACATCTATTGCGTCTGCGACTATTATATCCGCCCAGCGTGATGCTAGAGCCTCGCTCACTCTCAGATACCATGAAGAAAATTTTCCCCATTTTTTTCTCTTCCAATCCGCACCATCGACATTAATTACGGTTTTGATTCTGGATACTTTGAAAATAGGGAGAAGTATTGAGTTTCCAACCCCGCATATCAGAGCTATGTCTGGTTTCCAGTTTAAAATGCAATATAAAGCTGATATAAAAGTGTGGGAGATTGTGTCAAGATGTTTTTGAGGTATGGAATAAAGCGAAATAACTTGGGCTCCTTTGTAGTTTTTGAATGGATAGCGAATATAGTTCCATCTATTAAATACCAGTATTTCGAATTTCTGTGAGAGTCCAGAAGCTAGCTTATCATAAAAAGTTTCAAACCCTGAGTAGCTTGCTGGAACCCCCCTGGTGCCGAGAAATCCTACTTTTATCACTCTATCTATTAAATTACTATTCCGGATATAAAGATAAAGTTTTTTCAAATCTGCTTTTAAGAATGTTTCAGAAAAGTAATTTTTCTATTTTATAGCTTAATTTTGTAAATATGGAGAATAACTACGATGTAGCCATAATAGGGGGAGGCATAAACGGAGTAGGGATAGCATTAGATCTTACCCTGCGTGGAGTTAGGGTTATTTTAGTGGAAAAGGAGGATTTCGGTTGGGCTACAACTTGGGCGTCCTCATGCTTGATTCACGGTGGAGCAAGATATATCATCCACGACATAGGTGTCACTCAATCTTCTTCAAAGGAGGCTGGCGTTCTAATAAGAACCATCCCATATATGATATCCAGAAGAACATTTCTTATTTTACTTGATTCGTGGATTATGAAAGAAGCATTCAGGATATATATGGGAGTCTATGATCTGTTCTCACTTATGAGGAATTCTATGGTTCACAAAGTTTTGAGTAAAGAGGAAGTTGAATGGTTCACTGGAGGAGCTGTGAGAAGTAAGCATGGGGGGATACTCATAGAGGAGTACGCAACCGATCCCCAGAGATTGGCGGTCGCTAATGCTTTAGCTGCTTATGAAAATGGAGCAACTGTTCTTAACCATACCGAAGTTATAGAGGTCTCAGGCAGCGAAGGTAACTTTGAAATAATAGCTAAAAACAATCTAACCTCAGAGAAGATAAAAATCAAAGCCAAACTCATTGTAAATGCATCAGGTCCCTGGATAGATAAAGTCGTGAAAAACCTAAATATAAGATTAAAGAAGCCAAGACAAAAATTGAGGCCGACAAAAGGAATACACATTGTGTTTCCAGGAAAAGTTCTCAACACGGTTGTAAGTTTTCAGGCAATAGATGGAAGATACTTGCTCTTTGTCCCACTAGAAGATAGAACTATCTTAGGAACAACTGATGACGATTTCTTTGGTGATCCTGATGATATAGAAATACTCCGAGACGAAGTAGAGTACCTTATGCATTCTGCAGAAAGATATATTCCAGAAATAAGATCTTTAAGGCCATTTTCTACAAAAGTCGGGTTAAGACCAACCCCATACACGTACGGGAAGAATGAAGACAAAATAACTCGTGAGGAGGAAATTCATGATGATTTTGGATTCATATCAGTTCTTGGAGGGAAACTTGCCAGCTTCAGGCTTTTATCTGAGCATGTTTCTGATTACGTTTGTAAAAAACTTGGAATCAGCAAAAAATCCAAAACAAAGTATATCTTTCTGCCAGGGGCTGAGGGTATGATTTGGGAAAATAATTTCGAGGATGCAACAGAAAAAGTGATCTCGGAGGTATCTCGCTTTGCGCCTGAGAACATAAGTTATCTTCTTGTCAAAAAATATGGAGTAAGAGCAAAGCAGCTTATTAAAGAATTTGGGCTTGGAGAACTTATATGCAAATGTTCTCAAGTCTTTGAAGGAGAGGTGAAGTGGGCAGTAAAAAGAGAATTAGCAATGACAGTTTCTGACGTTTCAAGAAGGACCTGGGCATGTGATTCGCTATGCAACGGGATCTTATGCATTGAAAAAGTTGCCAAAATTGTCGAGAAAGAAGGTGGAGTTCAAGACACAAAAGATTTTATCAGAAGGAGGTTAAAACTTCTGGAGCCAATTAAAAAATATAATACTGAGCTGTATGAGGAATTTGCAACGTTCTCACGCAAATTTTTGTAATCTTGTTTTATATCCTTAAAAAATTAGCTGTAGATTATATCTTTTCAAATCAAGAATAGCTATTACAACTGAAGATTATTCCAGAGTAATGGTTACTAATAGTAATAAATAACATAATCACTTAAGTATGTTTCCGATTAATCCTTTGATAAGTGGTGAGGTCAGCAATTTAGCCATAAATTTGTTAAGAGCGTAATTGCCAGCCCCCCATTCATCTACCTTGACGTACCATTCCTTTTCACAAAGTTCTTTCTCATTCTCGTATGTATTGCACTTCCCATCATTTAAATAGTATAGCGTAATAAATAAAGAACCTCCGAATGTCGGATCTCCAAAAGGAATATATAAAGGTGATCCTGAGATACCATCCGCAGGTATATTTGTATTTGTTAATGGTTTAGGATGTCCTTTAGAGAGAGTATGAAGTCCAATTTTAAAGTGTTCATCATCTTTTTCATTTTCTTCCTTTTCAAAGTGAAAGATATATACCTTTTTCCCAACATCAATTTCTTTCACAAGAGGCAAGAAAGCTCTGAGGTCACGAGGAATAAAAAATTCAGAAGGTGCAAGAGCAAAAATTTCAGTTACTCCTATGTTTTCTAATAGTGTTCCCTTGGTTGCCAGGACAATATCTTCGAAGATTTTTATGCACCCATCATTAGCTGAGATAGGAATTTTCTTTCCATCTATCACATTGCATTTTGATTCTCCCTTTAGTGATCTTGCCCATTTTGCCAACACATCTGCTAATTTACCAAAAGTTGGAGATAGCAGATTTGCACCGCTACATATAATTTCCCCCAGTGGTAAGGATACAATAAATTTTTGTGTTGCTTCTCCTGAGATAGAACATATATTCGGGAGTTTTTTCAAAAATTCTCCAGCACCTTCGAGAGCTTCTGCAAGATCTGTTGCGGATTTATTCCACAGATGTTCTCTTCCTTCTTTTTGGGTCCACAGTTCAGGATTATTAGCAAACAGATCCCCAAATCCTGCTACAATTTCAAGTAAGTTTTTTTGTTCGGTTTGCGACAATAGCTCTTTTGTAAAATCACGAATATAAATAGCACTTATTCCCCAGTTTTGGGAGTAAGCTATATCTAAAATTCCTGAGATTAAAGATAAAAGAGAGTTAACAAAATTTGCAAAATATGGTGAGTATATTATTTTCTCATCTTCTTTAGGCTTGCCGGGGATAATAATCTCTCTTCCGAGAAGGTTTACCACTGCAGTTGCATTTACCTGGGTCTCACATTTTTGATCTATCACTTCTTTGAAGTTTTTTCTTAGTGAATCGATCTTTATGAGCAAAAGTTCTACAAGTGAATCAATGGTTCCAGATATTAGTTTGTCCACCTTTGTTTTATTCTGTTTATTCTCTTCCATTTTGTTCAGGCGCGGATTTGCCTGGTGTTCTTTGCTACCTGCTAATGACTCTGCAAGTTGAGAGATAAGCTGTAGCGTCCCCACTAGATCAGCAATAGCCTTGCCATAGATAGCATCGCAATAGGGACAACTCTTAAAGCCTCGTTCTGACTCAGTACAATCAGCAGGGGAGAGAGCTTTCGAGTCCAGAGCTGAAGAAAAAAGCTCTTTAGCATCGGAAGGTCTACCTATTTCTAATAAGGATTTTCCTAAGGTGACTTGTTCTGTTGGGGAGAGAGATACTTCTTTCTCCTCTTTTTTTATCTCATTCAATCCTTTACCGCAGGAGGAAGCTACAATGGCCGATAAAAGTATACTTCCCAGTAATCTTCTTGGCAAATATGATAATATCATAACTGATTAAATTTTAAAAATTCTATTTTTATTTAACCGGAAATTTATTGATTTCTTCAGACAGGATATACACCGTGTTTTCTCATCATGCGTAAAACTTGCTTACGTTGAGTAAGTTCTAAAGCCATATATATTACTCTCTTTGTTTCTCTGGGGTCTATAACGTCATCTATGAATCCCCAGCCAGCAGGTTTTTTTATGTCTATGTAGGGTCTTATAGCTTCCGCCATCTGTGAGGTGAATTCTTTTGCAGATTCTGGGTCTAAGCTTTCAAGTTGTTTTTTGGCGAAAATAGAAACCATACCCTCTGGTCCCATTACAGAAATTTCCCCTGTTGGCCATGCTACTATGATATCTGGATCAAACGACTTTCCACACATAGCATAGTATCCTGCTCCGTAAGCTTTTCTTATTATGATTGTGATTTTGGGAACTGTTGCTTCTGCAACTGCATGGATCATTTTTGCCCCGTGTCTTATGAGTCCATCTTTTTCTGTTTTTGAGGAGACCATAAAACCTGGGACATCAGCCAGAAATACGATGGGTATGTTGAAGGAGTCACAAAGCCAAATGAATCTGGCGGCTTTATCTGAAGCGTTAACATCCAGGACTCCTCCGTAGAACATAGGGTTATTTGCAACAAATCCAACTGGGTATCCCCCTACTCTTCCGAACCCGACAATTATATTTCTTGCCCATTTTGGTTTTAGCTCGAAGAATTCCCCGTCATCTACAATAAACTTTATTATCTTGTGCATATCGTAAGCCTGCTTTGGGTTATCTGGGAGGACATCAAGAATCTGGTCCGGCAGAAGTGCGAGTGGGTCCCCGCTAAAATTTTTTCTTGGTGGTTTTTCTTCATTAGATGAAGGCATATAAGATAGATAATCTCTTATAGCTTTCAGGCATGAGGGGTCATCTGGGTATTCATTGTCAGCGCATCCAGAAATTTCTGTGTGAACTTTTGAACCTCCGAGGTTCTCCTCATCTATTGATTCTCCTGTGACCATTTTGACAAGCGATGGACCGCCAAGAGCCATAAAACTTGTGCCTTTTACCATAAAGACAACATCAGCTAGTCCTGGTATGTAAGCAGTTCCAGCGTATCCGGGTCCAACCTGGGCGCAAACCAAGGGGATAACTCCAGACATTATGGATTCCTCTTTGAATAACCATCCTGAGTTTGCAAACAAGGCTATAGCTTCGCCAGCAAGTCCACCTCCAATCGAAGATGCTGATTGAGCAGAAATTCTGGCACCCCCAGAATCAATGAGCCAAACAAGTGGTATCTTAAATCTAAGACATAATTCTCTTATTCTTGTGCACTTGATCTCATTAACAAACCCCATAGAGCCTCCTTTTACTGTATAATCGTAGGCGATACAACCGACCCATCTACCGTCTATTTTGCCAAACCCAGTTACAACCCCATCTGCTGGAGTCCTTTCATCCCCAGGTTCTGTCCCCAAAATTCCGATCTCAAAAAACGGAGAATCTTTATCAAACAGGAGATCTAATCTCTCCCTCACTGCAAGTTTTCCCCTTTCATGCTGTTTCTGAACCTTGTCGGGTCCGCCCATTTTTTTAATCTCTGCTCTCAATTTATGCAACTCCTCTACAAGTTCTCTCATTTTCTGTCCCATAGGGATATCACCTCCTTTCTCTTATAAATATTATTTTGTTTATGTTGGGATATGAAAAACAGAAAGTTTTGATTTACACTTTATAGGTTCTCTAAATTTTATAGGTAAAAAATCAGATCAACCTCAATCAAAATTTAAAAACATCATTATCTTTGGCTATAATAATTCTTCTCTTCAACTTCCTTCCCACTTGCTTGATTTCCCTTTCCACTTCTCTGAATAAAGTAGGTTTTATATGATATACTATCAGTATTATGTCATCTCTTTTGAGCTTTGTAGATACTTCCTCTTCAAACGCGTCGGTAGAAAGATGCATAGCTCTCCAGCCCAAAGAACTTAATCTTTTTGGATACGAGACGTCTATAAATATTGCTTTTACCGAAGGATCTTCATTTGCGATCTTCCAAATATTATCCTGTTTCCAAGTATCACCACTTATCACCACACTTTTATTCCCCTTTGATATTTTATATCCATAAGTCGGGACTATGTGATTTGAATCGAATGGGAGAACATCGATCCCATCAACAGTTACGGTATTCCAAGCCTTAAGTGATTGATATCTCAGCGATGCTCTATCGGAACCTATAATGTTTATTTCGGAAAAATCTGGCCAAATCTGTTGATTGAGTATGTTTTTCTTGAGAGCTTCAAGATTTTCCTGATTCCCATATATCGTAAGCGGTTCATATCTTTGAGGGAATGATTCAGCTATAAGGAATGGAATATCAAAGATGTGATCAAGATGGTGATGAGTTATAAAAATATGATTTATTTTTAGGATTTTTTTCCCAACTGATGTTATGTTGCCTGCATCCACTACAATCTTATCATTTATTAGAAAGCAGGCTGTTGCCATTCCTCCAAAGCGAGAACCATATGCTCCGAGAGTTTTAATTTTTATCATTTTAAAATTACTAAAAATTAAACCGCCAACTTTGCAAATTATTTTCAATTATCAATATAAAATAAAATTAATTAATGATTTATAGTCGAAAATGTCCGGCTTATTTTTGACTCCCCTCGCCATGAAGTACGGTCTTAAGATACTTATCATAAAAAGCTCTATCAAAAAATGAAGGAATTATACTCGAGGCAGCTTGAAGATACTCTATAGCTTTCTCCTTATTCCCCCTAGCTGCATACACAGAAGCCAGATTGAAAAGTTTGGACGCTTTTTCTATATCAGATGTGGGTTCAAAATTTTTCAGGAGCTCTTCAGCTTTATCTATCTCACCTCTATCAAGATACAGTGTTGAAAGGTTGATTATAACTCTGGGGTTTGAAGGTTCGATGCTATTTGCTAAATTGAGATATCTTTCGGCATTGTCGTAATCCTTTAACCTTGCATATGCTGAACCAGCAACAAAGTAGGCAATAAATCTTATCTTGTTCTCATCAAAGATTACAGAAGGGATAGGATTTATGCCATAGCGCTTTTTTGAAGGGGAGTTATCTATTTCTGCAATAGCCATCAGAGCATAGGTTAGGGCTTTTGTGTAATCTCCTCTATCAAGGTAGGCGTTGGCAACAACTGCGTAAGCTTCGGGAATATTTGCTGGATTCGAGTCGGTTGACCTCAAAACATAGTCTATCCCTTTATCTACTTGTCCTATCTGAATATACATTCTCCCCAACTCCCTCCTTCCCTTCCCAAAATTCGGAACAAGTTTTAGTACCTCTTCAAGAAGAGTAATAACTCTTTCATTTATGACTCCGTTGCTTGCCCCAAGATACAGATAGGCAAGGTCATAAAATGTTCTTTCCGCTGGATTTTCATGTTTTAGTGATGCCAGATAATATCTTTCGGAAATATCAAAATTTCTCATCCTTTTGTAAAACTGACCTACTCTATAGTAAACCTCAGCAAGGGCTAAGTTTCTTGCCTGAAAAAACCCAGGTGAAGCTCTGCATATGAAAGTATCTAAGCAAAACTTTGATTTGCAAGTGGGGATACCATTATAGCAGGGTGCTCCAAGGGCCCCTAAGAAGATAAATCCCCCAGGTAATAGTCCTAGCCAACTGCGGTTCCTGATATCAATTTCATATGGCTTAATACTAACGATCCTGTTTCTCACTACCTCTAATAGTCCCAGGAAAAACCAAAAATGAATAGCAGAACCCTGCCACTGTAGAGCAAAGTTAAAAGATGAAGCTGCTAAAGTTGCAAAAATTCCCAAAAATAATCCGGTGCCTATGTGGAAATAATATTCGTCTCTCTCTTCGGTTTTTCGGAATATATCAAAAAATAGTTTGAAGATAAGAAATACTATGCTTATGAAGATAGAAAAACCTACAATCCCAAGATCAGCAAAGATCTGTATATATTCATTATGAGCTTTATCTACTCTTGTATTTGTTATCATTGTAGCCTCGTCAAGTATTCTGGGGGCATATTTCCAAGATAGTATCTCATAGTTTCCTCCACCAACGCCAAAGATTGGATTTTCTTTTATCATC
The DNA here is from genome assembly GCA_938036315.1 of uncultured bacterium. Taxonomy (GTDB): domain Bacteria; phylum Calescibacteriota; class Calescibacteriia; order Calescibacteriales; family Calescibacteriaceae; genus CALHPK01. Next base: position 30,274 of record CALHPK010000002.1, on the reverse strand, counting down.
TCAAGACCACCCCTCCATGCCCACAACCTAGTTGAAACAGATGAACCAGGTCCGACTATTGTAAATGACTTTAATCTATCTGCAACTACTTTACCGTAATTTGTAAAGGAAATGAGGAAGATAAAAATCACAACGATAGCTACAACAGTTATACCAGCATACTTGAGGACTTTAGTGGGAGCGATTCTGTGTTTTATGATAAGGTACAAGGCATATATATATCCCAAAGCAACAAAAAAAACAAACGTTCCAACCCATCCAGCTCTATTTTTGCACCCGAAAATATAAAGAAAGTTAACAACAGCAGAAATTATATAAAGAACCTTAATAATACTCCTCTCTGCAATTGCAAAACCTACAACTAAAGGGAATGCGAGCAATAGATATTCAACTGCAAAATTAGAAAGCCCGAAAGTTGTAATAGGATTAGGGTTCCCATACTGGTCTGGGGGCATGGGGAAGATTCCAATAAGCTGTAAAAGGCCATATCCAGAAACCACACTTGATGCTATAGCTATAAAAATTGAAATAAATTTCACATCGCGCAGATCCAATCTCATTAGTTGGACCACAAAATAGGCAAGAACTCCAGGTCCAATCATTGTTGCAATATTCTGAGATTTGTACGGATTGATAGCCCAAAAGGAGGATAAGCTCCCGTAAACTATCAGAATCAAAACCGGAAAAAGAGTTAATGGGATATTGAAAGTAATCTTTTTATGTTTGAGATGAAGATAAACTAAGGTAAGTCCTGCAAGTGCAATAGATAAATACCCTACTGCTATTTTTGACCAAACAAATTCTATCCTGTATTTATATAACGGTACTAAGGTTGCAAAGAGAGCAAATGGCAGAACCTTTAGGATAGATTCAGAAATTGATATTTGTTCTTCTTCCTTATCAACTTTTATATCCTCCGCTCTTGGGATTTTTCTGCTTTTCTTAAAATTCGCTTCTTTTTTGTTTACTATATTGCCTTCATTATCTTTTTTCATACCCTACTCTCCTCCTTTTCGGAATACATTATAATATTAACTCCTTTGCAATTTCATTACTAAATTTTCCCTCTATCCAAATATTTTTGATTTTCTCAACTTTCTCGAATTCTTGCTGAAAAAAGAATTTATCAGATGGGGGGTAATTATAAAAGTTCAGGGGTAGATATAGATAAGGCTGACATTATAAAAGAGAAAATAAAAGAGATAGCAAGACATACTTATAAATCTTTTGTTCTCGAAGGGGTCGGTCCTTTTTCCGCAGTTCTTAAACTCAAGGGAAATATTCTGCTTGCAACATCCGATGGTGTTGGGACAAAGACTCTCCTTGCAGTAAAATATGGAAGAATAAAGACACTGGGATATGATCTTGTTGCGATGAATGTCAATGACATATTAGCTATGCACGGGAAGCCTCTATTTTTTCTTGATTACATAGGGGTTTCTTCATTGGACGAGAAAGTAGATATTATACAGATTTTAGAGGGGATAGCAGAAGCTTGTAGGGAAGCCGATTGTTCTTTAGTTGGGGGAGAAACAGCCCAAATGCCGGGATTCTACTCAGAAGGCGCAATAGAACTTGTCGGATTTTGTGTAGGGACCGCAAAGAAAAATGCACTACCAAAGATAAATAAAGTAAAACCAGGGGACATCATACTTGCCTTTCCATCTCAAGGAATTCACTCAAACGGGTTCTCCCTAATAAGAAAGCTGATATCTGACGGCAAGATAGATCCTCAAAAGCAGATCCGCGGTAAAAGTATCATTGAATTATTGCTCACCCCTACAAAAATATATGTATCTGAATTTTTTCAGCTCGTGAAACTTTACTCATTTCCAAAAGTCTCAGCTCACATAACAGGTGGAGGAATACCAGGGAATCTCGGAAGAGTTATTCCACCTTCACTCACAGCCTTGATCGATAAAGAGAAAATTCTGCAGATTCAAGAAAAGTTTTCATTCGGTATATTCTCATATATTTCGGATTTTGTTAGCGAGGATGAAATGTTTAAAGTATTCAATATGGGGGTTGGATTTTTGATGGTATATCCCAGAAAGGTAGGTGAGAAAATTCTATCTGACCGCAAGGTGCAAGTTTTCGAAGTTGGATTTATAAAAGAGGCTAAAGATGGTAGGCGGGTTACTATTGTATGACGTCAGGCGAGCGGGGATTTTGCTTCACATCACATCTTTGCCTGAGGGAGCTTGCGGAGATTTTGGCACTTGTGCCTTCAGATTTGTAGACTTCCTTTCCTCAGCCGGGCAGACCCTCTGGCAAATCCTCCCATTGAATCCAACTTCAGAAAAGCTCGGGAATTCTCCATACAACTCAATATCTCTATTTGCTGGCAACCCAATATTTATAGATCTCCACAAGCTCTACAAAATGGGACTTATTAACAAAATGGATTTAGAAGATTACGAAAATGAGAATTATTATGAACAAAAGGTGAATTACCAAAGGGCTTATAAAATCAAAAGGAAATATACAACAATTGCATTTGAATCATTTAAAAAAGCAAAAAAATATGACTATAGTTTTGAGAAATTCTGCGAAGAGAATAATTACTGGCTCGAAGATTATTCAATCCTCTCAGCCTTGAAACTGAAAACCGGTAAAGATTGGTATGAAATGGATGATGATATAAAGTTCAGAAGATCTCTCAATTCTCTGAAGAATGAACTCAAAGAAGAAGTAGAGTTTTTCAAATTTGAACAATTTATATTCTTTGAGCAATATAAAGAGCTTAAAGATTACGCTAATTCAAAAAAAGTGTTCATAATAGGTGATTTGCCCATATATCCAAGCTTCCACAGTTCAGATGTGTGGGCAAATCCACACATTTTTAAACTTGACAGCAATCTCAGACCAATATATGTCTCCGGCGTACCGCCAGATCTTTACAGTGAAACAGGACAACTCTGGGGAACTCCTGTATACAATTGGGAGAATTTGAGAAAGGACAAATTTTTATGGTGGATAATGAGAATAAGACATGCTGTTAAGCTCTTTGATTTTATTAGGATAGATCATTTCAGAGGTTTTGTAGGCTTCTGGGAGATTCCAGCTGGTGAAAAAACTGCTGTAAATGGAAGATGGGAAAGTGCCCCAGCCGAGGAATTCTTCTCTGAAGTCAAAAAATCTATCCCTAACGTAAAAATCATATCCGAGGATCTCGGGTTTATCACAAATGAAGTGAAATACATAAAGGAAAAATTTGGATTCCCAGGGATGAAAATTATTCAGTTCTCTTTTGAAGAAGGAAGCTTACCACACACATTTGACCAGAATTCGGTAGTCTACCCCGGTACACATGACAATCTACCAATAAGAGGATGGTTTAAATTTATCGGTGATGATACTAAAAAAAGATTATTCAAGTATGTAGGAAGAGAATTTAAAGAGGAAGAAGTTAGTTGGGAGGTTATAAAGATAGCATATAGTTCTCCATCAAGATACGCCATTGTACAGATGCAGGATATCTTGTCCCTAGGAGAAGAGTCAAGAATGAATTTTCCATCAAAACCATCTGATAACTGGATCTGGAGACTTCCTGCAGATATAAACTATGACGATATAGTTGAAAAATTACTTGACTTATGCAAGATATACAATAGATGATTTGTCAGAATATATGATGTTTGTCAGAATATATTCAGAATATATGATGTTATAGGTTTATGTATTTTCAAGGGGACATTTTGGGACTTTGGATCAAGGTTCATTATGATTATGAATTCCTGAAGATGCTGATTAAAATATTTTGAAAAATTAAAAACACAGATATGGTGTTTTAGTATTTTGTTGCTCTGTGAAGGGGAAGCCCGTGGGATTCGGGCGCGGTCTCTCGGCCGCCGTGACCCGAATGGGTGGTTAGAAGTTACCACTGGATGGTGGGGTGAATAAAAGCTTGCCGTCTGGGAAGGTAACTTCTGTAAAAAACCACTCTAAGTGCAAGGAAACTTGCACTGAGGGAAGTCGGAAGACCCAGCAGAGCAAAAAAACTCCGGGAGGTGAAAAACATGAAGACAAAAGTATTAAACCACAACTCCCCCCAAAAAGGTCTAACACAAATTAAAAAGGCAACTCACATCTTATTGATGTGCGGAATACTATCTGTAGGATGTGCCAAATCAGAAGACAAAGAGAATAAACTACCATATGATGTCATCCCAGAAAAAATCGTTCTCGGTGGCGAAACAGAAGGGAAAATAGCAATTATCATAAATGGCAAAACAGTGCGCATAAAGCAGGTACCAGGAGCTGTATACCACCAAGTTATGTTCTCAAAAGATGGCAGGTATGCATTTGCTGCTAATTCAGCCCAAAACAAAGTGGATGTCTTCGATGGTGAAACCGGAGCTCTGGTCAAAAGCATCAGTGTTGGTGAACACCCATCGCATATGGATATCGACGATGCTAACAAAATAGTAGCAGTAGTCAATGAAGATAGCGGAGATGTTTCCTTTATATCCGTGGATACTCTCGAAGAGATTGCAAGAGTTTCAGGTTTCTCGACTCCACACTTTGCAAGATACTACAACGGATTCTGGTTTGTAGCTAACTTCTCAGATAACAGAATATCTGTTGTGAACCTTGATGCAAAAAAAATAGAGAAAGATCTGAGGCTTGAAAGTGTTCCTCCATGCAAAGAGAAAGATGGAACCCCAGATGAGTGTGCATTTTTCGATCTATCAATAAATAAAGAAATTGGTATGGGGCTGGCTTCTCACAACAGAACAGGAACTATTCTTTCTTTCGATGCCAAAAACCTCAGAATCGATAGAGTTATTGGAGAGGAACACAACAAACTTTCGCCCGTGTACTCAAAGTTAGATGACAAAGGAGCATTCAAATCAAATGCTCATACCTTCGGAGGAAGTATAGGCTATGTCATCTTCAAAAAAGGCGTTATAGGATACAACTTTGTAGCTCGTGATATATGGTGGGTCTGGGAATACCCTGAAGAATTTTTCTCACAATTTGGCATCGAATACCCTGGTAAACTCTTCCTTATTATGCATGATAAAAAGAAGGTGGCAATTCTAAATTCAAAAGGTGGACTTGAATCAATGATCGAATTTGATGAAATTCCAGGCGAGGGGATCTACCATAACAATTATGTTTATCTATTTGCTCAGGGCAAGGGGTACACGCGGATATACGCTCTTGATAAGGATGGGAAAAAGTATCTAGTATCTGAAATTGACTTTGCAGAAGCGGAAGGGATCCATATCCCAGGAGCAACACCACACTGCCATTGATTACTTTGGTTGGCTGTCGGTCAGCAGAGATCTGAACGCATATCAAAAAATTGCAAGATTTCTGACCACAGCCAATCTAACTTGAAAAAGGCTAAAATATGATTTTGATAATTAAACTGTACCTGCGGAGGTGTAAGAGATGGCTTACATAATTGCGGAACCCTGCATTGGCGTGAAGGATACGGCTTGTACTGAGGTTTGTCCTGTTGATTGCATTCATCCGAAAAAGGATGAAGCAGATTTTGAGAAGGAGGAACAACTTTACATCAATCCAGAAGAATGCATAGATTGTGGTGCTTGTGAACCGGTATGCCCTGTAAACGCAATATTCCCCGAATCATCCTTACCAGAAAAATGGAAAAACTTTATTGAGAAAAATGCAGAATATTATAGAAGGCAGAAAAAGGCAACAGGATAAAATACTAAAAACAGGATAAAATATCTAAAAAGGATTATCCATCTTCTTTTTTCTGCTTTGCCATTACTATAGCATCTTCATCACCATAGTAATTTTTCCTTATTCCTACTTCATGGAATCCAAATTTTTTATATAAAGATATAGCTGGAGAGTTTGACCGGCGCACTTCAAGAAAAAATGAACAACCAGGGTTACTATCAATTGCAAATCTGATAAGCAATGAACCAATCCCCTTTCTCCTGAATTTTTTATCAACCGCTATATTTTGAATATGCACTTCATCGAGAATTTTTTCAATTGATATATACCCAATCACCTTTCCTTTTACTTTAGCTACAAAAAGATTGTCATTCAAGATGTCTTTAATTATTATACTCTCAGGCCATGGATCTTTGAATGATTCGCTCTCTATTCTTACTATATCTTGAAGATCATCTAAAGATGATTTTTCTATGGTAACATTTTGAATTTCTAAATCTTCAGATCCTAAAGTAGCATCTTGACTTACTGCTGGATCAACCTCACTTACTTTGCATATCATGCCTAAATTCATCTATAAGCTCTTTTGTTATGATATCCATAATTTCTGAACTAGAAGATAAAATGTCAAAGGTGATTGATGCTTTGTTTTTTCGCAAGAATCTTTTCTTTGAAAATTCTGTCCCCTTCTGAACTAATATTTGCTTCCAATACTTTTTCAGAATTTTCCGAACAACTGCTGATATGATTTTTCTATTTCTCCTTTCCGACAGATCAATCTTTGAAGATTCAGCTACCTTGATACTCAAAAATGAAAGAAATATCATTGTAAAGATTAAATCAGCAATCAAAAAGCTTATGTTTTTTGTAGCTAAGAATAAAAAAGTATTTGATATAACTGGGATAGCAAATCTAAATATTGGGTCTTCCTTTATACTTTTGTAGATCCTATCTTTATTCAATTTACCAGCTGACTTAGCTTTGCGACTTTTACCAATTTCTGACTTAACAAAGTATATAGCTTCTACAATCAGGAATATGAGATCATCTAAATTGAATTTACCTACGAACTTCTGTAATTTCTCATATATATTGCTAAAAGCTCTTTTGAACATACAGTATGAATATTTTATTCATTACGGATTTTTATCATGGTTTTAATGTTAACATTGGAATTTTTCCATTGGAATTTTTCCAAAGGTTAGGATCTTGAAACTCCGGTTGAAAAATTATTGTAAAATTCTGTATATCTGCGACAAAACATAAGCTTTAATGAAGTATAGATGATGAGCAAGAACTAGTAAAGAAGTGAGGCAATCCTTTCGTTTATGCTCCCGATAAAGGATGCAAACCGTAGCAAAAAATTTCCAATAATCACAATAGCTCTCATTATTATAAATTCCGCAGTGTGGATATACCAATATAACTTAGATGAAATTGCTTTTCAGATATTCATACAGGAGTTCGGCATTACTCCTGCTCGGCTACTTGAAAATCCTAAAAGTATGATTACGCATATGTTCCTACATGGGTCCTGGTTACACATAATAAGCAATATGTGGACTTTATGGATATTTGGGGATAATGTAGAAGCTCTGATGGGTAGAATAAGGTTTATTTTCTTTTACATCCTAAGCGGGATAGGAGCAGCGATAATTCAGATATTGGTAGGTATGGCTTTTGGTGGTAGTAAAGTTTCAATGGTTGGTGCAAGTGGGGCAATTTCTGGGATTTTGGCAGCATATATGCTATATTTTCCACAAGCAAGAATCCTTACGCTAATACCTATCTTCTTCTTCGTCACATTTTCAGAAATCCCTGCTATAGTTTTTATTGGATTTTGGTTCTTATCACAAATTATCAACGGCATAATAACCTTACCATTTTCTGGTTTAGGAGGGGTAGCTTGGTGGGCACACATAGGTGGATTTCTAACCGGCTACTACATTGCCAAAAGGATTAACCCTAAAAAGAGAAAAATAAAAATGATATACATAAGGTTGTAAAACAGATGAGGCAGAATAAGAAAGCATAATATGATACAAGCTCTGATACTTGTGGTAATTTCACAATCTGTTAGCGTGGTAATTTCACAACCTGTTAGCGCAACCCCATCTTTTGAAATGAAATACGGTATAGGGATAGAAGAACTTCATGAACTTGGGTTTGGTGTTGGAATCGGTGTGATCGTAGCAGCATCAGCATCTATTTTGGATAAACCCATAAATGATCTATCAAAAAGATTACAATTGGACGAATGGGGGAGATACTGAGCTTGCCTGGAGATGGATACTTTATCTTACCTTTTACAATGGCTGGTTATGCATCTGGTATAATCTTTAAAGATGATAAGCTAAAACTGATATTCCTACGTGCAGGAATTTCATTAGCACTCACTACCGCAACAGTTCAGCTTATTAAATTCTCAGGAAGGTTTAGACCTTACGCCTCATCATCTGGAAGTCCTTACAACTTCTCTTTTCTGGGCTTGAGAAATTATAATCGCTCCTTTCCATCAGGACATTCGCAGGCATCGGCTGCAGTATATATAACGATTGGCAATAATATTTGTGAGAGCACATTATGCAAGATTCCATTTTTGACTCTTCCATTCTTGGTTGGGATAGGAAGAATATTAGCTCAAGATCATTGGTTTTCAGATGTTCTGGGAGGAATAATCATAGGCTCTTGTTTTGAACTATTCTAATCTACAAATTTCACAATGTGATAATTCTCAATTCTAATGTGATAATTCTCAATTCTGAAGATCTTTTCAGAACTTTCTATTTTGGCGTTGAAAATAACCTTTTAAATCTTATTCCTTCTTCCGAGCCGACCGAGAAGTATATCACAAGAGGTTTACCTTTTATGTTTTCTATTGGAACAAATCCCCAATATCTTGAGTCATTAGATTCGTCTCTGTTATCTCCTAAGACAAAAACTGATCCAGGTGGAACTCTCACCGGTCCGAAGTCATCTCGGGGATATCCAACATAGTTGCTATCTGAAAAAATACCCCATCTATCTTCTATTTCCTTACCATTTATGTAAATTTTCTTATTTTTTATTTTTACTTCCTCTCCGGGAAGAGCTATTACTCTTTTTACGAAATCTTTTCTACGATCCTTTGGGAAAACAAAAATTGCAATATCTCCCCTTTTTACCTCCCTCCATCTCACAATATACCCTTTATATGGTAATCTTATTCCATATGCTAGTCTATTCACAAGGAGGTAATCTCCGGGAAGTAGTGTTGGCATCATAGAGCCGGAGGGTATCTTGTAAGCCTGTACTATAAAAGTTCTGACGAACAGAGCTAATAATATGGCAATAGCTATATCACGCATAAGCCAAAATTTTCCATCCTTTATCACGATTTTTTCAGTTCAGAAATTCTGTCGGGATATTCTGAGCAGTTTTTACCATATCATTTGCTGCCTTTACAAATCTTACTATTATTGCAAGATTGCCTTTCAATTTAAGTTTTCCTTGAGCCAGCGCTGTTATGGGTTCAAGTTGTCCCTTTATTATTTGTTTCCACCTTTCATATTCGCCATATATTACAAATGGAGCTTTCTCTCCTTCCTCTTTGCTGACTATTTTCGCATCACGGCACACCCCTTTATCTATGTCGATAAGCATGTAAACAGGCTCACTAAGTCCTATTCTCTCATCTTTTTCTATAACAAAGCAAACAGGACCGTAAACCCACTCTTTGCCGGATTCCTTCCATGGACCCTTATTTAATTCCTCCTTATACTTTTCTATCCATTCTGGGGATGGGAATTTCATAGCTAAAGAATTATTACTACAACCACTATCTTTATTTAGATTTGCAAAATTATAATTTAGACTTATAAGATACAGAATTTGTTTTTAATTTATAAAATTTTACTTTCTTATTGCTTCAAGATCTGCTACTATTCTCTTGAGGAATTCAGGTGGGTAATCAGAATTTGGAGCAAACCAGATTTTGTTTTTCACTTCTTCTTCAAGCCATTTTATCTCCTCTTGAGGTAGCTTTACAAATTTTATTCCCAAACCTTTAAGCTTCTCCTTTGCTTCCTCTTGCGCTTTTCTTATCTGATCAGTTGCAATTTTCTGAAATTTCAGAGCTGTTTCTTCGATTATCTTTTTTGTGGACGGAGAAAATTTATCCCATACATCTTTCAAAATAACCACGACCGCTGGCTCAAATCTATATGGGAAGTCTATCATCACTTTCACGTACCTACACCACTGTAAACTTAAGCAAGATGCTGGCGTTGTCTGGAATGACTCAATCATTCCAGTCTCAATTCCCTGAAGCAGATCCGGCACAAGGAGAAATATAGGACTTGTTCCCAAGATCCTCGGCAAAGTCTCCGCTACCCTTTCTCCTTTCCAGGCCCATATCCTAGTCTTCCCCATATCTCTAAATCCTGAGATCTCTTTTTTAGAAAAGTAATAAGCTATCCCGTGTTCCGTAAATGCCAGAACTTTAAAACCTCTCTCTTCAAACAATCTGCCAAATTCTCTCTTGAATTTCTCGTATATGTAATCTATCTCTTTATAGTCCTTGAATAGTAAAGGAACATCTAAAGCAGAAAATTCGGGGGCGATCTTTCTAATTCCAATTATAATTATGGCTGCTCCATGAAGCTGACCCACCCTTATCTTCTTTATCATAGTTTCTTCATCTCCCATAACACCTGCGGGATAGATTATAAACTTTACTCCGGTTTTACTTGCAACCTCCTTTGAAAAATCCTGAAGGAGATCATTAAAAATGGAGCCAGCTGGCGAGAGCGTTGCGATTTTTATCACCTCTTCCTGAGCATAAACAGAAACCCCTCCATAAATAACAAACAAAACAAAAGAGAGAAATTTTTTCATAACTTATACACTACTTTTTAATTTAATATTAAAAACCTATCTGAAATCTTTCAAAAATTTTAATACTATATCAGGGGAAAGATTCATCATACATTTAAAATGTTTTAATGGGCAGGACTGAGGTCCATGAAGAGAGCAAGGTTTGCATGGAAGACCAGCTAATTCTAAAGCTGTAAAATCCGAAAAATTTGGGAAGAACCCGAACTTAGGAGTTGTAGGACCAAAAACTATAAGACATCTTTTTTTGAGGGCAGATGCAATATGAGAAAGACCATTATCTACACCTAAAAATAGATCTGAAAGATATATTATCGAAACCGTATCCCTTAAAGTAGTCCTCCCAGTAAGATTCAAAATTGACTGATTTTTAGGACTTGGTATGTCAACTTCTTTTTCGCCAAGGACAATTATTCTGTCTTTTATTCCTGCGGAGTAGATACCGGAGTAGATACTCAAAAACTTATTCCACCACGGCCATGTTTTCGTCCCCCAATTTGAAAACGGAGCAAACACAATCTTCCTTTTTTCAGCTTCACCCATTACACTCTTCCAGTAGTTTAGATTTTCTAAATCAAGACGTATTTCTGGTTCAAGTTGGATTGGTTCTATACCTAAGGGAATAAGAACCCTTGCTATTCTTTCTGATTCGGACACTATACCACTGATATACTTTCTTATCTTTTTTGAAAAAAGAAAAGACAGAGAATTTTCCTCAAAGCCGACCACGTTCTTCACTCCAGCAAAGATAGGTATAAGTGCGCTTGTTGCTGAAAGATGAGGGACAACTGCTATTTGAGGTTTTATTTTTCGCACCTGAATTATGACTTTTATCAATTCTTTAAATTTTCTTCCAGAACTTTTATCAAACGATATAACTTTATTTTTGCTTATCTGAGAGATATGAGGACGGGCAACTACAATTACATTTTCTCTCCCAAAGTGCTCAGAAAGCTTTTTCAGTACTGGTGTTGTAAGAATGAAATCACCCAAAAACGCAGTTTGTATTACAACAAGCTTCACAGCGGTATCTATTCCATCCGAAGATTTGCTTCTAAATCTTCTGTTATTTTTCTAATAGAACTTGAGAATATGACCGGATATTCTCTGCTATGATAGATATTTTTAAATTCATCTGGTAGGTAAGAGAAATCTTTTAGGAATCTATCTCTGCACGTAAGTATATACTGTTTTTTATCTTTCAGGCAAATATCATCGAGAATTTTACCTTTGCTACAAACTTTCTTAAGAATTAGTTCGCTCTGATCATATCTTATCATATCCTTATTTCTTATCGCCTCTTCCTCATAACCGAATGGAGTTATAACATCTGTGATCATCATTGAATTCTTATAGAGCCTGATTAGAGATTTTCGAGATGGTATTGTTTTTTTACCTTCTGAGAGCTTCATTTTAGGTTTGCCACCGTATTCGACGAGTTTATATGCACAGTCAAGGTAGGGCATATCTGCAGAAACAGTAAGTTCTGAGCCAACGCCAAAACCATCTACTTCTCCATTGCTATCTATTATTTCCTTTATCTTATATTCGTTTATGGCTCCTGACAGAAATATTATCAGGTCTTCTAATCCTTCTTTTTTGAAAATTTCCCTTGCATATTTTGATAGCTTTACAACATCTCCACTATCTATTCTTATACCCTTTATATTTATTCCTTCTTCTCTGAGCTTTTTCAGAACAGATATGGCATTCTTAATCCCTTTCTCAGTACTGTATGTATCTACAAGAAGAATAGTTCCCGGATACATCCTTGAAAATTTTTCAAATGCCTCTTTCTCATCATCGAATATCATAACATATGAATGTGCCATTGTTCCATATACGGGGATTCCATATTTTTTTCCGGCATAGACTAAAGAAGTCCCTGCAAATCCTGTTATAAATGAGGCTCTAGCTGCGGCTTCTGCTGATTGAAATGAATGTGCTCTGCGTGCTCCGAAATCTACAAGAATTCTCCCCCCAGCTACAGCAAAACACCTTGCCGACTTTGTTGCCACAAGAGTAGAAAATTGGACTAAATTTATCAGGGCAGTTTCTAAAAACTGTGCTTGAGTAAGATCTGCCACAACTTCTACCAAAGGTTCATCGGGAAATACAATTCTCCCCTCCTCCACAGAATAAATATCCCCTTCAAATCTAAAATCCTTCAGATAATCAAGAAATTCCTTTTTAAAAATCTTTAGACTATCCAGATATTCTAAGTCAGACTCTGAAAATTTGAGATTACTTATAAACTCGAGAAGATATTCCAAGCCTGCAAATACAAAGAAATTTCTCGAGATTCCCTTTCTCTTCCTTATATAAAAATCAAAGACTGCTGTCTCATTGTATCCATAGATGAAATAAGCTTGCATCATTGTTAATTCATATAGATCGACAAAAAGCATAGTGCTTATCTGCTAAGCGCTGAAGAGCAAATTTCTTAAAATCTTAAAAATTATAAAAATTATAATCAGAGAAGAACATAATAGAAAATTGACAATTGTTTACTGCCAATTGTTTACTCACTCCAAATAGTCTATCTTTATAAGAAGTAAAAGCTAAGTTAGGTTAGTAAATCACAGGTTATCAATCAAAAGCAACAGCAAGCAACCACGATCCCAACGCGATGAGTAGATAACAAAATAATTGTGACAAAGTAATTCAAAACCTTTCTGGAAAATAGCCGGCAATCAGAAAGGAGATCAACAAACAGAAGAAATGATGAGAAATTTTGGAAAAAGAAAATTTCTTCTTTAACCAAATTTAACTAAAATAGAATATTTTTAAAGTGCATGGTAAAAGTAGAAAGAGCTTGGAGGATAAATAAATAATGAGTTCAAATATTAAGAAAAATGGTCTGAATGTTGGAGAAATAGCACCTGACTTTAAGGCAAATGATATATACAACAATACCATCCAAATTAGTTTATACAGAGGGAAGAAAAATGTCCTTTTATTTTTCTCTCGCTATATTGGATGCGTATGGTGTCAAATGTTTATTGCGGATATAAAAAGATACACTGAAATTCTGAAGGGACTTGATACTGAAGTAATTGTTATATCTGAGAGCAAAGAAGAAGTACTAAAAGAGTATGCGCCCTCTGAGACATTTCTCAAGATGATATCAGACCCTGAGAAAAAGCTGTATAAACTATATAAAGTAGACAAGCACGGGAAGTGGCTCAGCAGTAAAGTAATAACTGAGTCACTCAAGTTTCTGAAATATCTGAGAAACTATAAGTGGTTAAAAGGTGGTGTAAAAGGGGATCCTATGCAAATCCCAGCAATATTTCTAATTGGGAAAGATGGCAATATCAAATTTTCCTTTGTTAGCGACAACATAGCAGAACATCCAAAGATAGAAAGAATAATCGAGATAATTAAGCAGAGTTCTACTTGAATCTAATCATATTTAGTTTAGTGTTTATGCATTAGGTTCTTCAGAGCTTCTCGGAGCGCTTCTTCATCTGAGTCTGACTTTTGTTTTATCTTCTTCTCTTTGAAAATTGGAGCTTGTCGCTGAGAAGGTGCATACTCAGGACCAGCAGGAGTAAACCTACCATCTCCATCTACGTCAATATAAATCGGATTGGTAATGAGCAATGGTCTCACGTTCTTATCTGAAATTATAGGAAACATAGGATTCTTGCCCCCACCGCAACGCTCCACAGAGCATTCTACTACTACAACTACCCAGAAATCCTGAGTTTGTGGGGGGAGTTGAATATTATCCTCATATATTCTGTACCGAAAGGATCTTCCATCAACAATTTTTTCTGATAGTTGGGGGGCTACACTTTTTGAGATAGCTGGAGTTGGGAATCCGTAGACTTTACTTTTTGACTTGCTTGCGACATCGCGCGAGTTTATAAAAACCATCATCTTATCGAAATCAACCCAATCCACACTTTTGAGCTTTATTTTGAGCCTAAAATTAGATGTGATGTGCTTCATCTGAGATCTGCCCATACCTGTGCATACCTCCTGAGAACCATACAATCCACAGATAGCTATATCTTCTAGTATTGGACCATTTGAGACAAAAACTTGCCCATCTAACAAATTCTCAACAAACTCGTTTTTAATTTCCGTTTTATTCCTGAAGTTTTCTAAAGAATCATCCGAAATCTTAACAAAAGTCCTTGCTATTCCAGATATTGCCGATACCTTCTGGTGGGTATCTGAACAGCCGACTGCAGTTATGTGGATCCCATGATTTAAGAGAGTAAACCAGTCATTCACAACAATAGTTACTTCAGAGTATGAGTTATAAATTTCAATAGCATCGAATCTTTTGGGATTATTCATATCACGGAGTATGTCAAGTGTTGGCAAAAGTTTTGTATCAGAAACTTTTAGGTCCCCAGCTGTTCCGCACTGCCCCAACGGTGGAATAATTCTATGTATGCAAGGATCTTGCCAGGATGTGAAAAGTTTTGTATCTACCATGACATAGTCGAAATATCCCATACCTCCTGATCGAGGATGGTTTACCTGAACTATATTTCTTTTTATAGCACCGGGTTTCATAAGATGAGCCTGCTCAAATATCTCAAGCGGATGAAGAGCTCTTAAAAACCTATAATTTTTCCTCTCTTCTGAGTTAATACCGTACTTTTCTGGCCTATCATATTTATCAGACCAATCAAGAGCTCCGTCTTGAGGCTCTCCTGGGGAGATCCTAAGAGGATATGTATTGAAATGTCCATATGAAAAAGTTGTTATCTCTTGACCAATAAGAGATACTAAGAAATCTTTAAGTCCAAGCTCGGCAATTGCTGGTTCATAATCGGTAAGCCAATCATGATCTGTTGAAATTATCAGGTCAACACCTTCTGCGGCAAATGTTATCACTCTATCTTTGAGATCAACCGGGCTATCAGGGGAATTAACTGAGTGTACATGAGTATCAGCTGAAATCCAACCACCTGCATCCGCAACCCTGTGAAGATATGCTGTTATACTTTTTTCCTGTCCGGAACCAACAGTTATACTTTCTTCATACCTTGAATATTCCATACCTCTGGATACTATGACTTTATATTTCCCTGGAGGAATTAGTATTTGAGTTCTTTTCCCATCTTTCAAAAACTCCACATGCTGAACCTCTGGGGGTAGCATATCATATACAACATCTCTGAAGGATGTGGTCATAACTTGGCATTTTTGCGGATCAATGCAGATGGGCTTGGGACACAAACCATCACACAGGAATGAAACCTTAGCTGGAATGTTGATTTTTTGTTCTACATCAAAAACTTCGATATATATTTTTGCTGGCTGAGGCAGAGATATCACAATTTGTCCCGAAGCTGGAAGCTGTACATCTACATCCCTGTGCTGTGGAGAGTACGGAGTATCTGCTACGAATTTATAGCTTCCCTCCGGTAGAACTACCTTAAACACACCATTTTTGTCTGTTGTAGCAGTTGTTATAAAATTCCCAGATTTATCGAAGATTGCAACACGGGCTGTTGAGTAAATAAAGTTCTCTCCTTCTATTACTACTCTCCCTGTTACTTCATGAATTTTTATACCCTGAGTTTGTGCTTTGATTCTAAAGACTTCATCAGTAAGTGATGAAGCAGAACCAGTTCCAACAATAAAATATTTTTGATTTAGCAAACACTGACGTGGCTGAATTGTTATGAGCTTACTTGATGTTCCCATCATGATGCCCAAAAGAGAGTTAATTTCATCTTTCTCAAATACATTGTATGCTAAAGCTGCAACACCTGATATTATCAGAACCAGATTATTTTCTTCAAGGGAATAGATTCCATAGGATGAATCCACCTTTTCTGATACAAAGCCAAGCAATGAAGATTTGAAAAGTCCCAATCCAAAAAGCTGGTATGCTGAGTAGCCATACCCTTTCAAGATCGAAGATGGAATGAAAAATTCCCCTGATCCCCCTGAATCTATAAGATCTGCAAAGAAAAAGTATGGAATTTCATTGTCGCTTTCATTGCATAGGACATCGATAATTTTTATGTACCTACCACTTGAAAAGATGAAGTATTTTGTGACTTTTATGGGTTTTGCTTCGTCTATTTTGAACTTCAAGTCGAAAGTTGGGGCGATACCTTTTATTATGTGCAGAAGACCTGTTGCATTGATGTAATCGAGAATATCAAGTTCCCCAGTTGCAACCACTACATTGTTCTTAAAGAGCCCTATTTTTGCTGGCTTTAATGTGTGGCCAAGGAATACGAACAGATTCTCCTCGCCAAGGGTATCCCTGAAGTATTCATCTCCCCTTTTCACATCTACATCTACAAGGTTACCGCCGTAGGTAAAGGGACCTATCTCTCGGGATGGAGCTTGAATTATGGATCTTATATTCTCTGTTTCGATCATGAGATCTCCTGGACGTGCTTTGAATGCCCCTCCGTCCTCGGCTGGAATTGGTTTTAACTTCTGAATATCCTGGATGGTAAGCTCTTTTACGTTTATAATCTGTGGTGGCGGAACCTGTGCAATGATATCCTCTATTTCAGGAGTATACGCAAGTTCCTCAACTTTTATCGAACCTATTGCCTGCCCAACTCCCGAGTCCCTCTTCCCACACTGGCTCAGAATAATAAACACAGAAAATACGACCAGAAGAACCAGAACCAATGTAGAAGAGAAAAACAGTAACCCCCTCAACTTCCCGTAAATATTTTTATCTTGCTTATTTTTACAGATTACCTTCATAATAATAATGTAAATAATTTTAAAACCTTTTCAGAAATTTGTTCTTTTGTATTTTCACACTTATTGTGGAAATACTACTTTTTATATGGTATATTTATATGGTATTGTAGTTTAATTTTACCTTTGTAGTTTAATTTTACATTTTGTGTTTTCTGTTATCCAGGTGTTGGGGTGAGGTGGAATGGGTTTATACTGCCACTATCTTTTTTTTCTTCCCTTCAACATATATTGGTTTTCCAGTTCTTATAGTTTCAGCATTTATGATGATCTCGCGGAGGTTAGGAATTTCTGGTGCTTCAAACATAATGTTGAGCATAACTTTTTCTATAGATGAGCGGAGGGCCCGAGCACCTACCCTCTTAACATCAGCTGTCTTTACTATCTCTTTTATTGCATCATCAGTGAATACAAGGCTTACTCCCTCGATCTCAAATAGCTTGACATATTGCTTTAGTATTGAATTTTTGGGCTCGGTGAGAATGCTTTCTAATTCCTTCTGACTCAGGGGATGGAAAGGAGCTATGATCGGAAATCTCCCGACAAGTTCTGGAATCATACCGAACTTTATAAGATCTTCGCTTCTTACATACTGATAGATATTCTCATCTTGGGATTCATTTTTACCACTGATCAGAGATTTATCAGTTTTATCTGTTTTATCTGTTTTAAATCCTATCTTATTTTTTCCGAGTCTGGATTTTACTATTTCTTCAATGCCTGAGAAGGCTCCCCCAGCTATAAAAAGGATATTTGAAGTGTTTATACATAGTGTATCTGAGCCTCCTCTTTTCCCCCTTATTGGTATATAAACTCCACTACCTTCGATTATCTTCAGTAGAGCATATTGAACCCCTTCGCCTGATACATCGCGCGTCGACGAAGCGTGCTCTCCGGATTTCCTTGCAATCTTATCTATCTCGTCTATGTAGACGACTCCCATCTGAGTCCTATTTATGTCATAGCCGGAATTTACATAAAGGTAGTATAGGATATTTTCCACATCATCGCCAACATATCCTGCCTCAGTAAAGCTCGTTGCGTCAACTATTACCATTGGGACATCAAGAATTTTTGCTATTGTTCTAGCAAGTAAAGTTTTGCCAACACCTGTCGGACCGATGAAGAGTAAATTACTCTTTTCTATCTCCGGATCCTGAAGAATTATTCTTTTGTAGTGATTATACACTGCAACAGATGCGTATTTTTTAGCTAACTCTTGACCAACTATGTACTGGTCAAAGAACTCTTTCACTTTTTTAGGGGTAAGGTTTTTTACTTTAGAAAGCTGATCTAGATCTGATGCTTCGACTTCCTGCTCCTCCAGCAAGGAGCTTTCTACCATATCATAACAAATCTTGACGCAATCAAAGCAGATAGCAGCTCCGTTCATTCCGCCTATAAGTCTTTTGACTTCATTCTTCGACTTCCCACAGAACGAACAGTACTCTAACCCACCCATTGGTCTTCCCATACAAAAAATTATAATCTCAAATCGGATTATTATTTTATTTTTCTCAAATCAGTATATCCACTATCTTTGATGTAAGCGGATTAAAAAGGGATTTTCACACAAAATTTTTTTACTTTCCTTATCTTTATCTTTTTGGTTTTCACTTGGTTTCATTATAGCTGAAAAAGTATGGAAAATTTTCTGGATTATTCGAGGTGATATTATTTTTTCTTTATGGAATATTCTTTATATATTTTTTCGGCTTATGGGATTTTTTGGTTTTTAGTTTTGATTACGGTGATATATACTTTGAGGGAATAGGGAGCGGGCGACGGGACTCGAACCCGCGGCCTACAGCATGGCAAGCTGTCGCTCTACCAACTGAGCTACGCCCGCAGCTAAAAATTCAAATTTAATAAATTTTCACAAATATATAAAAAATCTGAAAATTTGAACTACCACCTCCTTTTTCTTTTATAAAGCTGCCAGCCTTTCTCAGGTTTCTTTACACTCCCTCCAAGATACAATTCTTTTACAAGTTCACTATCTCTCAGATCAGATGGGGTACCTTGAAATACAATTTTTCCCTCCTCGATAATGTATCCGTAATCTGCAATCTCAATTGATGCCCTGACATTTTGCTCTGCTATAAGAAATGACATACCAAATTCTTTTCTGAGATCTGCTATTATTCTGAAAAGTTCTGAAACCACCTTTGGGGCAAGACCGAAGGATGGTTCATCAAGGAGCATAATTTTTGGTTTTTTTAGTATTGCTCTAGCTAAGGCCAACATCTGTTGCTCTCCTCCCGATAGGTAGTTTGAAATTTCTTTAAGCTTTGCTTTGAGATTTGGGAAGATATCAAAGATATAAGAGTCTGTCTTTTTATCCCATCCGGCAAGCTTGAGATTTTCTTCGACGGTGAGTTCTGGGAACAAGCCTCTGTCATCGGGAACCAGTATCAGCCCCATTTTTGAGATTTTTTCAGCACTTTTCCTTGCTATATTCTGATTTGCAAATAGTATTTCTCCCTTTCTGGGTTGATCCTTTATGAGGCCTGCTATAGATTTAAGTAATGTGGTTTTTCCCGCTCCATTTGGTCCCACTACAATTCTTATTTCTCCTTCGTTGAGTTCGAGAGAGACTCCCTTGATTACGTATAGTCTATCGTAATAGACTGTTTCGATGTTTTTTATCTGGAGTAGCATGCTGATGTGGGCGCGGACGGGATTGAACCGTCGACCTCCGCCTCGTCAAGACGGCGCTCTCCCACTGAGCTACGCGCCCGAATCCTCATCATCTAAATAAACGTAAAGTATGGCCCCGCAATTTGGGCAAATTTCATAAGAATTTATATCCGAATAAATACGAGCCTCCACATCAGGAAAAATTACCACATTACAGGAGGAACAAGTAGAATCCTCAACGCGCGATATGGGCTTTCTAAGGTGCGAATCCGATGCTATCTCAAGATACTTTTTATAAACATCAGGATATGCCAATTCTAAACTCTTCAGAATCTCTTTCTTTGCCTCACTCAAATTCTTAAATTCTGACAAGCATTCAAGAGCTTCGTTCTTCCATCTTTCTATATTTGCCTCTGAAACCTTCTTTAATTCCCTAAGATCAGCCTCAGCTTTTTGAATCTCTCTCTCAAGGCGATCCTTCTCTTCCATAAGCTTCAAAATTTCATCCTCCAGCTTACCTTTTTCCCTCCTGGCTTCTGCAAGCTCAGCCATAAGAGAAAGTTGCTCTCTATATTTTTGCACATCTCTTAGTTGGCTCTCCCATTTTTTTATCTTCCCCTCTTCTTCCTGGATACTTAATTCAAGCTGTTTTATCTGGGCCTTCAACTCCATGAGTTTTTGCTCTTTAGCTTTAAAATTTCTCTCTGCTTCCGCAACTATCTCATTTGTTCTTTTTATTCTTTCCAACAGCATTTCTTCTTTGGCTTTACACATAGCCTCTTTTTCTTCTATTCTCTCGAGTTCTGAAAAAAGCTTGTGAAGCGAAATCAATTCCTTTGGGTGGGCCCAGAGGGACTCGAACCCCCAACCTGCCGGTTATGAGCCGGCTGCTCTACCATTGAGCTATGGGCCCACCCCATAACAAATTACTTTATTATTATAATACATCATTATATAAACAATACAATTGCCCTAAAATTTTCAACCCATCCATCACTACTGACGTGATCAATAAATCTGCAAAACCAGATTTATTATGTACTCCATACTTTCTCTCAGAATAGTATACTTACAGAAGCACCAGCCCTCAGCCTTGACCAGGAAAAAGCATCGGAGTCAGATAAATTCCCTTCCATAATAAATTTTGCAAACTCCAATCTAACAAACTCTTTGTCAAATGCCGGAGATAGCTCAGCAAACCATAAAAAATCCATACCTCTTTCCTCAAATTTGGCTGGAAACATCTTAAGGCTGAAGTACAGATTTAAATCAAGCCTAAAATCTCCAGCTCTAAGATAATTTCTAAGATACGGAGAAGCGTATAATTCAGAAAACCTCTGCGTTTTTGCAAATTTTTTTCCAAATTCCAAAAGCGATAAATTGCCCAATGTTATATTACCTGCCTTCTTCTCAAGCTTCACACCCACTTCCACAGAGGGAATTATCCCACTTTTCTCATCAATCTTATTTTTAGACTCAAGACCAAAATTCAATCCCAAAAATAGAATATGAATAGGAAATAGATATGAGCTAAACCTATGCGTAATGGAAAATATATCATTTTGGAAAACAGATATCACCGGGGAGTATTTAATACCTGCCACAAAATTTCTTGAGCTCTCCAATCCAATTACTATCTTGTGCAAAGTAAAATTTCCTATATCAGTATAGAACTCACCAGCAAATTCATATCCTAAAAATGGATAAATCAGCAAATATCTGAAAAACTCTCCATATAGCTTACCATAAAAATTAGATAGTATATCCCAGCTTTTGTAAGTCTGAAAATTTTCATACTCTACTGGAGGATGGTAAGGTGTAAAAAACACAGAGGAATGAAAGTCTCCAGAGAACAATATTGGTGAACTTTCCTCATCTATTGCTCTTTCTAACATCTTATAACGTACTTTGTTGTCATCGGTATACTTACTCTGTGCAATAATAGATATCTGCTGATTTGCTTTTCTATAATCTCCATCCAGAAAGGCTATATTTGCAGTAAGAAATTTAACGCTATCGGTTTTTTGCGAGATCTCTTCGATCTTACCCTTCACTTCAGCATAGTCCCCTTTGCTAAATAATATTCTAGATAACTCGTACTTTATCCTATCATTGAATTCATTCCTGAGATCAGGAACAAATTCGAATGTATTCTGAAGCAATGAAGTATCTTTTTTTACCTTTGATATTATTATACTGACTATCGCCGAGTTTGTCAACTCATATCTATAAATAGATTCGTAAGCCTTTCTCACATCTCCTTTTTCTGCATATATCACAGCTTTTGCGAGGTTTTGAATCAAATCTGCTCTCACCTGAGATACAATAAAAAATGTAAAGGATAGTAAAACACTCGGGCTCAAGAATCTTACCACAATCTTACTCCTCCTATTACTTTTTTTTGTTTTTTATTATTTTATCTACTTGAATCTGATTTTAGAAAATTCTACAAAAATCAAAGAATAACTCAGATTTCTTTCAATTGAAGTCTTGAAACAATTCAGATAAGATCAAATTGCTCAGAAAATTTTTTGAGCTTGTCCAAAACTTCTTTTCTGTTCTCTGCGGGTGCCAACTCATATGTAAAATTTCCACTGTATTCTATAGATTTGAAAGCTGAGATCACTTTTTCCCAATTGATTACCCCATCACCTGGTACAAGATGAAGATCTGAGTTTCCGTCATTATCTGATATATGAGTTGCGGAAATTTTACCCTTTCCTTTTTCAATCACAGATTCTGGTGGCTTTTCCCATATGTTCGCATGCCCAACATCTATACACGCTCCAATTCTTTCCTCACCTCCTTTGAGCTCCTTTCTCAGTATATTAACTATATCAAAAACATCTGTCGAGAGTGGGTAGCCCATAGGATCATTCTCCATGGCGAATGCAGAATCCGTTTCCCTATACAATTTTTCAAAGTTTTCAATAAAGATCTCTTTTTCTCCTCCAACGTGGATTACGAAAAGCTTAACACCAAGCCGCAATAGGGCTTCAGCTGAAAACAAAAGTTCATCCACAGATTTTTTAGCCCATTCTCTATCACCAAGAGCAACTTTCATCAACTTGCTACCAGAACTATCTTCTGTGTAAAGTGGCAGATGAGCGGAATCTAATGACAAACCAAATTTTTCACTCCAGTGCTTTACAGATTCTACAACCTTCTTATCTTTATAATTGAAATGTCTCCCCATTGCCCACAATTCACATCTTGAAAATCCGTAACTTGAAATGAGCTTAAAAACCTCTTCATCTATTGGATCTCTGAGAAAAAGCTGAGTTGAGATGCTTAATTTCATTTGTTTTCAAATCACCTTTTCAATACTTTTGCAAGAAAACTCAATATTACTGTGAGCACGATGGAAAGGATAATAGAGGTTGTAATTGGGAAATAAAATACGAAATTATCCTTTTTTATGAGAATATCTCCGGGAAGTCCTTTGATCTCTTTTGCTTTGAATAGATCGAGATATGGTAGAATAAAAAAAGCACTTCCAATAATTATTAGAAAAATTCCAGCCAGTATCAGAAATTTTGCAAGCGTTTTGAAAATATCGGTTTCCATACGTATTTGTGGGTCAGGCGGGATTCGAACCCGCGACCTGTGGATTAAGAGTCCACCGCTCTACCAACTAAGCTACTGACCCATAAAGAAAGCTCAACCCACAAAGCTGTACAAATAGAATATAATGAACTCAGGAATATCTATAGATTTTTTCTAAAAATATGATTTTATGCAATAGCTGAGATCAAAGAGGAGTAGTACTTAAAGTTGGAGCACAGATCCCTAACTTCTTTTCTGACGGATTCGATTACTTTTTCATCTCCCTTTGAAGATATAACTTTATCTATAAGGCATGCTATAAATCTTGATTCTTCTTCCTTCATCCCTCGAGTCGTTATTGAAGGGGTCCCTAGCCTTATTCCTGATGGGTTCATAGGAGGTCTTGGATCAAAAGGTATGACGTTCTTGTTAACGATGATCCCGGCTTTATAAAGGAATACCTCCGCCTCTCCGCCTGAAACTCCCTTCAGAGATAAATCTAAAAGAACAATATGGGAATCTGTTCCACCTGTTACAACTTTATATCCAAGATTTATAAATTCCGAAGCAAGAGCTTGAGCGTTCTTAACAATCTGCCCTACATAGTCTTTGAAGTCGGGTTCCATAGCTTCTTTAAAGCAGACTGCCTTTGCTAATATAACATGCATAAATGGACCGCCCTGGGAACCAGGAAATACCGCGGAATCTATCTTTTTAGCATACTCAGCTCTGGATAGAATTACTGCTCCCCTAGGTCCCCTTAGAGTTTTATGAGTTGTCATTGTTATAAAATCTGCATATCCTACTGGAGATGGGAAAACTCCCCCTGCAATCAGTCCCGCTGGATGAGCGATATCTGCAAGGAGATATGCACCAACTTCTTTTGCAACCTCGGCAAAAGCTTTGAAATCTATCGAACGTGGGTATGATGAAGCTCCTGCAATAATAATTTTTGGTCTTTCTTTGCGAGCTATATCTCTTACTTTCTCAATATCAATCATATGAGTTTTTTCATCAACGTTGTAAAAAACTGGCTGATAAATTTTTCCTGAAAAATTAACTTTTGCACCGTGGGAAAGATGCCCTCCTGAACTAAGTTCTAAGCTTAATATCTTATCTCCTGGGTTCAAGAAAGCAAGGTATACAGCCTGATTGGCTTGTGTTCCTGAATGAGGTTGAACATTAGCGTGTTCTGCTCCAAACAGAATTTTAATTCTTTCCTTTGCAAGCTCCTCAGCGATATCAACGAATTCACATCCACCATAATATCTCCTATTAGGATATCCCTCAGCATATTTGTTATTCATGGGGTTCAGCATTACTGATAAGACCCTCAAAGACGTCATATTTTCTGAGGCTATCAGATTTATTGAATACTCTTGCCTTTCAATTTCCCTGATATATGCTTGGAAAATCTCTGGATCAAATCTCTTCAGGTCCTTCATCCAGTAAGTAAAAATATCTTTTTCAGAATTGGTAGACAAAATTTTGTCCTCTATTTCTCTTATTTTTGATAATCTTCTCTGATGTCTTCCACCCTCAAATGATGTTTCAAGGAATGATATAATAAGCTCTTTTGTATATTCAAAATTAAGTATTCTTCCGGGGAAAACCAGCACGTTTGCATTTGTATGAGCTTTAGCCATTCTTGCTGTGTATTCGTTAAATACAAAAGCTGCTCTTACCTTAGGTAATTTGTTTGCAACTATACTCATTCCTATTCCAGTTCCACAAACTAAAATCCCCAGATCTGCTTTGCCTTCTGACACATCCTTTGCAACAGAGTATCCAAAGTCAGGATAATCTACACTCTCTTCAGAAAAAGTTCCCTTATCTTCAAACTCGATTCCTTTCTCTCCGAGAAACTTTTTGATTTTTTCCTTCAGTTCAAATCCGGCATGATCTGATCCTAAAGCTATTTTCATAGCTAGTAAATAAGTAAATAAGTTATCTGAATATTATACTAAATATTACAATTTCAGGATGAGATATTTCAACTTCTGAAAAGTGCCCTTGACCACTAGTGCCTTTACCAGTTGAGAAGATCTTTATGGTGATATGTTGATCTGTTGCTCTGGTGATCTGGGGGACAAGATAGGAATGTATTGTGCACAAGTGTGGCGGAGAGGGCGGGATTTGAACCCGCGAGACGGGCTTTAACCCGTCACAGCTTAGCAGGCTGTTGCCTTAGACCTCTCGGCCACCTCTCCCTTTCAAAATAAAATATATTAACAAACCAAAATAAAAAGCAAGTTCTCAAAATTTTCTATAAATTGCCCTAATAAAAAATCTACGAGGCTGACCCAGTCAATAACAAAATTCATTGATTCAATAACAAAATTCAAAATCCCCCCAAAGATATACCAAATATTAGATCACGATCCGTAAATTAGGTTGGCATTTTCTCCTTGATAAATTTCGTAAGAGCCCTTCAGGATCTCAAGGTATAGTCTTGCGATTTTAGCGATTATATTTTGCCAATCAAATTGCTTTGCGTACTCATATCCTTTGCGAGCTATTTCTTCTCTTTTCTCTTTATCAAAATAAAGCTTTATTATTGCCCGAGCAAGGGAATCTTCGTCTTTTGGATCAACAATCTCCCCATATTCTCCACCTCTGAGAAGCTCGACATACCCTGCTGCATTCCCAGAAACTATAGGTTTCCCAGCCGACATCGCCTCAAGAAGTACAATTCCGAAACTCTCTCCCCTTGTAGAAGGGAATACACATATGTCAGCTGATTTGTAAATTCTCGGAAGTTCTTGATACGTAAAGTCAGTAAGGAAAATCACATCTTCTTGTATATCTTCTGTGAGAAATGATGCGTAGTAGGTAAGCAGTCCTCTTCCAGCAATTATTAATTTTGAGTTATGTAGGACTCTTTTGACTAATCTGTAAGCTCTTATGAGATGCTTTACACCTTTGCGCGGTTCAAGGCGCCCAACAAAAAGTATGTTAAAAATCCCATCCCACCTTAAAAAATCATACGGTACGGCATTACTAAAAAAATTAAAATCCACACCATTGGGGATAATTTTGATCTTCTCAGAAGGAATTCTGAAAAACTCTTCAACCATCAGCGAAGCGGTTCGAGAAACAGCAATAGCAAAAGTGATATTTTTCCTTATAAATTTGAAGAATGGTTCCCCCAAAGAAAAAGCAATTCCTGTATCCTCCCTAAAAATATGAAACGTCGCAACAGATGGGATATCGTATCTGAGGAACCAAAAAGAGAATGGATGATATGGCTCATGTATATGCAAAAGATCAAATTTTTCTCTTTCCAAAACTTCCTTAGCCCTCACTGGAATAGCTATATAAGATAAGGAGCCATTACTTAACACTGATAATGGTTTCCCTAATTTTATGTGGTCCTCTGAAGAGATATTCTCTTTGCTCGAACCAAAATCAGGAGAAATAATCTTGACATCAAAACCGAATCTTTTCAGCCATATATATTGGTTATACACATAAGTAGTCACCCCTCCGTAATGCGGGAAAAAGTAAGGGCTCACTATACCAACCTTAATCTTCCTTTTCACATCTAATAGGATAAAGAATTATCTGAATTTTGCGCAAAATTGAAAAATCTATTATTAAAAACTTGTATTGCTCTTACAGATGAGCTTTAATGGCTCAACTCCTTTTGTTCGCTTTTTTCAATATCTCCTCATAAAAAAGAAGATAATTTTTTGCTTGCTCAGATATGTCAAGTCTCCGGGCATGCTCAATGCAGTTTGCGGAAATCTCATAAAGCTTCTTTGGTTTATCTGAGATTATCTCAAGCTTTCTCGCAAGTTCCTCAAAGTTCCCTGGCTCAAAAAGGAAACCTGTTTTGCCATCTTCAATAATATCTGTAATACCTCCCACTTGCGATGCAACCGGAACCACCCCACAAGCCTGAGCCTCAAGTATAGCAAGTGGAAAATTTTCAGCCAGAGATGGCTGACAATAAATATCGGATGCTGAGAGCAATTCCCTAACTTTGCTATGATCTTGTGTAAAAGGAAGGTATAAAACAACAGAATTCCCAACTCTCTCGATTCTTTGCGGTTGATTTTCTAGCACTCCCCCTATAAGCACAACATAAAAAGATTTCTCACTTATCTCCAGAGCTTTCATCAGAATATCAATCCCTTTGTAATACCTCACCCATCTACTCACTCCTATCCCCTTACCTGATACTGATATAATAATCTTATCTTCAGGGAAACCAAACTTTCTTTTAAGCTCACCTTTATCTTTAGGTGGGAAGAATAGCTTTGTGTCCACACCATTTGGGATTATTCGGACATCGATCATACCATCCTTTAGCACAGATTCAGTAACCATGCTATAGAGCCATCGAGATGGAACTATGACCCAGAACTTACTTTGTTGATATATTTGTTTCTTTATGGCAAGGTTTTCAGAGGATTTATCTCGTCTTATTGGCGGAGCAAGGTTTATATCTGGACATTTTCCACAGCCTATCTTCCATCTTTCACATCCGAAGGAATATGAGCAGTGCCCTGTAAATAGCCACATATCATGCACAACAAGGACTGTTGGGATCTTCTTAGTAAGTTGTGGTAAAAGCCTCAGATCAAAATATCCTCCGTCCTCGAGCCAGAACCCGTACAAATTATGACATTCAAGTATGTCAAACTTTGATACCAGATTCAGCAATACTTTTGTACCTGGGAAATCGAAATCTTCATATCCGAGCCAAATTCTGAGCTGTCTTGTAGGATCAGCTAAAAATTTTAAAAACTCTTTTATTCTCCAGCCACCGCGAAAGCTTAGCGCTCCTGAGTTTATAAATCTATATATGATCCGAAAAAGAAGGTTTCTATACTTTAAGTTTGGTATTTCAACGATATCCTCTTCCTGAGTTCTCTTTCTACCTACACATACCAGAACTTTATGAGAAAGCCTTTTATATTCACCCCTCAGATACATCGGAACTCTTACTGCTCCTCCGTCTTTATCTTCTGTCAGAATTTGCAGAATATCCATAAATCTATATGTAGATTGCAAGTAACAGGTTAACAAATTTTCATTAAGTTGGAAATTTTCTGTCTTGGCAGTATTATTATAATTAAAATTAAAAAAACAAAAATTAAATTGATCTGATATTGAAATGGTGGAAAAGAGGCTTGGAAGAGGACTTGCTTCTCTGCTCGGTTCAACAATAAAAAAAGATGAGGTAGTAATGCTAAGTATAGATAGCATAAAGCACTCAAGATTCCAGCCGAGAAAAAAAATAGATAACAAAAAACTTATAGAACTTGCAGAAAGTATAAAATCAAAAGGGGTTATAGAACCTATAATTGTAAGGACAGGGAAAGATGGATATTACGAGCTGATATGCGGAGAAAGGAGATTAAGAGCAAGCAAAATAGCTGGTTTAGATAAAATCCCAGCTATAGTCAAAAACGTATCTGATGAAGAGGCATTCGAGCTAGCTCTGATTGAAAATCTACAGAGGGAAGACTTAACCCCTCTTGAATTTGCATTAGCATTTGATAAACTTACGAAAATGGGATACACCCACGAAGAGATAGCAAAGAAAGTCGGAAAATCTCGTCCATGGATAACAAACATTATGAGAATTATGAATTTACCGGATTACATCAAAGAGCTTATAGATGAGGGCAAAATCTCACTTGGACACGCTAAAATCTTGTGCTCAATAGCAGATAAGAATCTGCTGAAAGAACTTTCTGAACAGATTGTAAACCACAAAATTAGTGTAAGAGAACTCGAGAATATAGTAAAGAAATTGAAATCAAAAGAAAATGATATTGTGACCAAATTAGAAGAAAGAATAAAACCTTTACTTTCTCAGGCTCAGATAGAGCCCGGGGATGTGAGGCTCAGAGATAGAGGAAAGTTTATAGAGATCAAAATATTTGTAAGTAAGGAATCCCTCTTGCTGTAGCCGAATTACTGAATCTTAGGAATCTTTCCGGTTATAAGATAGTCCGTAAATAACATCTCTGCGCATAGTATTTTCTCCCTTATACTGTAAATTATTTCTTTTGCTTCATCATCACTGAGAAACCTTTCACTTACAATCAAGCACGAATCTACAAATTCCAGAATATCTATTACCTTGACAACTTTTTTTAATCTATGCATAGCTTTATCTCTTTCTGGAATAATTTCATCCTCTTCATAATAATTTTCAACTTTTATATCTGAATTGTCATCTAAAGTTTTCTCGTTGGAGATTTCATCTGAATCATCAATTCCGCTTTTCTCCTCTTCGCTATCTTTATGCTTATTTTTATTGTCTTTTTCGTTTTTCATATTCTTTCATATTCGGAAAGAATTTTCATTTTTTTCATCTACTGGAAGCTTAACTATCTGTCAAGAAATTTTTATCAAATCTTCGTAACTCCAAATACCTACTTTCTATAAAAGCAATTTTATAAATCTTTCTCATTTTGAAAATTTTTTGAGTTGACAAATCTTTGGCTTGAATCTCTTGACACATTTGTTCCCACTCACTAAACCATAACAATTTCCTTGCTAAGGCGTGGTTTGTAAAAATTAAAAAAAATAAAGAAAAGCTAAATCATCTCTGTAATCAAATCTTGCCATCTTTGATTTATCATAGCTTTACACTGCAATTACTTGCTTTTAGTGTAGGATAAAATGTAAATCTTAAAATTAGGACTATAATATAACGCAAGATATCAGAAAAGATGAAGATAGGAATAATATCTACTGAGATTTACCCTTTAGCTAAAGCAGGTGGGTTGGCGGATTTCACTTACTCTCTAGCAAAATATCTTAACAAAAATAGTGTATCTGCGTATTTTATTTTGCCACTTTACAAAGCCATAGAAGAAAAATATCTGCAAAAGAAAAA
>CALHPK010000001.1 GCA_938036315.1 uncultured bacterium | reverse complement strand
GGAAGGAAGAGCTTTGGAACAGATAAAGCAGAAGAGATACTGGGAGAAATATAAAGGGAGATACGAAAATATTTACCTGATAGGGATTGAGTTTTCAAAGGAAAAAAGAAACATTACAAATTTTGAATGGGAAAAGTTATAGCAACAGAATAGGAAAAGTTATAACAAACAATAAACATATATCAGCAATAAGCAATAGAAAACGTAAAATCTGTCACACTCTGATGCTGATCAGTAAAAATTCCTCAACACAAAAATTTTAAATCTCCTTGCTACTTTTCAAAAAATAGTATTATAATAATAAATACTTATGAATAATATTCTACGTTTATTGATTCTTTATTTTTTCGTCTTTGTCTTCCTTTCGTCTTGTGCTTCTTTATGTAAAGTAAAAAATGAAGCAGAGGAAAAGGAACTTACATCCATAATTGTTTCAGGAACAGTAAAGGACTCCATAGAAGGAAAGCCCCTGATCTCGGCAAATGTAAAAATTGAATCTGCTGGCAAAGTTCAAGAAACCAAAACAGATGAGTTCGGGGTATTTTCAGCAGAAGTCCCAATCCAAGAAGGAAAAGATATAAAAATCACTGTCGAACAAGAAGGTTTTGCTCCTTCTCATAAAGTAATACGCTCTGATTTTGTAACAGGCAGACTTATAACAGGTAGAATTATAACAGGTAGAATTATAACAGGTAGAATTATAACAGGCAGGGCAATAAATGTGGATATTCAAGCAGACTTTGTAACGGGAAGATTCGTAACAGGAAGATTAGTAACAGGTAGATATACTCAAAACCCTGATGGAACAGAAACAATGAGAACAGATTCGGGAGAAGCCTTTGTAACAGGAAGATTAGTAACAGGAAGAATAGTAACAGGAAGAGCATCACCTTCTTCTGTGTTGGACGAGATAAAATCTTTCTTTACAAAACAGCAGGAAGGAGAAATCACAGTAGAAATAACAGTTGGAGACCCTGACAGAAATTTAAATAGCTTTCCAGGGGATTTTAAAGCACAAGATGAAGAGGCAAAGGGGATCTTAGGGATTTCAGGAATTGAAGAAGTTGAACTTAAAGCACTTGGATGGACTTCTTTAAGTTTTAAGCAGGGTGGCAAAGATGTGCAGGTGGCATCTCCAGAAAATCCAGTAATGGTGATGCGGAGATTGCCAGAAAGTTTACAAAAAGACGCTTTAGAGGCATACAAAAGGGGAGCAAATTCTATCCCTTTGTATTCATATGATGCTGAGGATGGAATATGGAAAAGGCATAAAGAAGCAAAGGTTGTGATATTCAAAGAAGACACGGACGGGGACGGAATTTTAGATGAGGTCGCATACGGGGAGATGAGTCTAACTCACACATCTTGGTGGAGTTTTGGGTGTCCAACATTGCCAAGGAATGTATGTGTAAAAGGTAAGGTAATAGGAGCGGATGGGAAACCAGTGAGTGGAGTTTATGTAACGGCTTCGGAGTTGAGAAGATACGGTGAGATTGTAGGTCAATGGATATGCTCAGGATATAGGTCAACATACACAATTTCTGACGAAAATGGCGAGTATATCTTATATGTTCCTTCTAATTCTAATATAAGGATTTTTGCGACAGACAGGATTTATGCTTGGAATGGAAGGATATATGGCACCTACGGAGAGATTTCAGGGGTAAAGGAATTTTCAGTTGGAGATAAGAAAGAAGGTTGTTATGAAGGTCCAACTCTGTCACCGCCTTCAATGTTTTCAGTTTCATGCTTTGTGAAGGATGAGGAAGGTAATCCTATACAGAACGCAAATGTTGTATCATCAGAAGGGAAGGCAACAAAAACTGACTCATCTGGAAATTTCAGTTTAATCTCAAGGGGTGGAAACATTACTATTACGATTTCTACCGAAAAAGACGGGAGAACTTACAAAGCACAAAAAACTTTAAATGTTGACAAAGATATAACAGCTGAAACCTGTCAATTTTCAATAAATCTCTCTCCTTTGAAAGTTGGATGTAAGGTGTTTGTAAATTCACAACCTGCAGAGGGGGTAGAAGTTTTCGTTGGAGGGAACAACACAAAAACAAAATCTTCAGGGGATTTTGAAGTTTTTATACCAAGACCTACACAAACAGAGGACGTGAAAATCACATACATAGCAAAGTTTCCGGATGGCTCAACAGAGGGGAGAACAGAAGTTGTCAGGGTAAAGCCAGAGGACAGTCAAGTTTCCTGTCAGGGTGCAAACTTTGAATATGTTGAGGTATGTGCAGAAGGGCAAGTGAGAGATAAAGAAGGGAAAGGATTGAGGGGAGTATCAGTCATAGTTGGAGATAGGTCTCCAGTTTTTACGGATGAAGATGGATTTTTTAAGGTTCGAGGAGGAAGGGCGAAGAAATCAGAAGAAGGGAGATACAGATACAAAGTAAAGTTTATATACCAAACATCTACAACGCAAGAGATTTACGAGAAGGAATACGAGGCAAAGGGGACGGAGTGTGTATGGTCAGAGCAGGAGATAGATACTCGCCCTGCATGGGTTCAAGGGACTATTCAATCAAAAAGAGGGAATCACATACCAGGGGTGAGGGTAGAAACGGAGTTTGGAGAGGTTGACTACACAAATTCAGGGGGGCAGTTCAAACTCGAGGCACCACCTAACACAAAAGTAAAAATTTATGCAAGTTACAAGGGTGTTAGAGTAGAAAGAGAGATACAGACAAAGGAGAAAGGTTCAACTGCTTCGGTTGACATAACTTTGGAAATAGAAGATGCCTCACCCTTGATAAAGATAATCCAGAAAGGACAAGCAAAAGCGGGGGGGAGAGCAAAATTAAAGGTTGAGTTTTCAGATGATTCAAGTTTTTTAAATTACAGTCTTTCAGTAACGGATTGGGGATATTCTGATTCAGGTTCTATAATTTTGGAAAGAGGGAAAGCGGAGAAAGAGTTTGAGATACAAGTTCCGCAAGGTGCGAAGACGGCGCTTTTGGTGCTCCAAGCTCAGGATTCGGGAGGGAACAAAGACACAGTCTCAACCACGATTGAAGTAAAGAAAGAGAACAGAGCACCACGGGTTATAAAGATAGGTACAACAGGGGGTATATGGATAGGGAGAGAATTTGTAGCATCTGCGGTAGTGAATGAACCGGACGGAGACGATGTTACGTTTGCTTGGGAGATAACGAAAGATGGAGTGAAATTTGATTGGATAACACCTTATGGAGCGACAGCGGTTGTAAAGGTTCCTCAGACTGCAGATGGTGGGGAATATGTATTAAGAGTAGTGGTAAGAGACAGCGAAGGAGCCGAGACAGTTTTTGAGAAGAAGGTAGAGATAAAGAAGGAAAACAAGGAAGGTGAGATAGTGTGTGTGCCAAAGGAAGAAGTTTGTGATGGAATAGATAATGACTGCGATGGAGAAATAGATGAAGGTGTGAAGTTAACGTTTTATCAAGATAAAGATTCAGATGGTTATGGTAATCCTGGTTCAGTGACAGAAGCTTGCACGCAACCACAGGGTTATGTTTCAAATTCACAAGATTGTGATGATGAGAGAGCGGAGATAAATCCAAATACAGTATGGTTCAAAGACAGCGATTCTGATGGCTACACAGATGGGACAACGCGGATATCCTGCTTGCAACCACAAGGATATGTCTTGTATGCAATGGTTGGTGATTGTAACGATAACAATCCAAACATAAAACCGGGAGCAACAGAAATTTGTGATGGAATAGATAACGACTGCGATGGAGAAATAGATGAAGGGGTATTATTGGTATTCTACAAAGATGCGGATTCTGATGGTTACACAGATGGTGCGGTGCAAGTGGCTTGTGGACCAACATCACCATATAACCTTACAACAATAACACTTTTGGATTGCGACGATAGTGTAGCAAGTATATACCCTGGAGCTCCTCTGAACTGCAACAATGGGAAAGATAATGATTGCTCAGGGCATATAGAGACTTGGTTTTGGGAAGATCGAGATTCCGATACTTGGACGACATCAGTTTCTACCTGTGCCAATACTATGCCAGCAGGATTTACATCTGTTTCAAAGCCAGAAGATTGCGATGACCTTAATCCGGATGTAAACCCGGGAACTATCTGGTACAAGGATGCAGATTTTGATGGATATTATCCTGTGGGGGGCTCTCAAGTATCCTGCACTGATCCATATCCTGAGAACTCTACATATGCTGTTTTATCTCCTGGGGATTGTGATGACAATAATGCTAATCTGAATCCTGAGACTATCTGGTACAAGGATGCAGATTTTGATGGATATTATCCTGAGGGGGGCTCTCAAGTATCCTGCACTGATCCATATCCTGAGAACTCTACATATGCTGTTTTATCTCCTGAAGATTGTGATGACAATAATGCTAATCTGAATCCTGGGACTATTTGGTACAAGGATGCAGATTTTGATGGATATTATCCTGTGGGGGGCTCTCAAGTATCCTGTACTGATCCATATCCTGATAACTCTACATATGCTGTTTTATCTCCTGGGGATTGTGATGATTCAAACTCTTCGATAAATCCGGGGCAGACTGAAGTATGTGATGGAATTGATAATAACTGCGCAGGAGGGATAGACGAAGGGTTTGAGCCCTGTTCTGCTCCTTCTAATCTCACTTATTTCTTCGTATCAGCTGATACAGTAGGATTAAGATGGCAGGATAACTCTCCAAACGAACAAGGGTTTGTTGTCGAAGTCTCAACTGATTCTTTATTTTCAAATCCACAAATACAAACTTTCTCAGCAAACACAACAGAAGGATATATAACATCACTTCAAGAAAAAACTACCTACTATTTCAGGGTATATGCCTTCAACTCAACAGGAAACACAGCATACTCAAATATAATATCAGCAACCACCTCATCAATATACTTTGAGGGAGCTATACAAATTTCTTCGGGGGGTTATCACACCTGTGCTGTAAAGACAGATAACTCCCTCTGGTGCTGGGGGAGGAATGAATACGGGCAGTTAGGGAATGGTACAACTGCACCCAGTAGCGCCCCAGTGCAGATAATGGCAACGGGTGTTTCACAAGTTTCATTGGGGTGGTGGCACACCTGTGCGATAAAGACAGATAACTCTCTCTGGTGCTGGGGGTGGAATGAATTCGGTCAGTTAGGAGATGGGACTTGGACAAACAGGTACACTCCAGTGCAGATAATGGCAACGGGTGTTTCACAAGTTTCATTGGGGTGGTGGCACACCTGTGCTGTAAAGACAGATGGTTCACTTTGGTGCTGGGGGGATAATCGGTCTGGACAGTTAGGAGACGGGACAGGTGTATATTATAGGGACACTCCTGTGCAGATAATGGCAACGGGGGTTTCACAAGTCTCTTTGGGGGCTTTTCACACCTGTGCTGTAAAGACAGATGGTTCTCTTTGGTGCTGGGGGAGTAATAACCGCGGACAGTTAGGAGATGGTACAAATGAAAACAAGAACACTCCAGTGCAGATAATGGCAACGGGGGTTTCACAAGTTTCTTTGGGAGGGTGGCACACCTGTGCGATAAAGACAGATGGTTCACTGTGGTGCTGGGGGGAGAATTACTTCGGACAGTTAGGGAATGGGACAACTCAAGACAGAAACACCCCGGTGCAGATAACACAAGGGGTTTCACAAGTTTCTTTGGGAGGGGAACACACCTGTGCTGTAAAGACAGATAATTCACTTTGGTGCTGGGGGTGGAATGCGTGGGGGCAGTTAGGAGATGGGACCTGGACACACAGAAGCACTCCAGTTAGAGTTTTGTCGGGAAGTGGTGGAGGCGGTGGCGGTGGAGCTCCGCAGTACTTTGGCACATCTCAAACTGATCAAACTGAATTCACTTCAGATCAAGATCAAGAACTTACTTCAAAATTTGGTTGTTCAGTTTCTGGTTTTGGCTACCTTATCTTTATCTCTGCTTTGCCTTTGATCTTGCTTTTGCGAAAGAGAAAGAAAAAAGTGTTTTAAAAATTTCTTAAGTTGAACAAGTCTTTCACTTGAATTTTTTGACACGCCATTTTGAATGTTTGAAATCTCTGACATAAGGCTTGAAGCTTTTTTACTGAATTGACTTCAAGACCAAAAGCAATTGCATCCAGAAGCTCTGGTTTAATACCTTCAATGTGGAGGAGGTAACAACTGAAGAAAAGTTGTGTAATGAGCGAGAGTAATAGCACTGGAGAAGATAAAGCAGAAAAAGTATTGGAAGAAATACAAAGAAAAATATATATATCTTGTGGAGGTGGAATTTTCGAAGAAAAGGAGGAATATCACAAATTTTGAGTGGGAGAAGTTATAATAGGAGATGGAAATAGTGAGTATGGGCGATAGTGATATGGGCGAGAAGAGAGTTGCGGTGGTTGTAATGGGAGAGGAAATAGTTTCTGGTTTTTCACAGGATAAAAATTTTATTTATGTTGCTCAGAAATTATATCCTCTGGGGTATAGGGTTTACTGTCAGTTTGTTGGGGATGATGAAACTGAGATAAAGAGTGCGCTTGAAAATGCGGAGAGATTTGCAGATGTGATAATTTGCTCTGGAGGACTTGGCTCAACAAAGGATGATAAGACCAGATTTGTAGCTAGCGAATATTTTGGCGTACCACTAAAAGAAGATCAAAAAGCAATAGAAGAAATTTTCCAAAGGTATAAGAGAAGAACTGGCAAGGAGGTTTTTCCTGATGTTCTGAGGTTGCAGGGGACATTTCCGGTTGGTGCAGAGCCTATCCCGAACCACGTGGGATCTGCATTCGGGTTTAAGATGCGAAAACATAAAAAACTTTTCTATTTTCTCCCTGGGGTCCCAGCGGAATTCTCTTTTATGTTTGATGGATTCGTACATAAAGAAATTCTGGATCTGTATGAAGTTAAGAAGAAGGGAGAAAGGATTTTCAAAATATTTGGAGTGACAGAAACATATGTCGAAAGGGAGATAGAAAATATGGGGATTCCGCCTTCGGTTAGGGTGTCATATTTACCACGATTCCCAGAAGTTATCATAAAGCTATTTGGGGAAGAGGAGAGTCTATATAGTTTTGCCCTGAAAGTGAAAGAAAGGCTTAAAGACTACATATACGCCGAAGATGAGAGGAAGACCCTTTCTGAAGTTTTAGGAGAGATCCTGAAGAGTAAGAAAATGACTCTTGCGGTTGCGGAATCATTGACGGGTGGGGAGTTGATGAATTTTATCACAGATGTCCCCGGGGCTTCTGAGTATTTCAAAGGTGGTGAGATTGTTTATTCAAATGAAGCAAAGATAAAGCTTGGAGTGAAAAAGGAGACCATAGAGAATTTTGGAGTTGTTTCCCATGAGTGTGCAAAGGAACTTTCTGAAAGTGTGAGAGAAAGATTTGGAACTGACATAGGGATTTCGACAACCGGAGTTGCTGGCCCAGAGCCCCTTGAGGGTAAATCTCCAGGACTTTTCTACATAGGTGTATCATTTGAAGATGAAACAGAGTCGTACGAATTCAGATTCAATATAGGAAGAAAAAATGTCAAGATCTTGGCTTCTTTTTTGGCTATGAAGATACTTAAAGATAAACTTAAAAACACTACAGATTCTGGGAAGTTATGATTCTAACTATTGTTGTGATTTTTCCAGGGCTTTACGAATATTAAAAGTAGAAGAAAAGTTAGTAAAACAATAAGAATTAGGATTGCGAAGCTCAAAATTTTATAAAGTTCTAAATAATATCTTGAGAAGATTATCCCAGATATTACTGCAAATAGAGAAGCTGGCAGAGACAATATAGCTCCCTTCAAAAATCTTATCAGAAGAATTCTCTTTTTGTCCGAATAGGCGACCAGAGGGATAAAACCGATGAACGAGGAGATCGAGGATGCCAGAGCAATTCCTGAGTGTTTAAATTTACCAACCAAGATAAGGCATAGTAGAGTATTAATTACAAATGTAACGATGCTTGATATTACGGGGACTTTTAGTTTACCGGTAGCTTGAAAATCGACTGTGAGGACTCGTGATAGAGCCACGGGCAAAAGACCAATCGAATACATCGCAAGCGCCGATGCAGTTTCTATTACATCATAGATGGAAAATTTCCCGTATCCGAATATTACGAAAATTATAGGTTTGGAAAGAAAGAAGAGTCCAAATGTTGCTGGTAGGGTTATGGCAGTTGAAAGGAATATTGCTTGAGAAAATCCGAATTCTCTTTTTTTCCCGCCCTCTGCCAAAAATGGCAAAGATACATAAGACATAGAATACACAAAAATTCCAAGAGGTAGTTCGAAAAACCTAGATGCATAATTGAGATAAGATACTACTTTTTCCCCTCCTATGCTGGCTATGGCTCGTGATACCAATAGGTTTATTTGATATACTGCTCCTCCTGTTACTACAGCTGGAATGGCTGACCAGATTTTCTGAGAGTAGTTATTTTTACGAAAGGAAATGCCCAGCTTGGTCAATTTTCTTGACGAGTTAAATTGTATCAATATCTGTAAGATTACTCCGATGAATACTCCGGATATAAAACCGATCTCAGGTCTTCCCCCAAGTATTGCGAAAGCCGAGATGCAAAGGACTGTTGATAGATTAAAGATGCTCATTGTCATCTCTGGAATTCCAAAGATCTTGAACGAATTGAGGAGAGCGGACAGGGTTGTCGCCAGTGATATGAAGATTATATACGGAGATAGAACCGCAATAAAGTATGAGGATAATCTCTTGCCCTCTTGATCGAATCCGGGAGCTAATATATACGGTAGAAAGTAAGATGAAGAAATGATTGCTATCGATATGATACTTGTCAGTAGTAGAATCTGTCCGGAGATTGAGCTTACCGCTTGATACGTTTGGGAGTTTTTGTGTGCTTCAACAAAAGCAGGAACAAAGGCTGGTGCTACTAATCCCTCTGCAAAAAATCTTCTTAAGGTATTGGGGATGGTCCAACCTAAAAACAGGGCATCTGTGATTTTACTTGCTCCCATAAAGTAAGCCAGGGAGATTTCTCGTAAAAGCCCTGTGATTCTGCTTAAAAATATAAAAAAAGATACTGATTTTATACCCTTTGTGAATTTCTGGGAATCTGTTTCGGCTTTTGTATCCTTATTCACCTTTATGATTTTGATAATTTGCTACTTTGCTTTTGAATAATTCTTCAAATTTTCTCCCCCTTTCTTCTGCATTTTGGAAATCAGGTTGTGAAGCTCCTCCAGGCGAAAACAATATAACTTCAGATTTGGAAGTTTCTGCGAATTTCAGTGCCTTTTGAAATGCGTCTTCAAGGTTTTTGCAGATTTCAGCATTTTGGAAATCTTTAATCAGTTTTTCTTTTGCTTCTCCAATCAGAAAAGCTTTTTCTACCTTTCGATCTATTATATCGCGTATTTTTGAAAAGTTAAACCCCTTTGTACGACCCCCAGCAATAAGTATAACTTTTGAGTCAAAGGATAATAAAGCATTTGCAAGTGACACATAATTTGTTGATTTTGAATCATTTATCACTTTTATTTTTTTATGACCTATATCTATTTCACCAAGGGGTTCAAGGCAGTATTTCCTTTTTGGTATATCTATTGTATCACACTTGATATCTTTTACTGGCAAAATGGTTGAAGCTATACCAACAGCACAAAGAGTATTACTTTTGATCGCAGGTTGGATATTCCAATAATGAGAATCATTCTGCAAAATATGTGATATTACTATTTCAGATTTTGTACAATCTGATATGATAACAGAACCATCATCTGAGTAGATCTCGAAAATTTTTCTGTATATATCGTATCCTATATTTTCTACTACTTCATATCTTCGTGGGAGAATTTCGACAACCCTGAAGGGAGATACTACAAACTTTGAGCTCTTTGAAATTTTCAGTTTTGAATTCAGATAATCGAAAAACGATGGATGAAAATCGAGGTGATCAATATCCAGTGAAGTTATTGCTAAGGTATGAGGTCTGATAGTGTATGATGAGCGTAGCTGAAAGCTTGATGCTTCAATTATCAAAAATTCTGCGTCTGAGAATATAGCATCTGCAGCGGTTAATATTTTATCCCCAATTTTTTGGATATTTCCACCGGCAAAATGGCTGATTCCAGATTTTGCAAGGATTTCAGAAAGCAAAAGCAAAGTTGTCCCCTTACCTTTGGTACCTGTTATCAAAATGATTTTTTTGCTTTTTGGGATATTCTCGTATACAAAATCGAGTTCTGACTTGAATGGGATTGATTTTTCAAAGAAGGTATCATGTTTTACTCCAGACGAAAGAACTACAAAGTCAATGTTGCTTTTTTTAATTTTATCCTCCGAGTAATTGAAGATAACTTCCAAATTTCTGTGTTCGAGGAGAAATTTTCTGTTTTCTTCTACTGATAGGAATTCCTCTTCGCTCTTTTGCTCAAAGCCAACTGGGATATGTCCCATTCTCTCTATAGCTGATAC
Organism: uncultured bacterium; assembly: GCA_938036315.1. Lineage (GTDB taxonomy): Bacteria > Calescibacteriota > Calescibacteriia > Calescibacteriales > Calescibacteriaceae > CALHPK01. Next base: position 197,687 of record CALHPK010000001.1, on the reverse strand, counting down.
GAGTTTTTTACCTGAGATTCCAAGACCTATGACTCCTATTTTCATAGGTAACTTATAGAATATATTTTGATAGATTCACATCCTGAACTACCGAGGATAGTTTTTCATCGACATATTTTGAGTCGATTATGATTTTTCGGTTTTTAAGGTATGGTGCGTCAAATGAAATATCTTCCATAACTTTTTCGGTAACAGTGTATAGCCTTCTGGCACCGATGTTTTCTTGCGTTTCATTCAATCTATATGCGTAATCTGCTATTTTTTCTATAGCATCTTCTGTAAACTCCACTTCGACATCTTCAGTTTTGAGTAGAATCTGATAATGTTTTATGATAGAGTTATCGGTAAACTTTAGAATTCTGACGAAATCTTCTTTTGTTAGTGGTTTGAGTTCGACTCTTATTGGTAATCTCCCTTGCAACTCTGGAATGAGATCCGAAGGAGAAGCTGTGTGAAATGCTCCAGCTGCTATAAAAAGAATGAAATCTGTTCTCACTGTTCCATATCTTGTATTGACAGTTGTCCCTTCAACTATGGGGAGAAGATCTCTTTGGACTCCTTCACCGGATACATCCGGTCCATGCCCACCTCGGGGATTTATCAGTTTGTCTATCTCATCTATAAAAACTATTCCTTTGTTTTCAACTTTGAAAATTGCTCTTCTGACTATTTCATCCATGTTTATCATCCGCTCTGCTATACTATCTTCAATAAATCTCAGGGCTTCTTTTACTTTTAGCTCTTTCTTTCTTTTCATCTTCGGTAGTATCGAAGATAATGCGCTTTTGATTTGGTCTTCTATCTGCTCCATACCAGGTATAAAGGACGCAGTTATAACATCAACGCTGGAGCTTTCCTCAAGTTCAATTACTATTGTTTCATCATCAAATTTGCCATCCAGTAGGTTTTGGTACACCTCAAATTTCCTCTCGCTCGGATAATTCTTCTGCTTCATAATTTCTGATACGAGCCTTTCTATTGCGGACTTTCTGGCTTTTTCTGCAATCTGTTTTTTCGCTTTTTTCTTCTCCTCTGCTACCGCTATATTTGTCAGATCTCTTATTATTGACTCAACATCTCTGCCTACGTATCCAACTTCTGTATATTTTGTTGCTTCTACCTTTATGAAAGGAGCATCTATGAGTTTTGCGATTCTTCGGGAGATTTCTGTTTTCCCAACGCCTGTCGGTCCTATCATCAGAAGGTTTTTAGGAGTTATTTCTTCCCTTAGGCTCTCTGGGAGTTTCATCCTTCTTACTCTGTTTCTTAGGGCTATGGCAACTGCCTTTTTAGCCTCATCTTGCCCAACAATATATTTTGATAGAAAATCCACAATTTCTCTTGGAGTTAATTCCTCAACATCCACCTGCTGAATTTCTCCTTCTTTATGTGTTCTGTATAAATCCAAATACTCCATTAACAGCTAAGTTAATTAGCCTCTAAGTCCATTGCTATATTTCAAAAATTCAATATCAGGTTTCTTAGGGTATCAGATTTACGTATTTTTAGTGTAAGTTCGGTTCCTAAGTCCTCTGCAAAAGATACATCAGAGAATGTGCTAAACTAAGAACATTCATTAAATAATGATTATACTTTTAGATTATACTTTAAAATAATTTGAATGCAAATAAATAATGAATTTATTGAAAGTGGGAAAGCTTGTTGAAAAGTAATTATATTGATATGTAATTAAATTAAGCTACTGATAAAATTTATTGAAATTAAGTTGTTATGTAGTAAGAAAGAGCGGGGTTTTAAGTTATGGCAGAGGTAAATGTTAAGCTTTTACAGAGTTGGGTTGGCAGGGAGCGGATAATAATAGAAAAAGTGGCAACTGGTGCGGCGGTAATTATTTGGGATCCTTTACAGAGAAAAGCAGCGTCAACTCATCTGTTCATAACAGATGAAGCTAAGTTAGAAGAGAAATTGAAGGAGTTACTCTCTCAGCTGAATATTGGTGACGACAGTTCTTTGCAAAGAGTAAGAGTTAAAATTGCAGGGGGTGCAGATGTTGCCGGATTGCAGATAGGCAAAAAATTTGTAAATATCTTGATAAATGTTATAAAAAAGTTGAAAATCCCTGTTGGTGGATATGATCTTGGAGGAAATGTGACACGGACAGTTGTTTTTGATCCTGTTACTGGTAAGTGCACGGTTCATTTTTTGGTAGGTGGGACGAGGGAAATCTGAGAAGAAGTTCGGAGGTGCTCCTGATGGAAGCCGAGGTGAAAAGAGATATTTTCTCCTATTTGGATCAGATAGCTGATAAAGTTATTCCTTATCCAGAGCATGTTAGGAAGCTTATAAATATGCTCAATAGTGATACAGTTTCTGTTCCAGATATTGCGCGTGAGCTTGCAAAGGATCCGATTCTTGCAGCGGACACATTACGGATGGTTAATTCTGCATATTATGGATTTTCTAGAGAGATAAAATCTTTGGAGCAGGCAGTTGTGGTTTTGGGGACAAAATCTCTGTTGAGGTTAGTGGTTGCGGCGTGGTCAAAAAGGATTTCTCAAAAAGAGCTCAAGAATTTTAGATTAAAGGCGGGCGAGCTTGCCCTGTTTTCGCTTATTGGAGCTTATGCATCAGTTAAGTTTGCAGAGATTGCAGATATTAAATTTGTAAGCGACATAGTGTTTACAGCTTCAGTACTGAGAACTATGGGAAGATTAATTTTAGATTATATGGAGGGGGGTGTAATAAATAGAATTTTGAAGGAGGTCAGAGAGAATAAGATTTCTTTCCATCACGCTACAAGAAAGGTTTTAGGACTATCTCATAGCCAGATGGCTTCATTTGTTCTCAAAAAAATGGGTGTCCCTCAAGACCTGATTGTTGCTGTTGAGTATTATCCTGTTCCCTCCGAGTATGACAAAGGTGGAATATTGTCTAAGGTTATAAGCTGTGTGCATTTGGGTGATGTAGTTGCTATGCAAATAGGAGAGGCTGCACCACTTGACAGTATGCTTTACGCTATCGACCCTAAAGCTTTTGAATTTCTCGAACTAAAAGATGATAAAGATTATGTAGGCAAAGTTTGTGAGGACATTATATGTGTTATAGACAATATAAAAGATACTTTCCATCTCGTTATCTTATGAATCTTCTTTTACCCTTAGCTTTATAAATTTTGTCTTCCCAACTCTAACCACATACTCACCCTTTTTGAGTTGATATAATTTCTCTTTTACTTGTTCTCCATTTATATAGATCCCCCCAGATTCTGTAAGTCTTGTTGCTTCTGACACACTCTTGACTACTCCGAGTTCTTTCAAAACTTTTTGGAGTATTGTCCCATAACTTACTTCAAACTCTGGAATTTCATCTGGGGTACCTCTCATTCTTATAACTTTATTGAACCACTGGTGGGCTTTTTCTGCTTCCTCTTTACCTTTCAGAAGTTCTGTTATTCTGAGTGCAACTTCTGATTTCGCTTCAAAGGGATGGATTTTCTTTAATTCTTCTATCTCTTTCTCTTCAAAATTACAAAGAAGTTTGGCATATTTTGTTATAAGCTCATCTGGTATTCCCATAATTTTGCCATATATATCTTCCGCTTTGTCGTCTACCGATATGTAATTTCCATAAGATTTTGACATTTTGAGCTTCCCATCTAAACCTTCAAGTAGTGGTAAGGTTATACACACCTGCGGGGGTAGCCCGAAGCTTTTCATCATTTCTCTGCCAAGCAAAAGATTGAAAAGCTGGTCTGTCCCTCCAAGTTCTATGTCAGCTTTTATAACAACTGAATCGTACGCTTGAAGTAGAGGATACAAAAACTCGTGTACATATAAGGGTTTACCTTCTTCCTGCCTCTTCCTGAAGTCATCTCTCCCGAGAATTTGTGAAACGGTCACTTTTGAAGATAGATCAATAATTTGTGACAGGTTTATGTTTGATAGCCAATCTGAGTTAAAGTAGATCTGGGTTCTGTTTTTATCGAGAAATCTGAGAAATTTCTCCATTATTATTTTGGTGTTTTCCTCTATCTCTTCATCGGATAGTCTGGGGCGTAAAGAGCTTCTCCCGGAGGGATCACCAACTTTTGCTGTAAAATCTCCGACTATAACATACGCCTGATGTCCAAGCTCTTGGAATTCTCTTATTTTGAGGATGAGAACCAGATGTCCTATGTGCACAAGTGGGGCTGTAGGATCTATACCTATTTTTATTCTAAGTTTTTTCCCGCTATTTAAAAGATCTTCTAACTGCTTCTCTTCTATAATATCTACAGCTTTACTCTTTAACTTCATCAATGCACTACTTTCACGTGATACACCGCTCATACTTGAAAAAGATTAGTGGTTTGTCAGATTACGAAGAAAATTTTGGAAATCCATAATTTTCTGCTATTTATATTTACGCATAGATTCAAAGAAATTTCCCTTCACAAAATCTCCTACCACTTCCTATCAGTACCGGCATTTCATCTCACAATCGGATTTCTCTCTCGCTCGGAGGTGAGATTTGAGATGTAAGAGATACACCTGATATTCTCATTTACTAAATCCCGTATCCTGAATTTTTCACGAGAGCGTATTTATTTTGGATTATGATACTAACTTCTGTGGGATTTGAGTCCGTAAGTTTAGTTTTGATATATCTTGGCGAATTAATTTTGAGTTATGAGAGTCATTTTTGTTCATAATTTTTATCAGAGAAGAGGGGGAGAGGATCAGTGTGCAGAGCAAGACTATGAGCTACTGAAAAAATATGGGTTTGAGGTTTTACCTTATTTCAGACATAACGATGAGATCAAACAGTATAATATTTTGAAAAAATTTAGTCTTTTGATGATTCCAACATGGTCACCATCTACTTTTAAAGAGATTTCGTATCTGATCAGGAACTTTAGGCCAGATGTGATTCATGTTCACAATTTTTTCCCTTTGGTGTCGCCATCTGTTTTCTATGCTGCGAGGAAGTCTGGGGTCCCAGTTGTTTTGACCATACACACATATAGAATGATTTGTTCTAACGGGTTGTTTTTCAGGGATAATAAAATGTGTGAGTTATGCACAAAAAATTTGCTCTGGAGCATTTTTTATGGATGTTACCGCAACTCAAGAATGATGACTCTTCCTGTTTCTCTTATGATCTTTGTGCATAGAAAGTTAAAAACATGGCTGAGTAAGGTAGAATTATTCACTACTCCGTCTGAGTTCTTGAGGGGTAAAATTGCGGGGATTGGAATCCCGAAAGAGAGAATATTTGTAAGACCTAATTTTGTTTCTGGGGAAATTGAGGTTGGTGGGGATAATAGAGAATTTGCTTTGTTTGTTGGTAGGTTGAGCCAAGAGAAGGGATTGAGGATTCTTCTTTCAGCTTGGGAGAGACTCGAAAAATCAGGAGAATTTGTTCCATTGAAGATAGTGGGAGATGGTCCAATGAGAGAGTATGTAATCCAGAAGGCAAAATATTTAAAAAGCGTTGAGTATGTTGGATTTACTTCTTTCCCAGATGTTATCGCACATATGAAAAAAGCTTTGTTTGTGATACTACCTTCAGTGGTGAATGAAACTTTTGGAAGAGTCATTATAGAATCATATGCTGTTGGGACTCCTGCTTTGGGTAGCAATTTAGGGGCGATTCCGGAGATCATAAAAGATGGGGAAACTGGGCTTATTTTCAAGCCGAATCCTGATGATATTGTTAGCAAAGTAAAATTCGCCGTAGGTAATAAGGATCTACTTAAAAAATGGGGAGTAAATTGTAGGAAAGAATTTGATACAAAGTATTCGGAGCGGGTTGCCTATGAAAATCTTATGAAGGTATATAAAACGGCCATTAAGATAAGGTCAGAAAGTAGGAATTATTCAGAAAGTGGGGAGTGATGGTACCAAAGGGTGTGGAAAGGATTTTTCAGCTAAATGCAAAAGATGTTTGGCTGAAAATTATAATTCTGCCTATGGGAAGCAGGGGTAAAAGATATCTAGAGAATATCAAAGTTTTGGACAGATCAAAAAGATATACTGTAGAGGAAGCCCTACAGGTTCTCAAGAGTATGAAGAGGAATTTTGATGAAACCTGTGAAGTAGCTGTAAAACTTGGGATAGATCCGAAGAGAACAGATCAAGCTGTAAGGGGGAGTGTTGTTTTGCCTTATGGGACAGGGAAAAAGGTAAAAATACTTGTGTTTGCAAAAGGGGAGAGGGCGAAAGAAGCTATCGAAGCTGGAGCAGATGAAGTGAAAGATGAGTCATATATCAAAGAGATAATAGAGAAAAAAGAAGTCCCACCGTTTGACGTTATTATAGCTACACCTGATATGATGGGAGAGCTGGCTAAAGCTGGAAAAATTCTCGGACCCCGTGGACTTATGCCAAATCCCAAGGCCGGAACATTAACAAATGATGTCAAGAAAGCTGTCCAGGATGCAAAGATGGGTCTGGTTGAGTTCAAAACAGATAAGACAGGATGTGTCCATATACCTTGTGGGAAAATATCATGGGAGATTGAAAAGTTAGTTGAAAATGTTGAAAGCTTCATAAAGACAATTATGAAGATGAAACCTCCTACAGCTAAGGGGCAATTTATAAAGAGTATTACTTTGTCAACAACGCATAGTCCAGGGGTCAAGGTAGATGTAAATTCGATTTTCAGGAGAAAGAGGAAATAGATGTGCCTCTTTTTGTAGTTGCAACACCAATAGGTAATCTTGAAGATATTACAGAAAGGGCAAAAAAGGTCCTTTCTTCAGCTGAAGTTGTGATATGTGAAAATAAGGAAAGAGCCCTAAGACTTCTGAGACATCTTGGTGTGCGAAGTAAAAAGATAATCTATCTCCCAGCCCCTGTTGAAAAGCAGAAAAGTGAGAAAGTGGCAGAAGAAATAAAAGATAAGGATGCTGTACTGATCGTTTCAGCAGGAACTCCGGCGATCTCTGATCCAGGTGGGTACCTCGTGAGAACCTGCATCAGCAAAGGGATAAAGGTTATCCCTATTCCCGGCGTATCTGCTCTCACTTGCGCTTTATCTGTGTGCGGTATGCCTACTAATAGATATTTATTCGTGGGATTCCCCCCAAAGAATGGAAGAGAAAATTTTTTCAGAAAAATAAAGGAAGGGATAGAAAAATTCGATTTCATCCCAGCTGTGGTCTTTTTTGAATCCCCTCATAGAGTGATTGATACCTTGATTATTGTTAAGAAAGTGTTCGGTGATATACCCTTGTTTTTCGGCAGGGAGATGACAAAACTTTATGAAGAATATATCCTTGGGAAAATAGGAGATATCACTCAGGAGCTTCAGAAAAGGGGTAGTATTAAAGGTGAAATAACTGTGATTATTTTCCCTCAGATTGAGTAAAAAGTTGAAACAATTATATGGGGCGGTAATATTTATTAAATTTATTAACATCGACTGATATGCGGGATGGAAGGGACTATTATGAGATTCTCGGGGTTTCTCGTAATGCGTCTCAAGAGGAGATAAAGAAGGCGTTCTGGGAGCTTGCTAAAAAATGGCACCCTGATCGTGTCCCCCCAGAGAAAAAAAAGGAAGCGGAAGAAAAATTTAAGGAGATCAATGAAGCTTACCAGGTACTTTCTGATCCAGAAAAAAGAAAGATATATGATATGTATGGAAGGGAGGGATTAAGAGCTGGGGGTGTTGGGGCAGATTTTGGGGCTCAGCAATATGACTTTACAACAACAAGTTTTGAGGATTTCATAAATCAGGTTTTCGGCAAGGATTTTATGGGGGGCTTTTCAGAATTTTTTGAAGATATATTTGGTACCAGAAGTTCTAAAAGAGCCAGAGGAAAAAAGAAGATTTTTGAAGAGAGGAGAGCAATTCTGATTGAGCTACCCCTGAGGGAGGTATACTCTGGTAGAGATGTTGAGAGAGAAATTGACGTAGAGTTGAGGAAGGAATGTAAAAAGTGCGGAGGAATGGGGCAAGTAGAGGTAGCTGTGTGTAAACGATGCGGTGGTAAAGGTATGGTAGGATTTTCCAAAGGATTTTTCACTTTCAGTCAGACTTGTCCACAGTGTAGAGGATATGGAAAGGAAATGAAGCCTTGTTCGAAGTGCTCAGGTAGGGGGTTTGAGTCAGAATATGAAAAAATAAAGCTTAGGATTCCACGAGGTACAAGGGAGGGAGATGTAATCACTTATGGCGATATAGATTTTGTTGTGAAGGTAATTCCTGATCCGCGATTTACTATTCAGGGTGATGATCTTATATCTGAAATTCAGGTTGATTCTTTATCTGCCATTTTAGGGGATGAGGTTGAATTTGTTTTGCCCGATGGTTCGGGGCTTAGAGTTAAGATCCCAGAAGGAACGGATTCCGGTTTGGTGCTCAGGCTCAAAGACGCAGGGTTACCAAGAAAAGATGGGACTCGTGGAAATCTTTACCTTACTGTAAAAGTTGTCTCGCCGAAAAATCTGTCAAGAGAAGAGAAAGAGATGCTCAGAGAAGTTAAGGCAAGGCTTGAAAGGAAAAAATATCATTGATAGAGTATGAACATAGTTGGAATTCGATCAGTAGACTAAAACAAAGTTTAAAGATGGGACGTAAGGATGTAGATCTGGTTCAACAAATAGGGCGGAGCTTAAAGGTATACTCAAATTAAATGATAAGAGTGCTTTATTTTCTATTATGCTGAACTGCATTCCAAATGTGGGGCCAAAAAGAAATCCACTGAAAGTTTCTTTTACTCTAATGTATGGATCTTCATTTTTTAGCTTCTCAGCCTGGTCCCTTAGATAAGTAGAGCTAATAAGGTAAGCGCCGATTTTGAAGGCGAAGAATAAAGTCATCTTTGAATTCATTGGAGAGTATGCCAGATGGAAGAGTCCGTATCCATGGAGTTCTCTGAGATGATGAGTTTTGCCTTGTTCGGAAAAATTGTAATCTTTCGCAAGCGCCCCGCCCAATCCCCCTCCAAGTCCAAGGAGTGACCTTTCGGCACTTAAAGTTCTATGAATGAAGGATATATCTCCTACGCCCACAGAGTAAGAAGATTTTAACCCACTGTGGGTGAGACCTCCTAGTCCCATTCCCACTCCGAATTTTTCACCTACATATCCTAAGACCAAAAAAGGGCGAAGGTTAGATGCTCCAAGCCCGAACCTGAGACCTTTTTTCTGGAAAAGAAATTCAGTAGTGGGAGGAGCTGATACTTCATATGCAGCTAAGGAGAGGGATGCGCTCCCGGCTCCTTTTATTTCCTTGGCGCACGAGGTAGCCAGAGCTAATAAAGAGAAGCTACCTATAAAAATGAAAAACTGTGTCTTGCAAGTTATTACAGACATATCAAGTACAGTTTAAGTATAGTAAAAGCATTGGTGTAATATTTGTAAAAGCGAGGAATAAATAAGATTCGCTCAAGCTCGTAGTTTATCAGCAGAGCTGATTTGATTCCACGATAAAAGTTTAATCCGTGGGGCTGTAAGCAGAAAAAGTTTAAGAGAGGATTGATAAATTTGATATTCGAGTAATTGAATCGATAAATTCGAAACTCAGATAATTACTTGGCAGTTTGGTAAAGATTGAAAAGATTTATAGTGTTTTATAATTGAAATATAATTGGAAAGAGCGATAGGTACAAGGGGTTGACAGGGCATATGTAATATAGTGGGAGTATGGTAAGCGTAGAGAAGAGGGTCAGGGACGTTATATATGGCATAGATGCGGAGGTTATCGGAAACCCAGATGAGGTTATTTCAGGGATCGAGATTGATTCAAAAAGGGTGAATAAAGGTAAAGCTTTTATCACTATAAAAGGAGGAAAGTTTGATGCCACTTCTTTTGTCAGAAGACTATATTTTTCAGGATGCAATGTCTTTGTGCTTGATGATCCGGCCTTTGTCGCAAGAGAAAGAAAAAATCTACCTCAAGCTACCTTCGTGAAGGTAAGAAATTGTAGAGAGGTAATGCCGAAGATTGCGAAGAATTTTTGGGGTGAGCAAAAAGCAAAACTTATAGGTGTCACAGGCACTAAAGGTAAAACATCAACGGTAAAGATAATTTCCAATTCGTTAGCTCTTGCTGGCATAAGGTGTGGCGCGATTGGTTCAGTTTGGTGGAAGCTTACAACCCCTGAAGTTTTGGATACACTGAGAATAGTTAATCAATCCAATTTTGAATATTTTGCTATGGAAGTTACCTCGATCTCAGTGGTTCAGAGAAGGATTGATGAATTGGAATTTTTGGCTTCAATTTTCTTAGGATTGGGACATGATCACCTTGATTTTCACAAGACTGTAGAAAATTATTTTTTGGCAAAATACTCTTTTATAAAAAGAGCAAAGGAGATCATTATAATTTTTCAGGATGAGTGGGGTAAGAGAGCCTTTGAACTTTTGAGCAATGAGAAATATGGTGCTAAAGTTTACACATTTGATCATAGCAATATAAAGTTTCACGATGGTAAATTTGAATTGACATGGAAGTCAGAAAGTATTAAGTTTATCCCTAAGTTTTTCGGATATTTTAACGGAGTGAATTTTGTAGCATCTTATATACTTTTGAGAGAGTTGGGATTTACTCCTTGGTTTATAAAAGATCTTTTTGAAGAGATAAAACCTCCACCTGGGAGAATGGAGCTTGTGTGGGATTCGCCAAGGGTTTTTGTTGATTACGCACATAATCCGGAGTCGCTTGAGAATTCGATAAGTGAGTGTATAAGATTGAAGGATCAAGGAAATAGGTTCGGTGGAAAGGTTTTTGTTGTTTTTGGATGTGGGGGGTCTCGTGATAAAGAAAAAAGACCAAGGATGGGAAAAATAGCTTTTTCTCTGGCGGATAGGATTTTTATTACATCAGATAATCCCAGAGATGAAGAGCCTGCAAGTATAGTTGCAGATATACTAGTAGGTATAATGGAAAGAACCAAGATACCGGAGGTTATTAATACGATAAGGAATGGAGATAGTTATGATGACGGGAAGGTTTGTGTGGAACTCGATAGGCGCAGGGCTATATTTAAAGCTCTGAAAGAAGCTGAAAGAGGTGACATAATTCTTATAGCTGGTAAAGGTCATGAAGAGTATCAAATTGTAGGCGATAAAGTTCTGGATTTTTCTGACCGCCGCGTAGTTCAAGAGTTTTTTAATTCATCTTGTGGAGGTAATAGCTGAATTCAGGAAATATCTCTGTGATAGAATCTCCCGAATTCTTTGAAGAAAGTCGATATCTTTTTCACTTTTTGTATAGCTAATTCAAAATTTTTGATGTTACTTAGTTGGGCTTCAACGAAAAAGTTATATCTTGACGTGTGTTTATCTGGTCTTGAGTGGATTTTTTTCATATTTATTTTATATTTGGCAAATGGAGTTAGTGCTCTGTGAAGTGCTCCCGGTTCATCATTTACAGAGAAGCATAAAGCTACCCTTACATCGTGTCCGCTGAATTTACAATGGATATTATTTTTTGAGGTGATGACAATAAAATCTGTTCTTCCTCCCCAGAAGTCTTGAATTTGCCTTTCAAGTACATTAAGTCCTAGTATTTTTGCCATTTTTTCAGAAGCGATAGCGCCTGCAAATTCATCTTCTGCAGCTTTATTAGCCCCTTCTGAGGTGGAGTTAGTGTAAACTATTTCGACGGTGTTGCCGAATTTTTCCTTTATCCATCTTGAACATTGAGCGACAGCCTTGGGATGCGAATAAATTCTTTTGATATTGTCAAAGCTTTTTTGCTTAGATAGAAAAGCAAAAGAAACTTCTAAAGATACTTCATAAATTATCTTTGTGGTGTATTCGATGAGTGAGTCGAGTGTCTCCCCTACAAGTCCATCTCTTGAATTCTCCAGGGGAATAACACCGTAATCAACTTTATTTTCAGCAACGGACTTGAATACTTCATCGATACCTTTTAGTGGCGTGAAAGATGAGGCACTTCCAAATATCCTCAATGCCGACTCATGGGAGAAACTTCCTTCTGGACCGAGATACCCCACTTTGATTTCTCCTCCTAATTTTCTGGTTCCGGACAGTATCTCAAGGAAAACCTGCTCCATTGAGCTTTTGGGGAAAAGTTCTGCTTGTGATGAGAGCTGTATAATTTTTTCGTGTTCTCTTTCAACATCGAAAATTTCAAAGTTGTTTTTAGCTTTTATTTCATAAATTTTTTTTGCTATTTTTGCCCTTTTGTTGATTAGTGATACTATTTTGTTGTCAATTTTATCTATTTCTGCTCTGAGCCTGATCAGTTCGGGAAGTCCTTTGTAATTATTTCTGAAGTTATTGTTGGGGTTTTGACCAGGCATACTTATAAATTAGCAATATCAGAAGCCTAAGTTTTATTTTGAGTTATGATAGGGGTGCTGATTTAAGTTGAGTTTTATCATCCTTGTTGTGTTGTTTGTTCTTGTGGTTTTTGAAGGGCTTCTGGTTGTTTTTCTTGTTTTAACAGGTCTTGTATTGGGAGTTTGAGGAAGCCCAGAAGTTCTATAGGAATTGGGAGGATTAGCGTTGCTGTTTTTTCTGTTGCAAGTTCGCTTACTGTTTGCAGGAATCTCAGTTGGACGGTTATTGGATTTTTAGCCAATGTATCTGCTGCTTCTTTTAGTTTTTGCGAAGCCTGGAGTTCTGCTTCTGCTAGAGTTATCTTGGCTCTTCTTTCTCTTTCTGCTTCTGCTTGTCTTGCCATAGCTCTTCTCATTTCTTCTGGTAGGTCTATATGTTTCACTTCAACCGCTGATATTTTTATTCCCCATGGTTCAGTCATTCTATCAAGTATAGACTGGATTTTTGTGTTTACCTTTTCTCGATGTGCTAAAAGTTCATCTAGTTCCGCTTCACCGCAGACGGATCTTAGTGTGGTTTGAGCTAGCTGGCTTGTTGCATATATGTAATTTTCGACCGATACTATTGCTTTTGCAGGATCTACGACTCTGAAATAAACTACTGCATTCACCTTTATTGAGACGTTATCTTTTGTTATGACATCTTGTGGAGTTATATCCATGGTTATTATTCTCAGAGATACTTTCACCATTTTATCTATAAGTGGGATTATTAGTACAAGACCGGGGCCTCTTACCCCTGCTAGTCTTCCGAGTCTGAAGATGACACCTCTTTCGTATTCCTGTAAGATTTTTATTGCTGATGAAAGTATGAATATTGCTAGTATGACAATTGGGAGCCAGGTTGTAAATTCCACTTGAAATTTGTAGGCTGTGCGGGATTTGAACCCGCGACCCCCGGCTTAAAAGGCCGGTGCTCTTCCCCTGAGCTAACAGCCTGACCAACTACTATTTAGTTATATTTCACTTTTCAAAAGTAAATTTCAGAAATTTGCTCGGAAAAGTAAATTCTGTGATTCATTATGGTTTTGTGTTTGGTATTTTTGGAATTCTCCAGGATTTGAAATTTTCTGAAATTGAAAAATCTTTTGAATATTTGTTCAAATTTGAAGTTATGTATGAAACTTTAATTCTTGAAGTAAGTGATGCTAAAGGTACGATAACATTTAATCGCCCCGAAGCAAGAAACGCTATATCACAAAAGGTCGTAACCGAATTTCTTGATGCGCTGAAGAAGCTAGATGAAGATAAAGATGTGAAAATTGTTATAGTAACTGGAGCTGGAGACAAAGCTTTTTCTGCAGGGGGAGATCTCAGACCTTCCGGGAGTGAGGAAACTCACTTTCTTGCAAGATATGAAGGCGCAAGAAAATTTGCGGAAATATTCAGAGTTCTGGAAAATTACTCAAAGCCTGTGATTGCAAGGGTAAACGGTGATGCTCTCGGTGGCGGATTCGGAATAGTTTGCGCATCTGATATAGCAGTCTCGGTTGAGACCGCAAGATTCGGGACTCCTGAAATAAATATCGGACTCTTCCCATACATAATTCTGGCAACTTTGATCAGGGTGACAGCTAATCCCAAAAAACTTCTCGAGCTTATGCTAACCGGTGAGAAAATCTCCGCAACTGAAGCTATGCAACTTGGTTTCATAAACTATGTTGTCAAACCAGAACAGTTAGATATTAAAGTTCAGGAAATAGCTAGTAAGCTTCTCGAGAAAAGCCCTGCGATTCTGCGGTTAGGAAGGCGGGCTTATTATGTCGCAAGAGAATTAGAATTCTCAAGATCCTTAGAGTTCCTATCAACATTGCTCTCTGTAAACTTTATGACTGAAGATCTTATTGAAGGAGTATCTGCATTCTTCCAGAAAAGAAAACCAGAATGGAAAGGTAGATGAATTTGAATAGAAGATATTTTTACTTTTGGTAAAATATCGCAATTTTGATTAATTTTTTACTTTTGTTGCTTATTATAATAATATTAGAAAGGGGGTGAGAAGCCTTCTTTGTTAAGAGAAATAGCAATAATGGGACTGAATCAAGCTATTTTCCGCAGACAGAAGCAGGGGAAACACTATACATAAGTAATTTATACCCAAGCCCAAGCCCAAAGCGTAATAGCTCGAAGTTGGTCAAAAGAGCGGTTCTGGTTCTCAATAAAAACTATATCCCCTGCTATGTTAGCAATCTGAAACATGCCTTTTTGTTACTCTTTAGGGAATCTGCATATGTGCTCGATTCCGATTTTTCAACATATACCATATATGAGTGGTTTGAATTTGAACCATCCGAGGACGAGGAATACATATCCACAGTTTCAAGAAAAATAAGGATACCAAAAATCGTAATAACGCGATCGAGCGTAAGTTTTCATATGAGTAAACCAAAAGTATCACGGTTAGGGGTATTCATAAGAGATGGTTTCAGGTGTCAGTACTGTGGAATGAGGGTATCATACAAAAACTTAACCGTAGATCATGTTGTTCCAAAATCTCGAGGAGGAAAAACAGATTGGATGAATGTTGTAACAAGTTGTATGGATTGTAACATAAAAAAAGGAGATAGAACTCCTGAGGAAGCAAATATGACTCTAATAAAGGAGCCTCATATCCCATTCATAAGCATACTCAATGCGAGAGATATAGATCTGAAATTCTATCCTGAGTGGGAGCAGTTTATCTTGAGGTAGATCGGCAAAATTTTTAAGCACCTGTGGTAGAGTTATCAGAAAAGGATGTAATGGAAGCAATAGAGGAGTACATATCTTTCATCGAAGAGATTTTCGGAGAAATCTATATAGATGATAGAGAGGAAAAGAAGGAAGGGGAAGGGAATATAGCAGAAAGTGGTCGGAATCAGGGAGGAGGGGGATTGGGTAGCAGAGAAAAAATTTCTGTTTTCGACAAAGCTTTATTACGCTGTTTATCATTACCAGATCCATACAATATAGTTCTTGAAGAGAAGAAAAGGCTTATCAATGATATTGCAGATAGGATAAGATCCTGCAAAAATTGCGAGCTCTGGAGAGACAGGAAAAAAGCTGTTCCGGGGGATGGAGCACCATCTGCGCAGGTGGTTTTTGTTGGTGAAGCTCCAGGATATGAAGAAGATAAATCTGGAAAACCTTTTGTGGGAAAGTCAGGCAAACTACTTGAAAAAATTATAAAGGAAGAACTCAAGCTTTCAAGAGAACAGGTGTTCATAACCAATGTTGTTAGATGCCGTCCGCCAAATAACAGAACTCCTACCAAGCCAGAGATCGATGCATGTTCACCGTATCTTTTCGAAGAGCTGAGGATTATAAAACCCAAGCTCGTTGTAGCTTTGGGGGCACCCGCTGCTAAGGTATTGCTCGGGAAAGAAGAAAAAATATCTGAACTGAGAGGACAATACTTTACAAGACCAGGCTATACCGTGTTCGTGACGTTCCACCCAGCTTTTGTGGTAAGAAATCCAAATCAGATGGAAATTATGACTGAGGATTTCAGGAAGATAAAGGAATTGCTCGAAAAGCTGTGAAAAATAAGTTTGGGAAGAAGCCAGAGAGAATTAAGAATATGGCAATCAGCAAGGAGATGATACCAATAACTGGATTCACAGAGAACCCGACTTCTCTTTTTATCTCATCCATAAACATTCTGACCGGTGGCAGAAAGTAAAAGTATAGAGAAATTAAGCTACCGATTCCAGCTACGATAACCGGAATAATTTCTCCAGCAGACAAGGCTGAGTAGAATGCAAGGTATTTTGCTATAAAACCTGCTGTTGCTGGGATTCCAGAAAAATATATCAGAAAAATGGATATAAGCATTCCAAAGAATCTGTGAACTCTAGCAAAGCCACAGATATCTTGTAGCTCAACTAAGGTATTCTTGAACATTGATAAAATTCCGAATATTCCCACTGTTGCTATGCCATATGTTGTTAAATAAAACATAAAATATTCTCTGAAATTGTGGTTACCTAAGGCGAGAATAAATAAGGCTATAAATCCTGAGTGTGAAATTGATGAGTAAGCTATGAGCCTTTTTATTTCTTTTTGTACAAGTGCTGAGAGAGCACCGATAGCGACGGATAGGATTACGATTGCGGAAATAAGAAAGGAGAGTGTCCCTTCGGTTATTTCTGATATTCTCAGAATAGCAACGAATGACGAGAATTTGACAACGGATCCAGCAAAGGATACTGTTGATGATGGTGCTCCTTGATAAACATCTGGAACCCAAAAGTGAAATGGAGCAGCTCCAGCTTTGAATAAAAGAGAAAAGAGAACAAAAACTATTCCAATGATCCCCAGAAGGGTCTGAGGATTCTGAATAGATATAGTTTCTTCCGACATCAGGTAAAGTGAGAATCCAAATAGGTAAAAGAGGGAAAATATTGCTCCTGATATAAAGTATTTGAAGGATGCTTCAACTCCTATTCTCTCTCTCAATGCATATACCATAGCATAAATGGGAAAGGACATAAGTTCTATGGCTATGAATAGAGTGAGGAGGTCTTTTGAGCTTGTAAGGATGATTCCACCGAGCAATCCTAAAGTAATAAATAGAAAATATTCCGGGAAAAGCTTTTCTTTTGAGTAGATTTCTCCAAGTGATATGAAAAGTGAAGCGATGGAAAATGTAGAGAGAAAGAAGGTGCTTGTGTAGAATATTTTATCAAATGAGACTGCACCGAATGGATCGGATATCCTCTCATCTCCGAATAGTGAGAAGATAAAAATAAGGACAATTGAGATAAAAGTTGCAATCCAGCTTATGATGAAGTTTTTACGGGCTCGTGATACTATGACTCCCAGAACCGAGATAAAAATAGAGGCTCCAAAAATCCCCCATACCTTTATTACGTCTTCTATAATTATTCCGTTATAATTCATTGCAAGCTCCTCCAGATGAATTCGATTCCATTGCTTATAATTCCCATAAGTGGTTTTGGATAAATTCCAATCAGAAAGACGAAAATTGCCAATGGGATAAGAGTTATGATCTCGATTATTTTTATGTCATCAAGATGTTCTGTGGCTTTATTTTCTCTGTACTCTCCGAAAAATACGCGAAGTATGAGATATAACATATATCCTGCGGATAAGATTGCACCAGCAGCAGTGATGATTCCGACTACGACATTTGATTTTATGGCACCTAAAATGACAAGGATCTCTCCTATGAATCCACCGGTTGATGGGAAGCCGATTGAAGATAAGGTGAATATCATAAAGAAGAATGTTAGGATAGGAACTCGTGACGCGATGCCTGAGTAGTCTGAGATCATACGGGTGTGAGTTCTTTCGTAGAGCATCCCGACGAGGAAAAATAAAGCTCCTGTTGCAATTCCATGATTTATCATCTGCAATATTGCACCCTGTAGTCCTTCATAAACTAGTCTGTTATCTAAGCTTGAGAAAGCTACCGAGCCAAGCATAACATAGCCCATGTGAGATACCGAGGAATATGCTATAAGTCTTTTTATATCGTTCTGAGAAAGGGCTAGTATTGCTCCGAAGATTATTCCTATAACAGATAGGTAAGATATGTAAAGGTAGTAATCTTTTACGATATCGGGGAAGAGAGGTATGGCGAACCTCAGGAACGCATATGAGCCAATTTTAAGGAGTATTCCGGCAAGTATAACACTTCCACCGGTTGGGGCTTCTGTATGAGCGTCAGGAAGCCAGACATGCAGGGGAATGAGCGGGATTTTAACGGCGAAAGCTAAGAAAAATCCAAGGAAGAGTAAGATTTTCGTATTGTAGTCAAACTTGCGACAAACTTCAACAAAGTCTTCAAGTTCAAATGAAAGTTTCCCTGATTCTGCAAAAACTTCCTTGCCAATGTAAATTATACAGATAAGAAGAAATACTCCTCCAAAGAATGTGAAAAGAACAAATTTGTAAGCTGAGTACACTTTCTTACCAGTTCCCCATATTCCAATTATGAAGAACATAGGAATCAAGATTGCGTCAAAGAAGAAGTAGAAGATAAGTAGGTTTTGTGTCAGAAAAGTCGGTATGACAAAAGCCTCAAGGAGTAAGAATAAGAATATATATTCATCTTTTCTTTCTCGCTTCTCTACTGTTGCGTATAAAAAGACAAGAAAAAACAATCCAGTTGTGAGAATAATCAGTGGTAGATTTAGTCCATCAATATGTAAAGATATTGAAAGTCCCACCTGCTCGCTTAATATTATTTTATCTGTGTATCCGATGGGTATGAAGAGAGAGGATATCAAGGTTGCTAATGAGAAGCTAAGTCCAACAAATATATTTCTCAGAAATAGAGAAGTTATTGCCCCTACAAAGGGAAGGAGTAAGGTAAGTTTGACTGCATCCATAATCTTCACTCTCCTTTATAGGAAAATGATTGCAAGCAATATTGCCAAAATTAGCAGAATTACAAGTCGGTTAGGGCTTCCTCCGTGTACAATTGCAATAAGGCTTCCCGCAGCCTTAGAAATAAAAGCAACGGAGGAGTAGAATCCCTCAATAATTAATCTTTCCAGAAATGAGTATATAATCTTTGTCATCACTATAGCTGACCCGATTAATGTCCACTCTTCAGCTTCATTAAGATATAATTTTTTCCACAAAATTTTCTTCATCCCTTCCTCTTTAGGTTCTTCACCTTTTGAGAACAGAAAGTAGGCTATTGCGATTGCTAAAAGCACTATGATATGGATAAGTACAGGGTTTGCTAATATTTCTGAGTGATGAGCCTGTGCGGAGTATCCGTACTCTTCCCCGAGCCATGCTCCTACATTGAAAATTCCGCCGATAACCGACAGTACAACTAAGGTTATCACTGGGAAGAACATAAGGGAGCCTCCCTCAAGGGATGGGGAGAGGGAGAATTTAAATTTTTGACCACCGAAAACTATGAAGAATGCGCGGAACATATAAAGCGGGGTTATAAAGGAAGCCATAAGCATAAGGACCGCTCCTGTTTCTCCAAATTTTTCTGATACTGCCATGATTATAGACTCTTTTGACCAGAATCCCGAAAGTGGGAACACTCCGCTCATTGCGAGCGAAGCTATTAAGAACCCAAGAGTGCTTAGCATCATACCGCGCTCTGCAGGTTTATTTTCCCTGAGCTTGTATATATCTGTTGTATCCGCAAATGCATGCATGAGCATTCCAGATATTAGGAATAAAGCTGCTTTGAAGAAGCTGTGTTCAAACACATGGAAGATTCCAGAGTAAGGCTGATGTGAAGCAGCTCCGCAGAACATAAGTCCAAGCTGGGATAAAGTCGAGAATGCAAGAACTCTCTTTATATCACGCTCGAACAACCCGAAAACTCCCATAAGAAGGCAGGTTATTATGCCTATCCAGAATACAAGCTCTGAAGCAGATGGAGTGAGAAAGATTTCTTTCAATCTTACGGTCATATATACCCCAGCGGTTACCATTGTTGCTGCGTGGATTAGGGCTGAAACTGGGGTAGGTCCACGCATTGCATCTGGTAGCCAAAGCCATAAAGGTCCCTGTGCGCTTTTACCCATTGCTCCCATGAACAGAAAGAATGCAACAAGAAACACTTTATCGGTCGGGATATTTTTCAATGCTGAGTAGTTTACGTCCCCTGTGTAAAGAAGTACCAGAGCTATTCCGACTATAAATCCAAAATCACCAATTCTATTTGTTATGAATGCCTTAAAACCAGCTCTTGCATTCTCAAAAACAGAATACCAGAACCCAATAAGTAGGTATGAGCATAAACCGACACCTTCCCAGCCCAAAAAGATTTGTAGTAAGTTATCTGCTACGACGATCTGGATCATAAAGAAAACAAACAAATTAAGGAGCATAAAATACCTTATGAATCCTCTATCGTGTGACATATACCCTATGGAGTAGATATGTATAAGAGTAGAAACTCCAGTTATATATAAAAGTGCGGTTTTAGAAAGTTCATCATACAGAGCTGAAATAGAGATTTTTACCGACTCCAAGGGAAGCCATGCAATAAGTTCGAGCGAGAAATTTTCTCTTTTGAATATCAGAAGAGAGCCTACAAATGAAGTCAGTACTGCAAGAGATGATATAAAACCAGAGATCCATTTGATTGGAGTTAGCCCGTGGCCTTGTTCAGCATGACTGCTGTGATTAGCATGACTACTATGGTTTCTCTTCTGTTTCTCTTTTTCTTGATTTTTCAAATGCTCATACGCAAGAATAAGTAGGTTTATAGTTGCTCCTATGAGTGGAGATAGGACTATTATTTTCCCCCAGGTATCCATAGCTAATTTTTTAATTCTGATAGCCCTTCTATCCTTGCTGATTTTGTTGTTCTAAATATGGCTATTGCTAGTGCTATTCCAACCGCTGCTTCAACTGCGGCAACCGCCATAAGGATTAACACTATGGCCTGAGAAATGTATCCAATTTTCAGGCTTCCAGCAAAGAAAAGTAAAAATATTCCATTTATTGCAACTTCAATTGAGATAAGTATAGATATTATGTTTCGTCTTATGACAATTCCTCCTAGCCCAGTAAAAAATAGAATTGTCCCTAAAACTGCGTAATGATAAGGACCTATCATGTGGTTTTATCTTCCTTTTTTACCTCTTTAATTTTCATTCCAACAAAAATCGTTATCACGATTCCTGCAAGAAGGAAAACCGATACAAGCTCAAACTGGAAGAATAAATCCTTGTAAAAACTTTTTGCTACTAAGCTTGCCGGGAAAAATGAAAATTTTGTCTCATAGAAACTTGCTTCAGAGAACAAAACCGAGATAAACACTATTATGAAGATAAGTATTGGAACCGATGATATCAGGTCTTTTAGATTTATTTTCTCATCAGGCTGGAGGTTCATCATAGATATTACAAAAACAAAAAGAACAAGAACAGCTCCTATGTAGATGATTATCTGTATCAATGAGAGAAAGAAAGCAGATTTTAGAGCAAAGAGGAATGATACGGTAAGTCCCAGAACAAGAAGGTAAATTACTCCAAATATTGGTTGTCTCCTTGTTATTGCAAGAATTGATGAAAATATAGCTATCAGTGATGCCCCAAAGAAAAGTAATTTTTCAACCTCCGCCATCTGTTTATGTAATTTATCTACAAAACTATTGAGATAATTTTCAATTATGATATAAACAGGAATTTTAGATTTGGGTAAAGGGTGGGTAATCAGGAATATTTCTATTACCTATATGATTTCTCCTTTTGAGGACGATTGAATAAAGTTTTTGCAAATTTTAGATTTTTTCTTATTCTTAGAGTGATTTAAATTACATAGTATAAATGTAGTTTGCATACGAGTTTACGTAAAGTGCCGAAGTTTCTGGAGACAGATGCAGAAAAATTTTTGGGAGCTTGCAAGAATGTAGGTTTTCTCACTAAAGGGTGGAGAGGAAATATCTATACTTCAGAATTAGATGGTAAAAAGGTAATTATAAAAGTTGCAAGATCTCCCGAGCTTTCAAGAAATATTTTGAAAGAAGCTGAGATACTCAAGATAGTAAATCAAGAGGGAATAGGTCCACACCTTTTATTATATGGGTACGATTTTGTTGTTGAGGAATTTATAGAAGGTGTAACATTTGACAAAGTTATAGATTCGGACGAATTTTCTGCTCCGCAGAAAATTTTTCTATTTTTAGATATTCTGAAGCAGGCGAGGAAGCTTGATATTCTTAAAATATCAAAAAATGAGATGCATAGACCTTATAAGAATGTTATACTTAGTAAAAAGGGAATTGTACTTATTGATTTTGAATCTGCCACGTTTTCCCAGAGACCGAAAAATGTGACTCAAGTTTTTTCTTTCATTGTTTCTTTCCTGAAGAGGAACTTTTTTATGTCATTGATCAAAGAAGAGGAAGCTATAAAGATTATGAAAGAGTATAAAAGAACGTATAGCTCTGAAGCTTATAATAAAATTTTGGATTTTATATTTTCCCTGATGTGAAGGATACACTGTGTTTATGATCGGTTTTGATATGCTTTGATATGCAAATTTAGAGCTACTTACTTAGCTACTCATTTCTCTCGATCTGAGAGATGGTTAGTTCTAATCAAATAGGTGGTTTTGTGCTCATTTGTCTGAATAGCGATAAAGTTAAGAAGTGATTGGCGTGATCTGTTCACCAATATTGAAATATGTTTAAAATAGAATATGAAGGAGGAAGTAGATGTGTCTGGAGAAAAGTTGGTGATTTATCTTACAGGTGGAATTGCCACAGGTAAGACAACGGTCGCAAAAATATTTGAGAGTCTTGGAGCCAAAGTTGTAGATGCAGATAAGATTGCGCACGATATTATAAAAAAAGGAGAAAAGGCGTATCATAAAATCGTAGAACAATTCGGGAGTGGTATACTTGATAGTACAGGAGAAATTGATAGGAAAAAGCTTGGCAAAATTGTTTTTGAAGATAAAGATAAACTTGCTCTTCTTGAAAGCATAGTACATCCGGAAGTTGTGAATAAGATGGCTGAGGAGATTTCAGAATGTCCCAATGATTTTGTAGTTGTGGAAATTCCACTTATATATGAAAAAAAGATATATGTACATCCGGTTATTGTAGTTTACGCGAGCAAGGATGTGCAGAGGGAAAGGATGAGGAAAAGAGATAATCTTTCCGATGAAGAGATTGAGGCTCGTCTAAGTTCTCAGATTGATATAGAAGTGAAAAGGAAGTTAGCGGACTTTGTCATTGATAACTCCGGAGACCTTCGAAGGACTCGGGAGCAAGTTGAGGAAATAATGAAGATTTTGCGGGGTTTTACCAAATCTTAGCGATTACCTCCCCCCCTGTATTTAGCTTTTTGGCTGTTGTATTGCTTATTATACCGTTGGGAGTTGAGAGAATAAGAATGCCAGTACCTCCAAATACAGGTTTTAATTCCTTCGCTTTGATGTAGACGCGTCTTCCTGGTTTTGAGATTCTTTGCAATCCTCTTACAACGGAAATTTTAACTCCCGGTTCGGGGTAGAAATACTTAAGATAGATAATGAGTCTGCCGCTTTTTTTATCTGGTACTATTTCGTAGTCTTTTATGAAGCCTTCTTCTTTTAGGACTGAAGCTATTTGGATTTTCATTCTTGAGGCGGGTATTTCGATCTTATCTTTTTTGACTGCTATTGCGTTTCTTATCTGTGTTAGCATATCTGCTATCTGATCTGTTATCCCCATGTTGTTTACACCTCCTTTTACCAGGATGCTTTTCTGACTCCCGGGATTTCTCCTCTGAGAGCCAACTCTCTGAAGCACATTCTACATAAGGAGAAGAATCTTATAAAGCCTCGGGGCCTACCGCATCTTAGGCATCTGTTTACTTTTCTGACTTTAAATTTGGGTTTTTTATATATCTGCTGTCTATCTGCCGCGGTTGGCATAAAGCACAATATAGATATTTCAAAAACAGGATTATAAATTTTCAACCAATTTAGCTTTAATTTTGTTTTGTGTAGTGTATTACTATGCTTGAGATTTGCGTTGTAATTCCGGCAGTCAAACAAAGCGTAATAGATACGGTGGAGAATCTGAATCTTCAGGAGCTCAGACCAGGTAGAATAATCGTGGTGAACAATGGGCTTGATAAAATAACTCTGGAGAGTTTGGGTAAGGTGAGGAATCTTGAAATAATCGGTAGTGGGGATAATTTAGGAAGTGCAGGAGGATACAAGCTTGGTATCGGAAAAGCTGTAAGGGATGGCTTCAACTTTATTTTTACATCAGACGATGACACAGAATATTCCTATAATGCCTTAAAGGTACTGTTGGATAGTATTATAAAAATTCAGGAAGCAGGAGCTGTTCGCTGTGCGTGGGAGGACTATTCAGGAGATACAGAAGAGGTCCAATCATCTGTGTGGACAGGAGTTCTTATGAAGAGAGAGGCTGTTGAGAAAACAGGTCTTCCAGATGACAGGTTTTTTCTTTACGGGGACGATGTTGAATTTTTCTTAAGGATGAGGAAATTAGGGTTTAAGATTTTCATCATTCCTGATGCAAGGTATCTAAGAAGGAGCAAGGGGCTAAAGGGGGTTAAGCAGGTATATTCAGAACCTTTTAGGTTATACTATGCTCTGAGAAATGAAGTATATATTCATTTAAAATATGATAAAAAGAAAGTGATAAGGCCTATTGGCTTTTTTCTGAAAAGGATTCCGTATCTCACAAAGGAGCAATTTATCGCCGGACTTGAAGGAATTGTTCATGGTTTCTTTGGAATCCTCGGGAAAAACAGTAAATATCTCCCTAGTATCTCCCTAGTTTATAGACCCTAGTTTATAGACCAGGATGTCTCCCCATTTTATAGATCCTATTTTATAGACCAAGTTATAGACCGAGATGTCTTCCCATCCTTATACAAGTCGTGCATGCATTGACTCTTCTTTTTTCTCCTTCAATTATTGCTCTTACCCTCTTTAAATTTGCCTTGAATTTTCTTGAAGTTCTGTTCCCAGCATGTGATACATTGTTCCCAAAGGCGGTTGTTTTCCCACAGAAAAAACATCTGGCCATAACTAATTTTTTAGTTAACCCCCTCTTATTTTGGGAATTTGCAGATTTTGTTGATCTGGAAAATACAAAGAAAAAAGAATAGAATGTTAATAAGTTAAGATAGGTACGAATAAAGATAAGCATACCATCAGTAACAGAAAATGATGAGTGTAAGTAAGACCGAAAAGAGAAGAAGAATAAAAACAAGGTTAAGTATAAAGAAAAAGAGTGAATTTGAAAAAATTTTTAAGGATTCAGCTTTTGTTCTCAGAAGAGGGAATATTTTCAAGCTAAACCAAACCGGTGCTCTTATTTGGAAATTTATAGATAAAATCCCAATACATAAGATAGTCCAACTCATTTCAAAGGAAAAGAAAATTCCAATAGATAAAGCACAGGATATGATTTATGGGTTTGTGGATGAACTCAGGAAAAATGATCTTATTGAGTTAGGCTGAGTTTTCTGCTTCTTTCTGATTCTTCTTATTTCATATTATAAATCAATTCTGTGAGAGCTGGTGATTTGAAAGTAGGATCGTTCGTTGAGATAGACAACAAGGTTTATGAAGTTGTATCTATTGAGAGGCAGAAGATTGCCCAGAGACAACCGCATGTGAAAGTCAAGCTTAAAGATACTGTTTCAGGGAAAACATTAGATAGAACGTTTGTTTCATCTGAAGAGTTAAAGTCTCCCGATGTTTCAATACGTAAAGCAAAGTATGTATATAAAGATGCCGATCAGTATGTTTTCCTTGATTCAGAAAGTTATGAGGAGTACAGGTTCAGTGAGGAATCGGTGGGTGAATTTGGAATTTGGTTTGTGGAGGATGTGGATTTTGATATAATATTAAGTAATGGAATACCGATTACTGTAAGGCTTCCCAAAGTCATGGAGTTTGAAGTGACGGATACCCCTCCTGGAGTTCGAGGAGATACTGAGTCAGGAGGGTCAAAACCTGCTATTTTGTCTAACGGAGTGACTATTCAAGTACCACTTCATATTAAAAAAGGAGACAGAGTTAAGGTGAACCCAGAGACAAAAGAGTATATAGGTAGGACTTAGGGTAAGAAATCTGTAGCAATGAGATTTGGTCTGCCACAAGTCCGCCACCAGTCCGCCACCAGTCTGCCACAAAGATTATGCATTTAAGAAGATGACTCTACGACTTTGTTAGTGTTGCATTTGAAGATCTCTTCAAGGTCTATATCCTCTTCGAATAATTTTGCGTACTCAAGATAATATGAAAGTACTCTCATAGTGTAGAATCGAGTTTGGCGATATGGTATATTTTCAAGGAATACTTCGATTTTTTCGCAGTATATGTTTCCTGATTTTTCTATCCATCTTTTTACTGCGTTAGGACCTGCGTTATATCCGGCTATCGCGAGTGTCCAGGAACCGAGGTCATCCTTCAGTTTTCTTAGGTAATACGACCCTGCTTTTACATTTATTTCAGGTTCGAACAGAAAATCTTTAGTGAATGGAATTCCCCAGCTTGAAAAAATATCTTTTGCTGTTGGTATTATTATCTGGGTAAGGCCGATTGCACCAGCTGGTGATACGGCTACTGGATTGAAGTTAGATT
Organism: uncultured bacterium; assembly: GCA_938036315.1. Classification (GTDB taxonomy): domain Bacteria; phylum Calescibacteriota; class Calescibacteriia; order Calescibacteriales; family Calescibacteriaceae; genus CALHPK01. Next base: position 171,379 of record CALHPK010000001.1, on the reverse strand, counting down.
CAACAAAAGCTAAAGCCATCAAAAGCGATAGTGGTACACCAAATCTTTCCGATGCGGATTTTATTTCCTCATAGAATGCTATAGGAGGAGGGGAGACTACGGCTAATGTGGATCTGAAATCTCCGGTTATTGAAATGAAACCTTTTTGCTCAAGTATATCTTTTAGGTTCATTTTTGAAGTTCTGAAAATTTCGTAGGGTAGGGAAGGGGAAAGTCTGGAGTCACCAAGATAGATTTTCAGATAATATATTTCCAGAGCTTTTTTCAGAGCCTTTTCATCTGGTTTTTTATGTTCCACTGCTGATGCTTTACTTATTGGGCTGATTTCGGATTTTTTCTCCTCAGTTTTTAGTCTCCTTATCCCTTTCTTGTACTTTTCTATGAGCAAAAGAAATCCTTTGGGTTCTGCTTTTATGTTGTATCCAAGGGTGTATTTCAGGAGGAATCTTGCTCTTTCTGATATATCTTGGAAGGGACTTCTGGCTGCTCGGGATAGAAATTTCTCAGCTTCTTGAATTTTCTGCTGTAGGTAATTTTCTACGCCGAGTTTTATTGCCAGGTCTCCTGCGAATCTTTCATTCGAGAAATTCTTGATATATTCTTCTGAATATCTTAGAAATTCGATTTTATCTTCTTCACTTTCACTTCGCCTTGCGTGTGATATAACCAGAATATAATTGAGAATTTCTCTTTTTTTTCTATCCTTTTCTCCACGAATTAGCTCACTGGCTATTTTGATTGATCTGTTGTAATCACCAAGTTGGAAGTAGGCTCTGGCTTTTTTAAATTCATCATCTGTCCAATAGAGAGCTTCTTTGCCTCTTTGTAATTTGAGTAATGTTTCTGCGATATCTTCTTTTTTCTCGGAAAGAGAGGTTCTGAGGTCAACTCCTAAAATCCGCATAGAGAGATCGTGAGCTCTTTTTACTCTATCCGAGTAATCGAGAAAGTCGGGTGGGTTTATCGAATTCATAACAAGGAGATATAGGATTTGGATAACATTTTTTCTTACTCTTTCTTCATGGCTTTTTTGATTTGTTTGCGAGTAGTAGTTTAAGAGATTTTCTGAGCACTCCAGCAGAAACTCATAGAATTCCGGAATTCCTTTCTCTGGAAGATTTTTCGACTCTGCCATCTTACAGGCGGATTGGTCTCCCATTCTGTGTCTTGCGAATATAATGTTCTGGAGAACTAGCTCGTACCAAGGGAAATCGGTTGTTATACTTGCAAAGTATTCTATAGCTTCTGGGAATCTCTTTGAGAAGATGAGTATTCTTCCAATGTAGTATCTTACCCAATCTTGTAAAGATGTATCGAGACCTCTTTCGCACAGCTGTAATGCCGAATCATAGAATTTGTAGTCAGCCAGTAGTTTTAAACCGTATGCAAGGTAAGCTATTTTTATTTCAGTATCAGTGGGATTTTTTGAGCGGAAGATAGAATGTTGCTCTACTGAACCGTGTACTTTTTGATTATAATATGTTATAGTTATAGTTATTGCTACAAGTCCCAAGGTTAATGATTTTATTAGGGGTTTCACAGTAGAAATTTTAAATATTTATCGGGATTTTTTCCTTATACTTTGTAAATTCAGAGGGATTGAGGGGTCTGTGAGAAATTCTACAAAAAAACTAAGAAATTAGGAAAAGACTTTTTAGTGTTTTTATATTTTGTTTAGGGTGGGGTCGTAGCTCAGCGGGAGAGCGTCGGTATGGCACGCCGAAGGTCGGGGGTTCAAATCCCCTCGACTCCACAAAAATAAAGTGTCTGTCCTAACTATATACAGGAACAACGGAGCTATAAGATTTTCAGCTGATCCTCTGAGGGGAGTTGTGTTTATATCTTTTGCTAAGCCCGTAGGTGGTGCTGGCAGGGAGTCAGGTGGAAGGAAATATAGATGGGAAGAGAAGGTGACAATAGCTTTGACTCCGCAAGAAGCATCAATCATAGGCGCATTTTCTAGACTCACACTTGCTGGACAATCTCCAAAAAAGAATCCATCTATTTCACACACACCGGAGAAGTTTGGAAAAAGGGGATTACCTAAAACCTTCAAAATTGAAAGGAGAGACGATGGCGTTTTCTTCAGTATGTCAGTCAGAGATGAAACAGTAACAGTTGGCCCTATAGGGTTTGCGGATTTATATATGATAGATTCATTTCTCACAAAGTTTATCCCTGAGATATTGCCAAAGCCTCGAGTCCCTGTTCCGTCTGCACCAGAAGCCGAGGTTGAAGAACCAAAAGAAGAAGTGATCAAAAAGGAGGAAGAGATACTCTTTTAAAAAGAACTGTAAAGATATAAATTCACGTTTAGATATTGAGTTTGGAATAAATAGCTGAAGTAAAGAGCGCTTTATTCATTTAATTTCTGGTTTTGGAGTTTTTTCAGTTGAAGCAGGAAGAATTGGTAGTTGAAGGGCATCCTGAGAAATCTGTCCTTCTAAAGCTCCCAAGAACGAGACGATTTTACTGATTTGCTCAGGCTCTAATTTCCTGCCAAGTTGTATCTCCGCCATTATATTTACAGCTCTTTCTAATTCCCATACAGAACCATCATGAAAGTACGGATAGGTCCTTGTTACATTTCTTAGAGAAGGAACTTTAAATACAAATTTATCTCCTTCGTTTTTTGTCACAGCATATCTGCCCTCATCGATTTTGGAAGGATCGTCATATTTTATTACTTCGTAGTAAGGTTTGGTGAGTCCAAACTTTTGATACATATTTGCTCCAATCCCAACTCCGTTGTGACAAGTTACGCAACCGACTTCTATGAAAATTTTGAGTCCTTCCTTTTCCTCTGGGGTGAGAGCATTCACATCTCCTTCAAGGAATTTGTCAAACCTTGAAGGTGTAAGTAGAGTTCTCTCAAATGAAGCTATAGCTTTGGCTACGTTATCATAAGTTATTGGTTCTTGATCATTTGGGAATGCCTGCTTAAACAGTTTTATGTACTCGGGTATGCTTTTTATTCTCTCTATTACAAGTTGTTCAGTTGCAGCCATTTCTATAGGATTTAAAATGGGACCCTTGGCCTGTTCCTCTACGTCTTTAGCTCTGCCATCCCAAAATTGTGCAATATGCAAAGCTGAATTCAAAGTAGTCGGGGCATTTCTCGGACCAGATTGCCATTTGTGTCCTACTGATGTTGGCAGGTTATCGACACCATAAGATGCAAGGTTATGACAGGAGTTACAAGATATCAAACCGCTTTTTGAAAGTCTTGGGTCAAAGTATAGCATCTTTCCGAGTTTCACTTTTTGTGGTGTTATAGGGTTTTCAGGATTATCAGCTATTTTCGGAAGAGGTTTAAAGAACGTTCTTGCTCTCTCAAGGAGCTCAATATCTTCTTTTGAGGCTTTTGCTGGCCGTTTTTGCTTCTGTTGGGCAGATAAATTTAAAAATAGCCCGACAAAAGCGATAAAGAAAAAAATAACTTTCATTTTCATATTCATAGCTCAAAAATAATTTATTTTGTGAGCATTTTGTAAAAAATTGAAAAATTTTTCAGGTAGAAGTAGTTTACATATTTTGTTGCGATGTGGAGATGTGATAGCAGAGCCTGGATCAGATAAAGTTTGGATTTTGGGAAGTTTACAAGGAAGGAGGTGATTCTTCAAGGATATAGTTTTTATGCCGGCGCTGACAACAAGACCAATATTGATGCTCACAGATTACGGAGTATCCGATGAGTATGTAGGGGTGCTAAAATGTGTTATATTGTCAATAAACAGAAGGGTACAGCTTGTAGATATAACTCATCAGATCCCCCCGTATGATATCTACACAGGAATGTTTATAATATCAAAAAGTATGAAATATTTCCCTCCTGATTCTATTCTTCTTGCAATTGTTGATCCCGGTGTCGGTGGCGAAAGAAAAGCCATAGTGGGCGTTACTGACATTGGAAAGAAAATATTTTTCGTGGGACCAGACAACGGAATATTTACTCCTCTTCTTGAAAATTCCGAAGTCTATGAAATAGATACAGATTCGGTTCTCAGGAAAGCAAGAAAATACGTCAGCATTGAGAAATTGTCTTTAACTTTTCACGGAAGAGACCTTTTTGCTCCGGCGGCAGCGCTGATATCAAAGGGAGAAAAAATAAAGAATATCTCCAAGGGCAGAATTCAAAACCCAAGAAGAATAGATTTCCCCGAACCGAAAGTTGATAAGTCCAACAATTTGATCTGCGGAAATGTGATCCACATAGATAGATTCGGTAATATTATAACTGATGTTCAAATAGAACTTCTTGGGAATTGGCCGGCTTGTGAGATTGATTGGGTGCTGGTGGGGGGCTACAAGATTCAAGCTCCTTTGGTTAGTTCTTATGATTCTGTCAATCCCGGTGAATTTTTGCTTATCATAGGTTCGTATGATACGCTCGAGATTTCTATGAGAGAAGGAAATGCAGCTAGCAAGTTGGGTGTGAAAAGATTTGATAAAGTTGAAATAAAACTGAGGTAGCTTAATGTAAGGTAGATATGGAGCTGAGCTTTAAAGATAAAGTAGTAGTTATAACCGGGGGAACTCGTGGAATAGGGAGGGCTATTTCTATATCTTTTGCAAAGGAGGGGGCAAAGCTCATTGTTAATTTCTTGAGAAATGTGGAGTCAGCCAAAATTCTAAAGGAGGAAGTTGAGAAACTCGGTGGTTTTTGCGAACTAGTCAAGGGGAATATAGCAGAGCCAGAAACTTCGGGTAAGATAAGAAAAGTTATTGAAGAAAAATTTAATGGTGTTGACATAATAGTGCTCAATGCAGCAAGTGGAATTCTAAGGAGATTCTGGGAGATGGATCTGAAGCATTTTCGGTGGACTTTAGAAATAAATGTTTTTGGTCAGATATATCTTGTGAAGTCCTTGGTTGATCTTATAAGGGAAGGCGGAAAAGTGATAGGGATATCAAGTCTTGGAGCTCAAAGGGCTATTCCGTTTTACACTCTTGTTGGGGCGTCAAAAGGAGCGATTGAGTCAGCTTTGAGGCACTTAGCGTTGGAACTTTCTCCGAAAAAAATAAATGTCAATATAGTTTCTGCAGGTGTTGTTGAGACCGATGCTTTGAAATTTTTCCCAAATAAAGATCAACTTGTGGAGGAATCAAGGAGAAGAACACCTCTTATGAGATTGGTTGAACCAGAGGATGTTGCAAAGGTTGTACTGTTTCTATCGAGCTCTATGGCAGATATGATTCAGGGACAGACTATAGTTGTGGATGGTGGATATTCTATTGTTGCGTAACTTTTTTATGTGTTGTTTTGCACATGCATGTAAGGATAGATTACTTCTTTTTATAGTCTGTGCCGATGAATTTTGCCATATCTTGGCTTATTTCTTCGTATGTTGCCGAAGCTTCGGATTGAATAGCTTCTACTTTTTTTGCGCTATCAAGGAGAGAGAGGAGGTTTCTTGATATCTCATCTGTAACTTTGCTTTGCTCTTCTGTTGTAGAAGATATTGCTGCTGTTTCTGTATTTATCTCTGAGGTTCTTTTTGATACCTGCTCAAAGCTACTTTTTCCTTCCTGCACTATTTCCGTTCCTTTTTTGATTATTTGAAATCCATCTTCTATCGAAGAGTAGGTTTGAGAAACTCTTTGAACCATTGCATTTATTTTTTCAGATATTTCTCTTGCTGCCCCATATGTTCTTTCGGCGAGTTTTCTGACTTCACTAGCGACAACCGCAAAACCTTTACCTTGCTCGCCAGCCCGTGCCGCTTCTATGGCTGCATTCAGAGCTAATAGATTAGTCTGATCTGTTATATCCTCAATTATCGAGATTATTTCTGATATTTCCTTTGTTTCCGACTCCAACCCCCGAGCCATGTCTCTGATTGATTCCATAGCTGATACAATCGTGTTCATGATTTTGACAATTTCATCCATTTTTAGGAGTCCACCTTGTGCAGTTTTTGCGGTTTCTTCTATTTTTTGGGCAACTGAGACAATTCTAGACGCTACCTCTGCCGCAGATGCTGAGAGTTCCTCAGATGCGGTTACTACTATATTTACTTTGTTTGTCTGCATTTCAATCTCTTTTTTTAATTTGTCAAATTTATCTTTGAAATCTTGATATTTCTGGAACATAACTGATATCTTCTCTTTCATTTTCCCAAGCTCTAACTCAAGAGCCTTTTCAATTTTTTTTCTTATTTCGATGGCAAATTCATTGTCTGGTGTTGGGCTATCGGCTTTTTCGAGTGCAGTTCTAAATTCTTTGCTTTTGAGTATTTGCATAATAATGTAGGTAGCTACTACTCCTGCTACTCCTCCAAAGCCTGCTAATACTACCCCTACAGAAAATCCCTGCACTATTAAACCTACTACGAAAAAGACAATTGCGACTGAAAGTCCACTACCTAATCCTATCATAACATATATTTTAAAAATAGTTTTACAATTAATGCCTTATTTAGTAAATTTCCACTTTTTATTTTTTCCCAAGATCTGTGTTTTGCTATTTTAATTCATTCTTCCGTGCTTTTTCAAGGTCTTTTTTGAAGCCCTAGCTGAGATTCTATGTTGATCAAGATTATTTGGTTCGAGCCTGTTTCCAAGATTGAGGAGGCAACTATTAATTAGAGGACAAATTAAGGTAAAGATGAGTATAATTTTATGTACCGGAATTTTTTTTGATTGACATTTTCCAAGGTTCGGGTATTGCCAGAAATATAAGAGCTGAGCCCATAAGTCCCATGTTTTTCATAAAGTTAATCATCTCTCCCATCCGGACCGTAGGGTCCTGAACTTTCCAGAAAGCGTGCATTATGAATGTTACGGGGACGAAGAATATTATCAAAGATAGTACGCCAACCCAAGGGTACACTCCAAGAAGAATAGATATTCCTCCGATGAGAAGAAGAATTCCAGTGAATGCGACTGCGAGTTCTGGAATTGGAACTCCTTTTGCGGCAGCGTACTGAGACATCGGATGAAGAAGTATGAAATGCTCTATTCCAGAATAGGCGTAGTATATACCCACTATGATCCTACCTATTATGAACCCAACATTTCTTATTCCATCCATATCCTTTCCTCCTTGTATGTAGTTTTGTATAACTCCGAAATTCGGTCTTATTAATTTATGAATTTAGTCTTCTTGTTTGAGATTTTCAGTGATGTATATCACAATTTGTTTCCTTTTTACTTCTGCGATACCTTTGTTTTTGAAATCTTGAAGGAGTCTAGATACACACTCACGACTTGCGCCGCAGAAGGATGCCAGTTCCTGATGAGATATGTTAAGGCGTATAACACCGTTTAATCTTCTTCCAACCTTTAGCGAAAGAAAATCTGCAACTAATAAAATCCTTTTTTCAAGAGGTAGCGATAAAAACCACCAGAGTCTTTCCTTTGTTCTATTGAGATTTCTCGAAAAAGAGTTAATAATATATAAAAGTTCTGTTCGATCAAGATCTTTGATTTTTGTTGTGGGTATAACAGTAATTTCTGATTCTTCATAAGCGGAAGCAAATTCAGGTGCCACCCCATTCAGTGTTCCAAAAATTTCACCTTCGGAAAGTAGGTCGAAAGCAATCTCTCTACCATCTTCAGTAAGATGAAATAGTTTTACTTTCCCTCTCTTTATTATGAAAATAGAATCTATATTGCTCCATGCTGAGTAAATCAGTTCATTTTTTCTGAAAAAGTGAATTTTTCCCTTTTTGAATAACTGATTTAGGGGAAATTGCATCGCACTTTCTTTGCTCAACTTATAATGTAGTTTTATTATCAATTAAAATATAAAGAAGTTCTAATTTCTTTATTCTATCTATTATGTAAGTAAATTTAAAATCTCTCTTTGAATATTTTTTACTTTACGTTCCTGAGAATATTTTTTACTTTACGTTCCTAAAAAAGAAAGAAGTATCAAGCAGAGAGTTTTCTTTTCTTCCATAGGAAATATATAGCTGGGTAAACAACGAGTTCCATTACAAACGAGGAAAAGATGCCTCCTATCATTGGTGCGACAATTCTTTTCATTGTATCTGCTCCTAATTCATGTGTTTGTGCCCACATAATAGGTAAGAGCCCTAAGAATGTTGTTCCGACTGTCATAAGTTTTGGGCGAAGCCTTTTTACTGAGCCCTCAATCACAGCAAGTTTCAGATCTTCTTCTGTTATCAATTTACCTTTCTTTTTCATTTCTTCGTATGCTAAATCAAGGTACAGTAGCATAAATACTCCGGTCTCCGCATCAACTCCAAGCAGTGCTATGATTCCAACCCACACAGCTATACTAACGTTGTAATCGAGAATGTAAAGTATTAGAGCTGCACCTACAAGTGAGAACGGAACCGCAAGCATAACAATAGATGTCTTTATGAAAGATCTTGTATTGATGTAAAGGAGAAGAAAAACAGAGAAAAGCGTCAACGGAACTACAAATTTGAGTTTTTCTTTTACTCTCTCCATATATTCGTATTGTCCAGAAAATACCAAAGTGTATCCCGGTGGAAGTTCGAGCCTTTCATTGATTAATCTTTTTGCCTCCCTAACATATCCTCCTATGTCTTTCCCTTCTATGTCAACATAAACATAGTTGACTAATCTGCCGTTCTCATTTCTTATCATTGATGGTCCGGTAGATATGGAAATATCCACAAGCTGAGAGAGGGGAACAAAAAATCCGTGTGATGTTCTTATGTAAACATTCTTAAGTTTTTCTGGAGAATTTCTGTAGTCATAAGGATATCTGACATTTATCGGGAATCGTTCCATACCCTCAATTGTGAAAGCTATATTTTCACCTCCGATCGATGCAAGAATTTCTCTGTGGATATCTTCAATGGTAAGTCCATACCTTGCTATCTCTTCTCTTTTAGGGATTATGTCTATGAAGTATCCCTGACCTATTTTTTCAGCAAACACACTTCGGGTCCGACTGATATCCTTGAGGATGGATTCTATCTTCTGCCCTATCTTGTCGATTTCATCAAGATCATATCCGTAGATTTTGATTCCAATAGGGGTTCTTATTCCTGTTGTGAGCATATCAATTCTGGTTTTAATTGGCATTGTCCATGCGTTTACTTGTCCGGGTATTTGCAGAGCTTTATCCATCTGTTCTATGAGTTCTTCCCAAGAGATTCTGTCAGGCCAGATTAATCTCAGGGGCTTTTTCAGGGGTTCTGGTAAAAACCGGTACCATACATCTTTTTCTCTCCACTCATGTGGGGGTTTTAGAGTGACTACGGTTTCCATCATAGATAAGGGGGCTGGGTCAGTAGATGTTTCCGCTCTTCCTGCTTTGCCGAATACTGTCAGGACTTCAGGAAAGCTTTTTAGGATCTTATCTTGAATCTGTAGAAGCCTTCCCGCTTCGGTTGCTGAGATGCCGGGAGGAGTTGTCGGCATGTAAAGAATGCTCCCTTCATTGAGTGGTGGCATAAATTCGCTTCCAAGTTTGAGTAGTAAAGGTAAGGTCCCCAGGAATATGATTCCGGCGGAGGTTACAACAGCTTTTGGGTATTTCAGTACAACCCTTACAATTTTAGTATACACTCTATGAAGAAATTTTGATATAGGATGTTCCTCTTCATCCCAAATTTTTCTGAAGCCAGGGAGTGGATATGGTCTTACGAGTGTAGTAATTACTGCGGGAACTAAGGTTATAGATAGTAAGGATGCAAAGAGCATCGAGAATGTCTTTGTGAAAGCTAAGGGTTTGAAGAGTTTGCCCTCGGTTGATTCTAAAGCGAAGATTGGAAGAAATGATACTGTAATAACAAGAAGAGTGAAGAATGCGGGTCTTCCAACCTCTTTTATTGCCCCTATAAGGATGCTTTCATAATCTTTAAGGGTGTTTCTACCATCTCGCCATAGGGGAGCTAATCTTTTGTGAGAGTTTTCAATTATCGCCAAAGCTGAGTCGACCATAGCGCCTATTGATAGAGCTATCCCACCGAGGGACATGATGTTTGAAGTTATGCGGAGGTAGTACATAGGGATGAATGAGAGCAGAACAGCTGTTGGCAAGATTACGATCGGAACAACTGCTGAGGGAATATGTAGGAGGAAGAGTAAGATCACGGCAGAAACAATGATCATCTCTTCTGTGAGCTTTCTTTTTAGGGTATCGATAGCTTTTAGGATAAGATCCGATCGGTCATAGGTTATGACAAGTTCGACACCATCTGGGAGTCTTACCTCTTTTAGTTTTTCCTTTACGCGCTTTATCACTTCAAGGGCATTTTCACCGGTTCTCATAATAACTATCCCGCCGACGACTTCTCCCTCGCCATCAAGGTCTGCGATCCCGCGCCTTATGTCTGGACCGATCCTTACATTTGCTAAATCCTTTATCTTTATGGGGATTCCATCAGAATTGACCTTTACAACAATTTCTTTGATATCTTCTATAGAACTTATATATCCTTTTGCAGTGACCATATATTCTCTTCCTTGCATTTCAATAATCCTTGCTCCCTGTTCCTGGTTTGATTTCTGAATTGCATTCACAACTTCTGCTGCTGAGACTCCATATGATAGCAGTAACTGAGGATTTAGAATAACTTGATACTGTTTGGTGAATCCACCTATTGAGGAAACTTCTGCAACTCCCTTAACAGATTGCAAGATGTACTTTAGATGCCATTTCTGAAATGCTTGGAGTTCTTCAAGTGAATGCTTCCCACTCCTGTCTTTTAAGGCATACATAAAGACCCATCCAAGTCCTGTAGCATCTGGACCCAGTTCAACCTGTATACCTTCTGGTAGTTTTGGAATTATATTTGATAGGTATTCTATGATTCGGGAGCGTGCCCAGTAAATATCTACTCCTTCTTCAAATATCACATAGATGAAAGAGAATCCATAATCTGTTATTCCTCTTATATCTTTGACTCGTGGCGCTCCCAGAAGAGCTGTTATGATGGGATATGTAACTTGCGCTTCTATAATTTGTGGTGGTCTATCCCACCTCACAAGTATAATAACCTGCGTTTCAGATAAATCTGGAATGGCATCTAATGGAATATTTTTCAAAGATCGGTATGCCCATAAAACTAAGAACAAAATAAGTAAAAGAACAAGAAACCTATTTTTTGCACAGAATTCTATTATCTTTTCTATCATGACAGCTTAATGTTTATGTCCATTTATTTGTTTTTCTCCTCCCTTCTCATTCTTCATAAGTTCGATAGCATATCTCATAGCAGATTCTGAGTCGATAAGAAATGTTGCGGATGAGATGACTTTTTCTCCATCGCTTAATCCTTCAACAACTTCATAGTAGTCATCAGTTCTTATACCGAGTTTTACCTCTCGAGGTTCAAAGTATCCATCTCCAGCATCAACAAAAACATAATTTGTCCTTCCAAGTTCCAGTACTGCAGACGAAGGAATAGAAAGTCTTATCCCATAATCTACATCTATTTCAAGGTTTACATACATGCCAGGTTTCAGTTCTCCGTTGTTTTTAGCATCAACTCTTATTCTGGTTGTCCTTGTATCTTTATCAAGGTATGGATAGATATAGTTAATCTTACCGGGTAGGGATTTTTCTGGATTGTATGGGGAGGTTATTTTAACATCTTGTCCGATTTTTATTGCTTTACCTTCGTATCCGTATACATTCCCGTGAATCCAGACGTAGGATAGATCAGCCAATTTGTACAGGTCATCGCCTGCTGAAACTTTTTGTCCTTCAACTACATTCTTTTCGATGACAAAACCCGAGGCTGGGGAGCGAATTGGCAGGGTTCTTCTTACAATTTCAGTTTCATCAAGTTTTCTAATTTCAAATTCTGGGATGTTCAGGAGATTAAATTTGCGCAAAGCGTAGTCTGTGAGTCTTTCCGAATTTCTCTTGGCAACTATATATTCTTCTTGCGCCAGAACAACTTCTGGACTGTATAATTCAGCAAGGGGTTGTCCCTTTTTCACAAATGCTCCAGTATAATTTACATAAAGCTTTTCTACCCATCCGTCGAACCTTGCATTAACTCTAACAAATCTTCTTTCATCAAAATCAACATATCCAGGTACAATTAGGGTTTTTATGAGTCTTCTTTTTTCGGCATAGGCAAATTTTACACCTATAAGTTGCTGTCTTTCAGGGGATATCTTTATAGGAACTCTACCTTCGACGGTGTGATATTTTGTTCTGGTAGGTTCTGGTTCTACTGTTTGATCAATCTTGACCAATCTCATACCGCATATTGGACATTCTCCGGGCTTATCGGAGATATATTGGGGGTGCATAGGGCAGTGGTAAAGAGATTGATGTTTTTGCTTGTGTTCGTGTTCTTTTAATTCTTGTTCCTTGCTAGGCTCCTGAGTAGCTGGAACGAGATACATCCCACATTTTGGACATCTTCCTGGTTTATTTTGTCTGACCTCCGGGTGCATGGGGCAGTAATACTCTTTTTTTTCTTTGCTTTTTTGTTCGTGTGCTTTTTTATCCTTTTGCCCATGCGATAGTTGGATCAGATGTGTAATCTGGTGAATGATCTGAATTCTATAACCTATAAAGAGTGTGATCAAGATTGCAACTGCCGAGATAACAAGTATGCCTTGTTTACTTTTAATTTTCCTGTTTTTTGTGCTTTCCATTTTAAAAACCTCCTTTTTTGGGTGTAAGGTTTTTAAGGTTTTTAAAGTAAGGCTGAAAGTTCGGCTGTCAGGTATAGTTTGCCTTACGCTGACATTTTAGGCGGGTAAAATATATCTCTTGAGAAAATTTTTGTGTATATTTGTCCAGAAAAATCTATGTAGTAGATTCTTATGGGATTTACTTTTGGGGTTTCAAGTTTAGTTAAAAATTGAGATGTGCATGCGCAGTTTCCGGTGCAGCAATCAGGAGCAACTTTCTTAAAAGTTTCTGGACTTTCTTTTTTTGCCTTTTCACCCTTGCAGCATTTATGGTTTTGCTCAGTGATCAACTTGCTGGGAATTAGAGAGATCGCTTCACTAAGGCAAACCTTATTGGGCAAAAAGAAATTTAAAAGAAGTAAAGCAAGTATGAACTTCTTTATCACACTAAAATCGATCATCGTAAATTTTTATCTTTATTACTATCCGTTCTAATCAAGTAAAATTTAATCATTTTTGTTCAATTTTGTGTTTTCTCAGTTGCAGTGTGAGAAGTTCCTATCTGATGGTTTATCAAGTTATTCAGTTTTCATTTTCTTGAGGTGAATTCTTAAGATAAAGTTCCTGTATGTATACTCATAAGTAAGTATAAAATTATAAAAAAAAGGAGGTTATTCCGACTAAATTAAAGGTATGGAGAAGGAAAAGAAGGAGTTGTTACAGCAGGAAGGTAGTGGGCTTGAGCAGATTCTCTATTCACTATTTGATAAGATAAAGGAGATAGTGAAATCTGAGACAATAATAAGCAGACCTGTGCAACTTGGGAGGTCAAGTATAATAACCCTTTCAAAGATAAAAATAGGTTTTATGGCTGGATCAAGGAATAAAAATGAAATTGGAGCTTCAGGGGGAGCTTTGTCTGTTGAGCCCGTAGGGATTCTTGTCGTAGGTGATGAGGGCAAAGCTTTTTTCTACTCCATGGGAAGACCACAATCTATGATAGTGGAAAAAGTGATAAACCTTATTCCTGAAGTTGCTGAGAAGATTATACCAGAGTTGAAGGAAAGGTTCAAAAAGGCACTGGAAGAAAAGAAGGAACAGGAAACCGAGGAGCAGAAATAGGTAAATAGATTAGAAATCTATCAAGGGTAATCGTAGGCAGATGTAGTAAATAAAGATATAATGCCGATGTCAAGGAACAAAGGTAAAGTTGCGATTTTTTATTCTGGGCAGATGTGCTCTACAGGTTATTATGTCCACCGAACTCTTGAAGAGCTCGGCTTTACCGTCGATCTTTTCGATCCATTTTCGGCATATCGGATAAAAAATAAAATAAAAGGTAGGTATACAGCCTATATCTGTGTTGATGATTCTTCACATTATTCTTTCCCATCGGATCTTTCTCCTTCGATATTTTGGTTTATAGACACCCCCTTTTCATTTAAGTTGGATAAAATTATGTCGAGATACTTTGATATAGTTTTCTGTTCCCAAAAGATATTTGCGGAGAAGTTATCTATTGATACTGGTAGAAAAGTAGAGTGGTTGCCTCTCGCATGTTATCCCCCATTTCATAAGCAACAGGCACAGCTGAAGATCTATGATTTAGCATTTGTAGGTTCTCTGGACAAGGAGCGTTTGAGGATGAGGGATCTACTTGAGAGGATGGGATTGAAATTCTTTTTCGGCGTGGCAAATTGTCAAGACATTGGTAAGATTTATTCATCGGCAAAGATCGTTCTGAATCTTAATAAAAGGTTTGGCCTAAATATGAGGGTTTTTGAAGGGATGTGTTCTGGTTCTATGGTTTTATCTAAGGATTTTGACGGCAGGGAAGACCTTTTTAGTAGAGAGCAGTTAGTTGTATTCTCATCAGAAGATGATATGTTCGAGAAGATAAGTTATTATCTTAGGAATGATGAGGAGCGTGAAAGGATAGCACGTTCAGGGATGATAGAAGTTCTGGAGAAGCATACATATAAAAACAGGGTGGAGAAGATGTTTAAAAGTCTAGATGCTCTGCATCTATATAGTGCGGGTAAGGTGGAACCATCAACTAGTCAGATGATGCTTTTTATAATCCTGGAGATTGTCAGAAGGATTTGGATAAAATCTGGTTTGAGGGGTATAGTTGTGAGGAAGTTTGGTCCCGTTCAGCTTCCGTAGATGTAATGTGGTTCTATCTTTGCTTTGAATCCGTCTCTCACACCTTTTATGATTGCTGTTGATACTTTGAAGTTATAGATTAGTGATGTGGAGAGTACGATGCAAGCGATGGTGAATGTTATATTGAATCCGAAAAACTCACTTTTTGAGAGATATCCATATTGTTTCAAGAGCTTTGCTAAGATAAATCTATTTCTTATGGTAAAGTAAATTGCATCTTCTTTTTTCTGTTTTCCTCTTTTTAGGCTCATCTTCCCCTTATCGTAAAGGATTGCTTTTCCGCATATACCGACTTTGTATCCTTTCATTTTTGCTCTTATGCATATTTCATCTTCTTCGCAGTATAGAAAAAAAGGTTCGTAGAGCCAGAGTTCATTTTTCAGAAATTGACTTGAGAACATCATTGAAGCTCCCATAACCACCTCGGCGGGCCACCAGTCAAGTTTACCGTAATTACCTTTAATCTCTATGTGATGAAGCAGTGGTATGAATAACTTTTTGACACCTTCAAACTTAACCTTTCCTGTTCTGTAATCGAGGAATACAGGAGAAGCTATATCGATATTATTTTTTGATACTATCTCGAGCATATTATCAAAGAAAAAGTCAGGAATGATTATATCATTGTTCATAGCAATTATGTATGGGCAATTGAAATTTTTTAAGATGTATCTTATGCCTGAGTTGATTCCACCGGCGTATCCTCTATTTTGTTCATTCTTTATGAAAAATATATTTTCCGGCCTGCCAAAGTCTCTTAAGAGTCTTTCAAAGGAATCGTCAGTTGAACAGTTATCAACTAAAACTATCTTCTTTTTTACCTCACCTTTACTTGCTAATATAGAGTTTATACATTCTTTTGTATCTATGTAATTATTCCAATTTAGGATCACACAGCCAATTTGCATTTTATTGTTATATTATATCTCATTTATGATTAATTACTGCTTACAATTAATTACTAAGATGTTGTTATTATTATTACAATTATTTTGTTTTAGTATCTGATTGCATTGTCTGGTTATTGATATAGCTATTATTAATATGATTTATCTTAGAAAATGTGTAATATGTGGTAATGAGACAAGTAGTGAGGATAACTTTGCGAAATATATTTTAAATCTTGAGAAGGAAAAAATCCTTGTCTGCAAAGCTTGCGATCTTAGATGGCTCTATCCATTTATGAGTGATGATGAATACAAAAATTTCTACTCGCAAGGATATTTTGATGAGCTTTATTCTGGAGAAACGTTTGATAAAAGATTATCAGCTATTTCTGATGAATTTTATTTCAAAAGGAGAATTAGAAATATTATAAAAATTAAACAAAGGAGAAAAGCATCTATACTTGATGTCGGCTGTGGCTACGGACTATTTATAAGATGTGCCAAGGACCTTGGTCTCAATCCAGTAGGCATAGATATATCAGAGTATGTGATATCAAAAGTGAGAGCAAAGTATGATGACCTGAACGTTGTAGCCTGTTCATTTTTCGATTTCCATACGGAGACCAAATTTGATGTTATACATATGAACCATGTGTTCGAGCACTTTACTGATCCTGTGAGAGCTTTAAGCAAAATCAAGAGCCTACTGAACCAAGGGGGACTTTTAGTTATGGAAATCCCAAATCAATTCAAGAACATATATGACATCTTAAGGTATATTATTAAAGTCCCTGTACAAAGTAAATTTTTTTCTCTACAGCACCCTTTTTTCTGGTCTGAAAAGAGCATAAAAAAATTTCTGTCAGACAATGGATTTGAGATACTAAAGGTAAAGGTATATGATAGAAAAGATTTCTGGATAAGGAAACCAGGAGATTTTGATGGATTTATTTTTAGGGTTGTTAAACTCCCGGTTGCACTGCTTGCTTACATTTTGGGTAGGGGAGCAAATATAGAGATTTTTGCAGAACTCAAATAGGAGATTACGTAAGTAAAATAGCTGAAGAATCCAAAAATTGTTAATGACAGGATTTGATGTTTACTACAGGGTGCAGGAAAAGGTCTGTGAAAAGTTGAAAAAATAAATTACATAATTAATTAATTAAAGTATATTTTTTAAAATGGAAATTATATTTGAGAAAGCTGAAGGAGGAATGATGGTGATGGTTGGTGGAAGTAAAAGTAAAAAAGTTATATTGGCATCGTTGATAGGCGGGTTGCTTTTTGCTTCTTGCAATATAAAGAAGATAGCTGTTGTGACTACTGCTGAAACTACTGCTGAGTTCTCACCTCTGATTCAGAGGTATGATATTCCTTTTGTCTTAGGTTCTGGCATAGCTTCAAATATACTGATTATGGAAACCGCTCTTATGCTCGATCCTAACAATACCGTAATTCTTGAGGCTCTTGCTGAAGCTTACTGTTCATGGGGGTTTGCTTTTGTAGAAGATGAAGACAGGGAGAAGGCTTCTATTCTATACCGCAAAGGATATATGCATGCAGAAAAAGGGTTATCCTTGAGGAATAAAAAATTTGCGGAGGTTCTGAAGTTGTTGAAAGAAAATAAAGCTCAATTCGAAGATCTTGCTAAGACCATAAGTAAAGATGATATAAAATTAGCCTTCTGGTATACATCCTGCCTTGCGTACTGGATCTCAGCATCTGGAGGGACTCCGGAGACTGTTGCAGAAATCTCAAAACTCCTAGCTTTTATGGATAGACTTATTGAATTGGATGAAGGCTACTATTATGGGACTCCGCTGATCTTGAGAGCTTCTTTTTATGCGACTGCTCCGAGTATCCTTGGGGGGAGTCCAACAAAATCAAAGATATTTTTCAGTAGAGCCTTTAGAAAATCTGATGGAAAATTCTTGCTTGCATATGTTCCATACGCTCAATTTTACGCGACACTTCTGAAAGATAGAACCGAGAAAGAGGTATACCAGGAGGAGGTAGAAAGATTAAGAGAGAAAATAGAAGGTTATAAATCAACCATAGAAGAGGTAGAGGATGAGGGGGTAAGGCAGAAGCTTCAAGAACAGGTCAAAAAGCTTGAAGAAGAATATAAACAGATTTCTTCACCTGAAGTTTCAGCTCTCTTCACAGAAAAGACAGGCGAACAAATATTTGATGAAATGATTCAGTATATACTTGAAACCGACTCAGGGTCTATACCTGAGGCCAAGCTCCCAAACGAGATAGCAAAGGAGAAAGCAAGAAGGCTTCTCAAGATGAAAGCTGAGCTATTCTAAGTATGATTACAAAGCTGAGCGATCAATTAATGTAGCTGAATAGAGTAATTGCCGGAGCAAAGGGCTTTGCGTCCGAATTTTTTTTGCTTCCGAATTTTTTTAGCTTTGGTATTGCATTTTTACATCGCACTCAAGGAAATAACTACTATTCCTAAAAACATAAGAATTGACCCTATCAATCTTGTTCCGAAGTTTGACTCGTGTAAAATTATATAAGCCAAGATTACAGAAAAAATAACGCTTGTCCTTTTCAGTGAAATCATGTATGCGGTCTCAAGATATTTTATGGATAAAAAATGAGGAATAATCGCTAAAACCAGGGTGAATCCAAGAAGGGTTCCCATTTTCCATTCCTTCAAAGCTTTTATTATCCCGTATGTGCCATAATTTTTGATGAAAAATGGGGAAAGGCAGAGAGTAAGAGATATCATGTATGAGCTTGCAAAAAATTCTGGTCCAAATCCTATCACCATATATCGTCCAAGTACCGACGTTACAGAGTATATCAAGGAACACAAGATCATATATAGTACGCCTTTGTTTTTGATGGATTTGAGGAGGCTTGGTAGGTTAACTTTTTTCCATCCTCCAACAGTTATGTATCCGCCGGCTACTACGAGCAAAATTCCTGCCAGCCCAATCAAAGAGTAGTTTTCTCCAAGAAAGAAATATCCAATCGGAGGTATGAAAACTGGCGTTATGGATTGAAAAGGTAGGACTTCGGAAGCTTCTCCAATCTCTATTGATTTTGTGTAAAGATACGAAGCTAAAATTTCAATAGGTATTGATGCTATGAATACGACAATATATTTTACCTCTACATTTTTTGAGTAATAAAGTAGTGGTATGAGCATAATCGATGAGAAAAGCCAACGTACAAATAGAGCAAAAAGGCTTGAGACCTTGTATTTTTCAATGTAAACCTTTGTGACAACATCAGAAAGAGCTGTGAAGAGTCCAGAGAGGATAGAAAGCGAAATCCAGATGAGCATAAAAATGCTTATGCTGATTTAGCATAGGAGGAGAAGAACTCATCAAATTCTGAGAGAGCTTTTTTAATTTCCTCTTCTATCTCAGGAGTTAATTCTTTTTCTTCTCTTATTTTTTGAAGTAAGTTGCTATATTTTGAATCAAGGAATTTGTATAGTTCTTCTTCGTATTTTCTGCACAGGCGAACAGGGTATTTATCAAGATATCCACGAGTTCCAGCGTAAATTATTACTATTTGCTTTTCAACGGGAAGGACTTTTCGGGGTTCTTGTTTTAGGATTTCTGTGAGCCTTCTACCTCTTTCGATTTGTCTGAGAGTTGCGGGATCAAGATCGGAGCCGAACTGAGCGAAAGTCTCAAGCTCTCTGTATTGAGCGAGTTCCAATCTAAGCATTCCAGCGACTTTTTTCATAGCTTTTATTTGGGCATTTCCTCCAACGCGTGAGACGGAAATTCCTACATTTATAGCTGGTCTAACTCCTGCGTAGAAAAGTTCCGGCTCAAGGTATATTTGACCATCTGTTATGGATATTACATTCGTTGGAATGTAAGCGGAGACGTCTCCAGCTTGGGTTTCTATTATTGGGAGAGCTGTTAGAGATCCTCCGCCGTATTTATCTGAGAGCTTTGCAGCTCTTTCAAGAAGGCGTGAGTGCAGATAAAAAACATCCCCCGGGTATGCTTCTCTTCCAGGGGGTCTTCTGAGGAGTAGTGCCAGAGCTCTGTAAGCCTGTGCATGCTTTGTTAGATCATCGTAGATGATCAGAGCGTGCATACCATTATCTCTGAAATACTCTCCGATTGTGCAACCTACATATGGAGCTACATACTGAAGAGTAGGAGGTTCAGAAGCTGATGCGGCAACAACCGTTGTGTATTCCATCGCCCCGTTCTCTCTCAATGTACTTACAATCTGTGCGATTGATTGTAGTTTTTGTCCTATTGCTACGTAGATGCAGTAAACAGGAGGGGATGCATATTTCTGATTGATTATAGTATCTATTGCAATTGTTGTTTTTCCTGTTTGTCTATCCCCTATTATAAGTTCTCTCTGACCTCTACCTATTGGGATCATTGCGTCTATTGCCTTTATGCCGGTCTGGAGGGGCTCGCGGACGGGCTGTCTCATAACGACACCCGGAGCTTTCACCTCTACGGGTCTGGTCTCCTCATACTTTATGTCGCCAAGACCGTCAACTGGCTCTCCTATTGCGTTTATGACACGCCCAAGTACCGCCTTGCCCACAGGAATTTCAAACAATTTCCCCGTCCTTCTGACTACATCCCCCTCCTTTACATTTTCAATGTTCCCCATAATTGCTATACCAACCGATTCCTCCTCGAGATTCAGAACTATCCCTTTCTGCCCTGATTGAGTTTCAACAACTTCACCCGCCATAACTTGGGTCAACCCGTAAGCTCTTATGATGTAGTCTCCGACATATGTGATGATTCCTATCTCATCAAATTTAGCCTCAAATTCAACCTCCTTTATTCTCTGCTTTATTATCTGAGATATTTCATCTGCTCCTATCATAGCGTTTACTCCCCAGTTCTTATTTTTTCCTCAATTTCTATTTTCTATAGGTTATTTTTTATAGACGAATGTAAAAACAAGTTTTTTTGTTCACTCTTATAATTTAAGGTAGATTCTCATCTCGGTACTACTTGCTGGGACTTTTTGGCTTACACTGATAAGCTTTTTGGGCTCATACTCGATATTGGGCTCATACTCGATATATCAATTTCTATCTATTTGAGAGCTCAATTGTTTTTGCAGTCTTTTTAGGATTAGGATTTTATAGTCATATTGTCATAATGAGAGTGTTTGCCAAGTTGCTTTTAAATTTCATCTTGTGGGTTAATCTTCTTGAATTACTCTGGCTACTTCTTGGGGGGTTGTTATACCTTTTATTACTTTGAGAATTCCATCCTCTCGAAGTGTTCTCATACCCTTTGATATCCCGATTGTTTTTAGCTTCATAGAATCAGCTTTTTCATTTATCAATTCCCTTATTTCATCATCTATAAGGAAGAGCTCGAAGATTCCTATTCTTCCTTTGAAACCTGTTCCTAGACAATCTCTGCAACCGCGACCTCTGAATAGAACTCCATCTGGGAGTTGTTCCCTGGCAAGTCCCAGTATCTCTAATTCTCTTGGGTCTGGTTCATAGGGGAAGATACAGTTTGTGCAAATTTTTCTGACCAATCTCTGGGAAAGTGTTGCGAACACTGCAGAGGATATAAGATATGGTTCTATTCCCATGTCAATAAGTCTTGTTATTGCAGATGGGGCATCATTTGTGTGTAAAGTCGATAGGACAAGGTGTCCAGTTAGTGCAGCGTGGATTGCTATAGATGCTGTTTCGCTATCTCTTATTTCTCCAACCATTATAACATCTGGATCCTGTCTCAAGATAGATCTCAGACCAGTTGCGAAGGTAAGACCTACCTTGGGATTCACCTGAATTTGGTTTATTCCCTTCAGCTGGTATTCTATCGGATCTTCTATAGTTATTATATTTATTTCTTGGGAGTTTATTTCAGAAAGGCATGCGTACAGAGTCGTTGTCTTACCGGAACCAGTTGGCCCAGTAATAAGTATCATACCATAGGTTTTTCTGATTAACTTCTTTATTTTCTCCTGAATATCTTCTTCCATTCCGAGTTCTTCAATTTTGAGAATAGTTGCGGTTCTATCAAGAATTCTCAGAGAAACTCTTTCACCGAAGACCGTTGGCAGAGTAGATACTCTAACATCTATATCTTTCCCTGCCACTTTGAGCTTTATTTTACCATCCTGGGGAATTCTCCTTTCCGCTATGTCGAGTCTGGACATTACTTTTATTCTTGAGACTATCGGTTCGTGTAGGTTCTTGCTGATCTTTATTACTTCGTGTAAAACACCGTCAATCCTCATACGTATAGATGTTTCTTTTTCTGCAGGTTCTATATGGATATCAGAAGCAGTTTGTCTGACAGCCTGAAAGAATAAAGCGTTAACGAACCTTATTATTGGAGCATCGCCTTTTTCTTCGAGAATATCTTTAGTTGTCTCCTCTATTTCTGCTGCAAATATTTCTTCTGCCTTTTCGACCTCTTTTGATACCTCTATTCCTGCACCAAATCCGTATATCTCATTTATGATTCTTTCTATTTCGCTCTGTGGAGCGCAGAAAACTTTCAGTGCTTTTTTGTAAATTTTCTGAAGATCAAGTATTATGTCAATTTTCGTTGGATCTGCAACTGCTACTGCTGCCACATCGGAATTTGGGTTTTTTAGGACTACAAATTTCTTTTCTTTTACTACATGTGATGGGAAACGAGATGACATATCCTCAGCGACTTCTTCCTTCGATATTGTTTTTTTTAGAGATAGGTTAAGCTGTATTGATAGAGCTTCTGCAAGTATGCTGTCGTTTATAACTCCCATTCTAATAAGTATCTCTCCCAGTCTTCCCCCTTTCTCCATCTGTATGGATAGAGCCTCTTTGATCTTCTCGGGAGAGACTCCTAACCTCTCAAGAATTTGTCCTATCTTTTCCATCTGTTTTGTATTTTTTGCTTATATATTCTGTCTATGCTATATATTTAATTTATATCGTATTTTGTGTGGATTTATGCTTTACTGGAATATCTAATTTCAACTTTTTTCAACTTTGATTCAGCACTGAGATGTAAATCTTCTGAAGAATGTTCAATAGAATAGTGCTTAGAATTGAGCACTTTCACTTTGATTAAGAAGCCTTTCGAAGGTTTTTGCGTTTTCGACAGCTTGGGCTTTTGGATGGTTATTAAAGTATGCGAATAATTTTCGCACTTTGGCTTTGGAACTTCTGATTTTGCTCACCCATTCAGTTAATTCTTCCTCAGAGTACAGGTAGTCATATCTTTCTTCGGGTTTTTGGTGGTTATACCACTTCTCAGCATTTCTCCCGTGGAACCTGATATATGACACTTTTTTATTGGATGTCAAGGTAAATATAGGAGGTAGTAACCCTTTGATTTTTGGTTCATCAACGCACACAAATATAACATCTATTTTCTGGAGAAGCTCAAAGATTTCTGAACAGACCCACTCAGAGGATCTGAACTCAAAAGCTATTTCAAATTCTTGAAAATCATCTCTCAACTTCTTTATATATTCTTCATTTTTAGTAGATCTATGGAATGAGTAGGGGAACTGAAAGAGGACCACTCCTAGGTTCTCTCCAAATGATCCTAAGATTTCTTTCATTTTAGCAGTGTCTGTGGTTGAATATTCTCTTGAGTGTGTGAAAATTTGGTTGGCTTTCACGGAGAATACAAAGTTTTTATCGACTTTTTTGCGCAAGCTTTCAATAACTTTTGGTGATGGGATTTTGTAGTAAGTTGAATTTATTTCGGTTGTTCTAAAATGTTTTGAATAGAAGCGCAGGAAATCTTGTGATTTTATGTCTTTGGGGTAGAAAACTTTACGCCAATCCTGGTAACTAAATCCAGATGTCCCAACGAAATATTTATCTGTTTTTTCTTCTTCCCATTTCTCTATCACTGCCCTGCTGACCATCTACTGCATTTTGTGCTTTCTTACTCAATTCTTTTTCTTTTAAAATTGTAAGTATTCTTGCTATTTCTTTCTTCAGAGCTCTTATTCTTGCAGGATTTGTTTTCCCCTCTCTCCAGGTGAGTGTTCTGAGCGCGAAAAGTTCCTTTCTTGATTCTAATAATCTTGATTTCAGATCTTCGTCTCCAAGCTCTCTCAGTAAATTTAGGGAATCTTCTACTTTTCCCATAATTCAATAGAATAGTTTTCCTGAACCTTGATTTTTCAATTTTCCTTTATTTTTAAGTTGGTTTCAGGGCAATTCTTCCGAAGGTTTTACCTTCTGTCAGATATTTGTGCGCATCCATCATGTTTTCAAGGGGGAACTCTGCGTGGACTATAGGTTTTATATTGCTATACTCTAAAACTTTGAATAGATTTTGTAGTTCATTATGGGTTATCCCGACTGTGCCCTTAAGTTTTAATTCACGGGTTATCACCATTCCGGGATTCAGAGGATATCTATCCACTTTTATATTCCCTACAAGTACTAATGTTCCCCCGATTTTCAAACTCCTTATCGCTGCCTCAAGACCTATTGAGCCAGTATTTTCTATAACCGCATCAACCCCCCTTCCTCCTGTTATTGACATAACCTGTTCGTTAAATCTTAAATTTTGCTTAGTTGCTAGTATGACTTCATCTGCTCCAAGTAATTTTAGCCTTTCAGCTTTTTCTGTAGATGTAGTTATGGCTATTGTATATGCCCCGAGAAATTTTGCAATCTGGACCGCATGAACTCCCACTCCACCACCTGCACCAGTGATAAGTACTGTATCGCCTGGCTTTACCTGAGCTTGAGATACTAATGCTCTGAAAGCTGTTCCAACTGCACAGAAGATTGTAGACAGTTCAGCTGGGGAAAATTTTTTGTGTAAGGTTGGCGGAATTTTTTCAAAAGCAGATTCAGGAGCTTTTACATATTCGGCATATCCCCCTGGGATTGAGTGGACAAACTTTTGCGGTGCAGTAATGCATAGATTATCATTTCCAGAAAGGCAGAGTTCACATTTCCCGCAGAAAGCTCCGTGTCGCGATATTACTATATCTCCTTTTGAAAGGTTCTCAACTTTTTCGCCGATTTGTTCAACTACCCCACATATTTCATGTCCAGGAACTGTTGGGAGCACGGTATATTTGAATCCCCCTTGTATATCGATTATATCTCTGTAGCATATCCCACATGCCAGAACACGGATTACAACCTCTCCGAATCCCGCTACTGGCTTATCTACTTCACGCAAGTTTATCCCGTCGTAACCAAACTTGTTAAGGATCCATGCTTTCATCTTATGTTAGATTGATATTTAGCAATAGATTAGTTATAGGTAATTAGATTTAGCCTTTTTACCATCAAGACAAAATTTACGGAGATTTACCGCTCGGGTTACTTTTAAGATCATACAACTATTCTATTTTTGGAAGAACTATACCGGGCTGGTTCATATATTTCCCTTTTCTGTCGGCATATGATATTTCGCATTCTTCAGATGCTTTTATAAATATGATTTGAGCTATTCCTTCGAATGCGTATATTTTTGCTGGTAGTGGGGTGGTATTTGAGATCTCTACTGTGAGGTAGCCTTCCCATGATGGTTCAAGTGGGGTCACGTTTACTATTATTCCGCACCTTGCATAAGTTGATTTCCCAATGCATATAGCTAGTATATCTCGCGGGATTCTGAAGTATTCCACTGAGCGTCCAAGAGCAAATGAATTTGGCGGTATTATGCAGAAGTCTCCTATTACTGTGATGAATGATTTCTCGTCAAACTTTTTAGGATCTACTATGGTTGAATTTACATTTGTGAATATTTTAAATTCGTTGGCAATTCTGAAATCATATCCGTATGAGGATAGGCCGAATGATACTACTCCTTTACCTACAAGTTTTTCTTCAAAGGGTTCTATCAACCCATACTCTATTGCCATTTTTTTTATCCATTTGTCGGGCATAACCATTGGTTTTTCCTCCTGAATCATTTTTTTGTAGCGGTTTTTTGAGAAGCTTTATTTGGGTATATAATTTTATCTATAATTCCATACTTTAGTGCTTCTTCTGCCGACATAAAAAAATCTCTTGATGTATCTTGTTCTATTTTTGTCAGACTTTGTCCTGTGTGTTGGGCTAATATTTCATTCACTATTTTTTTTAGTCTAAGTATTTCTTTAGCGTGTATTTCTATGTCTTGGGCTGTTCCCTCTATTCCCCCCCAAGGCTGGTGTAGCATAATTCTTGAGTGTGGTAGGGCGAATCTTTTACTGGGTGTTCCCGATGCTAAAATCACCGTGGCCATAGATGCACATTGACCTATACATATTGTAGCGACATCTGAATTTACATATTGTATTGTATCATATATGGCAAGTCCTGCTGTGATGCTTCCCCCCGGAGAATTTATATAAACGTATATATCTTTTTCTGGATTTTCGGCATCAAGATAAAGGAGTTGAGCAACTACTACGTTTGCTACCTGATCTGTAATGGGGCTACCAATGAATATTATTCTTTCGCTAAGGAGTCTTGACCATATATCGTAAGCCCGTTCCCCTTTACTGGTCTGCTCTATTACAAAAGGTACATACATCAAAAAATTATTTTATCATTTTACTTTGCTGTGTTGCAAATGTAAGTTTCTTACCTTTTGTTTTATTTTATTTTTGTGTTTGAATAAATTACTAATTACTAAAATTAAAGTATGCAGGGTAAAAACGGCAAAGAAGAGTTAAGAAAAAAGATTAGCGATATAATATCTTCTATAAGATGGAATGAAATTGGGGATGAAAGTGTTTCGCTTCTGCGCGATTTGATAAGAGTAGATACAACAAACCCTCCCGGCGACGAGTACGAAGCTGCAATTTTGCTTCAAAGATACTTTAACTCATTCAATATAGAATCGAGAATGGTTGAATCCGATCCTAAAAGGGTAAGTATAATTTCTGACCTCAAGGGTGAGGATACAAAGCTTAAACCGTTGATACTTTTGAGTCATCTTGATGTCGTCCCGGCAAATCCTAAGGAGTGGTCTGTCCCCCCGTTTTCAGGCGAGGTAAAAAATGGCTATGTGTGGGGTCGTGGGGCGATAGATTGTAAGGGACTTGCAGTTTGTGAAGCAGTTGCTATGTCATTGGTAAAAAGACTCAGAATTCCAATCAGAAGGACAATAAGATATATTTCTGTTGCTGATGAGGAGATGGGAGGAGAAAAGGGAGCGAAGTTTGTGGTGGAAAATGAAAATATAGAGGGATTTGGGGTTATAAACGAGGGTGGAACAGGAGCGATTCTGAATGGGAAAAAGATATATCTACCATGCTTTGGAGAGAAAGGTCCATTGTGGCTCAAGATTGTCGCTAAAGGAAAGTCTGGGCACGCTTCAATGCCACACAAAGAAAATCCCAACCTTATTCTGCTATCGGCATTGTCCAAAATTTCAGAAACGAACTTCGGTAGAGAGTTCACAAAAAATTTTATAAAAGCTATTGATGTACATGTTGTAAGGAATTCAAAAATGGGCACAATCCTTTCTCCTTTACTTTCGATAGTCGAAAAGAGTAAAGCTGTTAGAAAAATATTGGGGGAAATTTTATATTTGCTTTTGCAATCGAAACCTAAGCTACAAGCTATGGTGTCAAACACACTCAGTATTACGATGATAAAATCTGGATATAAAGAAAATGTTATACCGGAGGAAGCAGAAGCAGTAATTGATATAAGACTTTTGCCGGGATACTCTTATTTTGATGTGATTGAAAAGATGAAGGCGATAGTAAATGATCCTAGAATTTCATTTGAAATACTGACTATGCATCAATTCTCAGAATCCTCACCGGAAGAAGAGTTTTTCCTCAATATTCGATATGCCGTTCAATCTGTATACAATTATCCTTTCTTCCCCATTCTTGCCACCGGCTTTACAGATTCAAGATTTTTCAGGAGTAGGAATATCCCGTCTTACGGACTTTTGCCATTTTTCCTCACCGAAGAAGAAGTAGCAACTATGCATGGTATAGATGAAAGAATATCAATAGAGAATCTCATTGAAGGTGTAAAATTGATGCTAAGCATTATACTTTTTAACACCGTTAGTGAAAAGGATATTTTGGGATTCTAAGAGTATAAATATAATTAAAAAATAAAATCAAATAAAATCTGAGCAATAATCTGTAAAGATGATTCTGCCGAAGACCGAGGATGATATAAGAAAGATGAAAAAAGCCGGCAAGATTGTAGCAGAATTTTTTGAAAAAATAGAGACTCTAATTAAGCCCGGAGTAAGTGCTAAGAAGATAGATGAATTGGGATTTGAGATAGCTAAAAAAAGAGGAGGAGTTCCATCCTTTTACAAATATAAAGGCTACCCAGCATCGGTTTGTGTATCGGTTGATCAGGAAGTAATCCACGGAATACCGTACCATGACAAAATCTTGGAAGAAGGAAGTATTGTAAGCGTGGATTATGGTGTTTCTTACGATGGCTTTCACGCAGATGCAGCTAAAACCTATATAGTCGGAAATGGAGATTCTCTGAAAAAAAAGCTCGTGGAGATATGTGAGAGGGCGCTTTATGATTCCATAAAATTTTTAAAGCCCGGTATGAAAACCGGCGATCTTGGATATTTTATATATACCTTTGTTAGAAAAAATGGTTTTTCGGTGATCAGAGATTTTTGTGGGCATGGTATCGGCAAGCAAATTCATGAAGATCCGCCAATCCCAAACTATGGGGAGCAAGGTAAAGGTATAACGCTTATGCAGAATATGACCATATGTATTGAACCTATGATATGTGCTGGAAGCGGTGATGTTATTATACAAAAGGATAATTGGACGGTTATTACCGCTGACGGTTCCCTTTCTGCCCATTTTGAACACACAATCAGAATAAGGGACGGAGAAAATGAAATATTAACAATATAAGTGGGAGGCTGTGAATTTGCAGTGGACAGTGAAGTTGTAATAAGGCTAGAAGATGTGAGGAAATCCTTTCGCGATGGCAAAGTAGAAGTGGAGGTGCTTAAAGGGGTAAACCTTGAGGTTAGGAGAGGTGAGAAGATCGCAATAGTGGGTGCCTCCGGGTCAGGAAAGACAACTCTACTTTCAATAATAGGAACAATTCTTAAGCCTTCAGCCGGTAAAGTTTTTCTGTTCGGCGAAGACGTAACAGAGAAGGAGGAACGAGCCCTTGACAAAATGAGGGGAAAGAGAATTTCATTTGTTTTTCAGAATGGCTACCTTATCGAGGAGCTTTCACCCCTTGAAAATGTTGAGTTTTTTGCCTCGCGAATCTTGGGAAAAGTTGCTCATAAAATAGCAAAAAGCATTTTAGAAGAATTTGGTGTACCAGCCAGAAAAAATGTCTGGGAACTATCCGGGGGTGAGTACCAAAGGGTTGCTCTTGCAAGAGCTATAGCAGTAAGACCAGAGATTCTTCTTGCCGACGAGCCGACTGGAAACCTTGATCCAGAAACTGCTGAAAAAATTATCAATCAAACCCTAAATGTGTGTAATAGTAGCAATATTACTTTTCTGATGGTCACACATAATATAGCACTAGCTCAGAAATTAGACAAGATATACAAACTGGAAAATGGAGTCTTGAAACTTGAGCGGGGATAGATTAAATTCTCTCTCCCACAGGGATAGATTAAATTCTCTCTCCCTTAAGTTCTATATAGGGGTACAACTCTTCGTAGTAGATCTTTCTAGTTCTTTCAATAACTTCTTTCATATCGATTCTCTTGCCAGCCACTTTTGTCCATTCTTCTATTTCAGATTCCTTTGTGAAGTTCGGTAAGACCGTGACTACTGATTCTTCCTCAAGGCAGAATGCAATAGCTATCTGACCAAGCGTCATATCTTTTATTTCCTCAGTTAACCTCATTTTTTGGAGAGCTTTCCAAGCTTTTTCCATCCAATCTTTTTTCCTGAATTTTCTATGATCTGAAGCTGGAAAGATAGTCTGAGGGTTTGCAGTTCCATCTAAAAGTCCACTTGCGTGTGGCACTCTCACAATAAATCTTGCCCCGAATTCTTTCCCAATTTTAAATATTGTAAGAGCGGGTTCCTGCTCCAGAATGCTGTAGATTATCTGTAAGTTCAGAATTCCTTTTTTCATAAGAGCTTCACTTTCCTTGATCCATCCTATATCTGGACCTATTGCTCCACCGAATGTTTTTATTTTCCCTTCATCTTTTAACTTCAGTAGGGTATCTACCAGATCGTCAGTGATGTGTTGCATTTTGGGATTGTGAACTTGATATAGATCTATGTAATCTACTCCAAGCCTTTTTAGGGAGTTTTCGAGTGCGTATCTTATATATCTTTCGGAAAAATCTTGCGGATGTTCTTTGTGCCCATCTCTTTTATGTTCATAGAAGTTGTATCCTACTTTTGTACCAATGACGAGGTTTTTCAGGTCTTCCCCGAATGTCTCTTTTAAGATTTCTTCTCCGTATCCATCTCCATACGCATCTGCTGTGTCGAAAAAGTTTATTCCAGAATCTCTAGCTTTGATTAGGAGTTTTTTCCCGTATTCTTTGTCTTTCACACCCCACCAATCTGAAGAAACAGTCCAAACTCCAAAGCCAACAACCGATATTGGTTTATCGAGCCCAGCAAATTTTCTGTACTCCACGTTTCAATATTAGTGATTATTTCTATGCATATCTTTTTTCAGATAAAATTATTTAGCATTTGCTTACTTTTTTCTTTCTTCTGAGTGGAGCAGTAGCTGAGAAACTTCATTTTGATTTTGATTATTTTTTTATTCCATTTTTTTTAGCATATCTTGAGCAATTTTTGCTTCAGAGCTTTGTGGGTACTTTGTGATCAGAGCCTGGAGCATTACCTTTGCGTTTTTTTCATCTTTTATTGCCAGGAAAGCGTTAGCAACTCTCAGGTAAATTCTCGGGAGCATGCTTTTGTCACTTATTTTATCTTCATCGTTTATGATAGCCATCCATTCTCTTATAGCCTTTTTTGTTTCTCCTTTTCTAAACAAAGCGTCTCCTAAGGTTGTTCTCAACTCATAGGAACTGTATCCTCTTGAGACAAGAGAACTTAGCATTTCTATTGCCTGATTAATTTCTCCATTTGCAATAAGTTCTCTTGCGGTATATATGATTTTTGAAGCTTCTGCTTCAGATACCGGCTGCGTGACTGGGGATGCTACTGCATTTCTGCGATTTGCTTCGAATCTTGACTCAATTATCTCAATTCTTTTTCTCATCAAATCCAAGTCTTTAGAGATCCTATTGATTTCTGCCATTACTCTTTCGGTGTTGTTATAATCTCTGGTGAGGTTAGTAACCCTCTCTGAAATATTTGAAAGTTTTATATCTAGGTCGACCAAAAATTTTCTCATTTGCTCAACTTCTTTCACCAGTTTTTGCATTACTTCTTCGTCTTTTATCTGTTTGGCTTCTATACTGTCTATTCTCTGCTCAATTCTGTGAAGGGTTTGACAGTGAGATAATAATAACCCTTGAGATAATAATAACCCTATTGATGACAAGAGTAAAAATTTTCTTACAATTGACATATAAAAGTAAAATTAGAGGAAAGCTTCGATATTTTTGAGAAATTTGAAAACTTTTATGGACTTTTTAGACTTATCATATGGGAAGCGTTAAGGATCTTGTAGTTCTGGAACAGCCAGAATCTCTTAGACCAGGAAAGTGCAAATTTGTTTTTTCAGATAGGTTTTCAGTTTTTGATTGGGGAGTGATGCCTGATACAATTGATAATAAGGGGAAAGCACTCTGCATAATGGGAGCGTATTTTTTTGAGAAGCTTGAAAAGGAAAGTGGAGGCGAGATAAAGACGCACTACCTTGGTATTCTGGAGGACGGCAGAGTAAAAAGGTTATCTGAGGTTAGTCCTGGAGCAAGCCAGCCAAATCAGATGCTCGTTAAGTTATTGAGAGTTATAAAACCTGAGTTGAGAGATGGTTCGTATGACTATTCAGTTTTCAGAAGGGAGAAGGCAAATTTTCTCATCCCTTTGGAGGTAATCTATAGGAATTCTCTACCTGAAGGGTCAAGTGTTTTCAAGAGGCTTAAGGAAGGGAAAATAGCACTGAAAGATTTGGGACTTGATGAATTTCCGGCTCCTGGACAGAGACTCGTGCAACCGTTTGTTGATTTTTCAACAAAGCTCGAAGAATACGATAGATACCTGAGTTATGAAGAAGCAAAGGAGATATCTGGCTTAGACGATAGAGAATTTGAAATGCTTAAATCATATTCTCTTTTTGCCAATGAGCTTATAAGTAAGCAGTGTTCTAAAGTTGGTATCTCAAATGAAGATGGGAAGTTTGAGTTCGGGTTAGATGAATTAAGACAGCTTATGTTTGTTGATGTTCTCGGGACCCCCGACGAATGTAGATTCATATACAAGGGTGTTCAAGTCAGTAAGGAAGTCTTGAGAAAATTCTATAGAAGTTCAAGCTGGTACTTAGAGGTTGAGGAAGCAAAGAAGATGGATCCTGTAAATTGGAGGAAGCTTGTAAAGACATCTCCTCCCCCTATACCATCTGAGCTGAAAGAACTCGTTTCACAGCTTTATATGTCTTGCTGCAATGCTTTAACTGAAATCGAGTGGTTCAAATCTCCACCTCTTGAAGATGTTATAAAAAATGTTTCTCAGTTTATTTGAACTTAAAACTAGCACTATGGAAGCATTAAGATTCCTGCGCGGGAAGGTTGTCCCCTTAGATGTTTCTGATGTTGATACTGATCAGATCGTTCCGAAGCAATTTCTAAAAAGAATAGAGCGAACTGGTTTTGGAAATTTTCTCTTTTACAACTGGAGGTTTGATAGGGACGGGAATCCAATCTCTGAATTCCCTCTCAACAATGATCTTTACCGTGGTGCTAGTATACTTCTTGCCAGAAGAAACTTTGGAACAGGAAGCTCGCGTGAGCATGCAGTATGGGCATTGCAAGACTTCGGGTTCAAGATCATAATTTCTCCAAAATTTGGAGAGATCTTCTACAATAATGCGTTGAAAAACGGGCTTTTACCAATTGTGTTACCTGAACATATTGTTAATTATATGTTTGAAAAAGTTTACGAACTTGAAAAACTCAACAAGAATTACTTTTTAGATGTAGATGTTGAGAAGCAGATTATCAAAGATGACTTTGGCTTTTCTACTTCATTTGAGATAGATGAATTCAGGAAATATTGCCTTATTGAAGGACTAGATGACATAGCCTTGACATTAAAGTATGAAGAGAAGATCAAAGAGTATGAGGAGAAAAGAGAGAGACTTTACTATTGGAGGTCTTGGAAGAATTTACTCGAAATGAGGGGAAAAGATAAGAAATAATCTTCAATGGTTAACCTAAAAGAGCTGTTTAGTAAAGAGAAGTTTATTTTGTACCTTGTCACAGATGATAGATTTTTGCCGAAGTCTGCTGGAAGACGGGATCTCCAGAGGATAAAAGATATTATCATAAGTGGGGTGGAAGGTGGGGTAAAGATTTTTCAGTACAGGGCTAAAAAATTAGATGCGTCCATACAGGTCAAACAGGCAGAATTTGCCTCGCGTGTCTGCAAGGAAAATAAAATTGTTTTTTTCGTAAATGACAGAGCGGATCTGGCTTTGCTTGTGGAGGCAGATGGAATACATCTTGGGCAAGAAGATATACCCCCTCCTTTGGTGAGAAAGTTTTTCCCTAATCTCTACATCGGGTTTTCTACTCACAACTTGAAACAAGTCAGAGATTCTATCAAGATACAGCAGTCAGTTGACTACATAAGCTTTGGGCCAATTTTTGGGACGAGGACAAAAGAGAATCCATATCCTAAAACAGGGCTTTCGAATTTGAAAAAGGCTGTTTCGATATCATCAATACCTATTGTTGCAATAGGTGGCATAAATGCTCATAACATTTCTGATGTTGTAAAGACTGGAGTCAGAGCTGTTGCGTCTATTTCTTTTATATTAGAGAATCCAAAAGAGATAGAAAGAAGGTGTAAGTTGCTTATAAAATCTGCCTATGAATTCATTTGCAAATCTTAGGGGTATCTAAATTTTGTGAGGAGTACAAAGGCGGAAATCACTACTAGCGATAAGATTATTCCCAAAAGTGTGTTGTAGGTTATCCCAAAAACTTTGTGGATTATGAAGATTACCCCAGTGTAAATGATTAGCTTGAATGGATACAGAGCCAGAATAATGAGCTTTTTGTTTGCTTTTGAAAGCAAAGCTTTTTTTGTAAGTACTGCATTTGCGGAGAATATCACAGAAAAGAGAAGAAAGCTAACTGCAATTTCATTTATCTTTACCTCCATTGGGTTATCATTTATGCTATTGTTCTCTTTTCTTTAGGAAAAATTTCAAAATTAAGGTTGCATCGAAAAAGATACCGGTTTCAGAAGCATAAAGTTCCGTAAATCTTTTTTTACCGCAGTAGGAGCACTTTTTCCCATTGCATATGCACGGGTATATCATAAATGGTACCGGTGCCCCTACGTGGGTTCTTAAATCACAGCGAGTCGGATGATCTGAAATGATGAGGATTCTTTTATCTTCTTCATTTACTCTCTTTAGGAGATTCCCGAGAACTCTTCTATCGAAGATCTCAATTGCAAGTTTTTTCTTATCATAATTTCCCTCATGTCCGGTTTCATCGGTTGCTTCGACGTGAATTATCCCAAGTTCCTCATCTTTTGTGTTTTCAAGGATAGCATTTACTTTGCCTTCAAAGTTCGAATCGAGATATCCAGTTATCCCTTCGACTTCAAGAACTTCTATTCCTGCAAGTCTACCTATTCCCTTTATTATGTCCACTGCTGAAACTAGGTAGGCTTTTCTTCCGTATTTTTGTTCAAATTTAGGAAGGGAGTATTTGCGTCCGTGTCCCCAGAACCACACCATTTTTGCTGTTGGGTGTTCCTTTAGCACCTCTACTGAGGCTTTCATTATTTCTAAAAGCTCTGGAACTTTGGGAAGGTAATTTTTGAAGTTTTGCCCAAGGATGTCGTGAGGCGGGGTGAGTTCTGCTTTTTCAACTTCTGTAAGTTTTTGCTCATCATCTATTTGCCAGACAAGGTAGTTCCTGTAAGATTTTCCAAAGTGTATGCTCATTCTGTATTTGTCCAGTAATGGGCGAAGTTCTAATTTCAGCTTCTCCACAAGGGTGCGAGAC
This sequence comes from uncultured bacterium, assembly GCA_938036315.1. Classification (GTDB taxonomy): domain Bacteria; phylum Calescibacteriota; class Calescibacteriia; order Calescibacteriales; family Calescibacteriaceae; genus CALHPK01. The sequence continues at coordinate 136,743 of CALHPK010000001.1, read as the reverse complement.
TGTTCATCGGATATGTGATTTGCCGAGTGATCGGTTATCAAGTCTCCATTTATTGTGACGAAATTCATTCTGAAGATGATCGACTTTTCTGGGATATCGATTCCCTTTGAAGCTATTTCAAGGGGAGCTCTTCCTTTTGCGTAGACTTGCGGTGGAAATCCAAGTAAAGAGAGAGTTCCTACATCAGAGCCTGGCGGAAATCCTTCGGGGATAGTTCTAGCAAGTCCCATAAGACTTTTTGGTGCTATGCTATCCATAAATTCGGTATTTGCAAGTTCAAGGGGAGTTCCTCTTTCTATTTTTTCTGGTGCTCCATCTGGTATAAGTGTAAAGAATCTCATATGTTTGTGGTGTGGTTATAGCTTTTTACATTAATCCTGCAACTCCGGCTGCGATTGCGACATTAGGGAAGAGATATCTTTTTACTTTTTTGCCACTCTCTTCAATCCATCTTTCTCTTGCTGCGTCCATAGTTTTTATTATCACCTGATATTCTATCTGATCTTCCGGCAGGATTATTACAGTCCATTCATTTGGGTAAGTTTGTTTTATTTCCCAGAGTTTATTATTGAGGGCTTGGTAGTCGTATTCTCCGTTGGGTTTTTTGGGAATTGTAGGCTCTCCTGATCTTTGCTGTAGAATTGCTCCTGCTCCTCCTATGTAGAATCCTTTATCTGTTATGATTATTGTGAGATCTAATTTTTCTTGTTGTTCTTGCTGTTTCTTCTGTTGTGCAACTTCGGCGGATGGAGCTCCACCTGCGACTGGCATAGAACTTTCAACTATTCCAAGATTTAAAAAGGCTGAAACCATAATAAGAAAAATAATTATAACAGATAACATATCAATGAAAGGGATCACATTTATATCGCCTGATACAGGGAGTTCTTTTTTCCTTCTCCTCATAACTTATCCTCCTTTCTTTTTTTATTTCTCTAATACTATTTAGCTGATATCATTGATTAATTAATTATTAATTAGGTTAAATTAATTATAGGTTAATCAATCAATTATAGTTATTTTTTATTTTTATTTTATTTTTATTTCTATCCTTTTAAGGTAACAATGTTGTGAAAAAATAAATCTGGAAGATTCAGGGTAAAGGATTGTGGATTATAACATAAAAGATGGTGAAAGCTAAAGGGGGCAGAAGATGGAATTTAGAAATTTTTGTAATTCATAAAAATCCTTGGCGAGTATATCAGTATCTTCCAGGTTCTTATGGGTTGTGAGTATGCCTATACATTTTGTCCCTGCATCTCTTGCGGAATAGATTCCATGCTGGGAATCTTCTATCACCCAAGCTTTTTGGGGAGCTACTCCAAGTTTGTTCAGTGCTTTTGTGTAGCATTCTGGATCTGGTTTACCGCGTTCCACATCTTCTCCTGATATAACTACATCGAAAAACTTGCCTATACCTAACTCAGAAAATATAAAATCAATGTTTTTCATAGGAGTAGATGATACAAGAGCTGTTTTTAATCTCTTATTTTCTTTTATGAATTCCAGGAAATCTTTTGATCCTTTTATGAGCTTTATCTTTCCTTTTGCTAAATCTCTGTAGATCCTTTCTTTTTCTTCGCTTAGTCTTTTCACATCTTCGTCAGGTATTTCTCCAAGGAACATTTTTAGGATTGTTGAATTTGTCATTCCGAAAGTTTTTCTGAAGTCATCCTCTGAAAATCCTACCCCAAGTTTTTTCATAAGTTCGATCCAGGAAAGTTTGTGGAACTCTCCTGAATCAATTATGACTCCGTCAAGATCTATTAAGAAAGCTTCGGTTTGAGTTACCGCTTCTAACACCTTTGCATAGGCTATATTATTATCTTCATTGTCAAGATCTATAAATACCGCAGATGGTGATAACTTAGAAAGCTCAGAAGATAGATCTTTTTTGACTGTGATTACTTTTTGAGCATTTGAGGATAATATCTCTCTCAGCCATACAGTGTTAAGATTTTTGGAGCCTCCAAGTTCCATCGGGCCAATCTCATCTATAATAAGAACTTCTGTTTGGTATTTAGATTCATCTTTCAGGATCTGTAAGAAATTTTCGGGGAAGACGAGATATTTTCCAATTTTGATTTTTGATTTTTTTTCTGCCTGGAAGTTTTCGGCTTTTACAGCGAGAAGTTTTTTCTGTCCGCTCTTTATACCTACAACTTCGAATCCTATCCTTACCTTTTTTTCTCTTATCTCTGGAGTTATTACACCTGCTACATCAATTTTGAGACTTTTTAGTCTTTCTGCTATTTTTCGTGCTAAGGTTGATTTCCCTGATCCAGGTCTTCCGGTAATTATTATGTTTTTTCTCATTTTTCATTCAGTTTCTTTATGAAATTGACAGATTTTTCGATGACTTGGGCAAGATGATCAGGATTTGAGAATCTGTGGTCTCCACCTGGGATTTTGAAGAACTCCTTTGGAGGTCTTGCTAGCTCGAAGATTTTCATTCCTTCTTCAATGGGGACGGTCTCATCTTTATCTCCGTGGATTATAAGGAGGGGAGGGTTTCTTTTTAGGGAATCTTCTATTTTAAGTTTTCCTATGTTTACTATGGGTGGGCAAAGAGCGACTATGCCATCTGCTAACTCACCAAGGAGTATAGCTATTGTTCCTCCAAGGCTTGAGCCGATAAAATAAATTTTATTATGATTTGTAAACCTTTTGGCGAATTCATACACAGTTCCTACATCTTCTATCCTTTTTTCAAGATCAAACTTGTCTCCGGGGGTTTCTCCACAGCCAGAAAAGTCAAATCTTATAAATGTGAATCCATTTTTTTCAAAGTTTTCTCCCATCAAGATGTATTTTGGACTATCTTTAAATGACTCAAAGCCATGTAGGGCTATGACGGTAGGCGAATTCCCGCTACCGTGAATCACAGCTGAGATGCGATTCTGAATTTTCACTTTCTGCTCCATATTTTTTATTTACTATAAAGTTTGAAATTTATCAAATTAAAAAGACTCAAAGGAATGATAGGAAATTCGTAAAATTTAATCTGTGAAAGAATTCTTTGTAGATAGTTGGGATGGAACAAGGTTGTGCGTTTACGATTCGGGAAAAGGTGACGTTGTCGGAATTCTGTCAAATGGGCTCGGTGGAAACATAAGGGCATGGCAACCTCTGCTCGATCACTTTTCAAAGAAAATAAGGTTTGTCTCTTGGGACTACAGGGGACTGTACAAAAGTGGAAAATCTCGATCAAAATACTTTTACAGAGTTCAAGATCACGCAAGAGATCTTGAGGTGATTCTTGATGTTCTGAAAATAGATAAAGCTATATTTTTTGGCTGGAGTATGGGGGTACAGCTCAATTTTGAGTTTTACAGGACTCATCCTGAGAAATTTTTAGCTCTTATTCAGATAAATGGGGTATCTGGGAAGCCCTTCAGGAAAGCATTTTATGGGAGGTTTTCTGATTTTTTTTGGGAATTGTTTTTTTACTTTATGCAAGATGGCATGAGGGTTTTTTTCCCGCTTGTAAGGATTCTTGCTCAGAAAAGTGTTCTTCTGAGGCTTGCCTCATATTTTGGTCTTTTCACCTTAAGTAAGTATAGCCACATAGCTAAGGAGACCATTCTTTCGTGGCTTGAGCTTGATATGAAGGAATATGTGAAAACCTTCAGGTTTCTCGGTCAACATGATGCTGAGGATGTTCTACCACATATTAAAGTTCCGACTTTGATAATCTACGGGAGCAGAGATCTTTTTACTCCTTCAAAATTTGCCATTGATATGGCATTGAAGATCAGGAAAGCGGAGATTTGCGAGATAGAGAATGGTTCGCACTACACTCCCTTGGAGTTTCCTGCTGAGGTCAATAGAGCCATAGAAGAATTTCTGAGAAAATTTTATCTTATATGATTTTAGAGTTTTGGGGTTACTGCTTCTGCTATTTTTTCTGCAGCTCGGGTTGCAAGAGCCATGATTGTTATTTGTGGATTCACCCCAATTGAGGTTGGGACTACACTCCCATCAACAATGAATAAATTTTCAATGTCCCAGACTTTATGGTTCATATCTACCACAGAGTTTGACGGTGAAGTTCCCATTCTGCAGGTTCCGAGAGGGTGGAAGGCGGAGATTATGTAATCTGAGGGCAGGAAGTTACTTTTCAGGAAGTTCGAGAAATCCCCCCAAGTTCTTATTGGTTTGCAATTTCTTATCATTGGGTAGACTTCATCTGCTCCGGCCTCAAGGAAGATTCTTATTATGATTTCTGTTCCAAATTTCAGTAGCTTTAGTTCTCTCTTCTTCAACCAGTAGAATATGAATGGTTTATGATTTAGTGATAAGACTCTTCCAGATGGGTCATCTTCTACCATAACTCCAAAGGAGGCAATTTTATCGAAATTTGACATAGCAGTTGAAAATTTTTCTCCTATAAACGGTATTGCTCCTGCTCCAGCATCTAGTGGTAGGCCTCCATGTAAAAGTAGAATTCCGATGTTCATAAATGAGCTGATACAGTAGCCTTGTGGTGTGCGATTGAACTGTCTTATGTCATCGTCTGGGAGGTATGCTAGAACTGATGTTGAAGGGTGAATTGTTAGGTTTTTTCCAATGTTTTTATTTTTAAGTTTGTGTTCGATCAGATAAAATGGAGTGAGGATTGCACCGCAAGATAAAACTGTTGCTTTTGCTCTTATTGTTACATTTTTGCCGGATTTGTTTTTAACTATTATTCCTTCTGCTTTTCCATTTTTGATGATTATCTTTTCGAATTTGGTTTCATCCAAAAGTAGGGCACCACTTTTTAATGCAAGTGGTATATATGATATATTTGTTGATTTTTTTGCGTCTGTGGGGCATCCGAATGTGCATACTCCTTGTCCGTCGCAGTCTGGGGCATTTCTTTTTACCGGGTGGTGTTTAAGTCCTAATCTTTGGCATCCGCGCTCTATAACTTTTGCAATACCACCTATAACTTCTAATTTAGCTTCTTCGACCTGAATTGTGGTTTCAACTTTCTCAAAATATTTTTCCATATTCTTGGGTGAAAGCTCGGAGAGCCCATACTTTACCCATTTTTCGAGTATCCAGTATGGGGTTCTCCAACTTGTTCCGGTGTTTATGGCTGTGGAGCCTCCTACCATTTTTCCCATGGGGATGGGGATTATCGTATTTCCTATGGCGAATGTAAGTCCTTTGTTTCTGTAAAATTTTCTAAAGGATTCCGCGGCTTTTCCTGAGAAATCTTTTCTTGTGTAATATTTTCCTTCTTCGACTATTATCACGCCGAAGCCTTTCTCAGCTAGTTCTTTGGCCACTACCGCTCCGCCGGCTCCTGAGCCTATAACAACAATATCACATTCAATCTCTTCATCCTCGATTTCACTTTTAACATTGACCATATATGGGGGAGGTTGATATGATTTGGGGCTTTTATCCCATACACACCCTATTTTTGAATATATTTCATCATCGGAAAAGTGTGAGACTTTTAGAGTTACTGTGATTATTTCTGCGATACCTCTTTTTATAGGATTTGGACTGTTCAACCACTCCTCAAGGATTTTTCGTTGCTCATTCAGTGACAGTTTTGTAAATGATCTTAACTTTTTTAACTTTACGGTGATATCGAATAGATTTATTACTGCTTTATAAAATTTTTCAGCCAAGGGATCTTCCTTCAGATATGCTTCCAGCTTTTTCACATTGTTCTTTCCACCAGGTGGAAAAAACTTTCCAGCCGGTATCATAGCGTGTGCTATTGCTTCTAAGACTTCTATCTCGTGAGTTGAAAACATTTTCAAATAATTTAGTCTTATATCGATTCTGTATGTGATAGACAAGAAGTTTTGAACATTCGTTCAAAAATTTGATCGATAAAGTTCTAAACCTTATGGGTATATTCACTGCAAACCTAATTGAATAGGTAATTATGTATCTTTTGCCACCGGCGTGAAGGTACAGTTAGATTGGAATAAACTGTAATAGATGTGGCACGCTTCACTCAAGATTTGATTTTTCTCAGTACATCTTCGAATGTATCTGCTATTTTATCCCAATCATAGTTTTCTTTAGCGAAGTAATAGGAGTTTTGACTCATTTTTTTTCTTTTATTTTCATCTCTGCTTAGTTCTAAGATTTTGGAAGTGAGGTCATTTTCATCTGTGAATAGGAGTCCTGTTTCTTCGTGTTTAACAACATCGCTGTAGCCCTTTATTTTCGATGCTATAGGAGGAGTCCCACAGGCCATACTTTCTATGAGAACTATGCCAAAACTTTCCCCTCCTTTGGACGGAAAAACCGATACATCTGCGGATGCGTAAAGCGAAGGTAATTCTGGTTCCGGAATGAACCCGAGAAATTTTACTGAATTTCCAGCACGCTTTGCGAGTTTTTCTTTTAAAGGACCATCTCCCGCTATCAGAAGGTTCAGGGGAACAGATTTTCCTCCTTTTTTCCCTTCAAAATTTTTCACTCTGCTCCAGCTATGGATTAATATATCTGCACCTTTTCTCTCATCAAGCCTTCCTACGAAAAGGAAGTTTACAGAATCCGAACTTTTTTTCCCACGGTTGGGATTATAAACTTTTGTATCTACTCCGGGAGGAATTATGATGAAATCTTGTTTACCAAAGTATCTTTCAATTTCGTATTTTGCCCACCGCGACACAGCGATTTTCAGATCAATTGCTTTCAAGAAAGGTTTCATAAGTGGTTTGAATAAAATAAATCCTAAATTTGGTTTTTCTGTTACTGAGTGGAATATGCCAATTTTTGGTGATTTGGAGAATAAAGTTGCAGGGTAAGGCAAGGTCAGTCCCAAAGGTCCCTGTAAAATTACTATGTCATGCGGTGTGACTCTGAATATTTTTTTCATTTTGAAGAGATCTTTTATACTCAGAAGTGTTATCCAGCATCTGGTTCCGTTTGCATAGACATATATAAGTTTGCCAAGTCTTATTACTTCTCCTTTGAGTTTTTTGATTTTTAGGTCTTCTGGAGGTGATTGCGGTACGCCCCCAGTTATAACATAGACTTTATGATTTCTTTGTAGCAATTTTTCTGCTAGCCAGAAGGTGTATTTGGATACACCACTTGGTACTGGTGGGAAGCTATCTGATACTATGAAGATTTTCACTTTATGCTGTGGTGAGGATTTCTTCTATTTCTTTTTCGAGTAGTGTTTCTTTTTCTAAAAGGGCTTTTGCGAGGTTGTGTAGTTTTTCAATGTTTTCCAATATTATTGATTTGGCTTTTTCATAGCAGAGTGATATTATGCTGATGACCTCGTTATCAAGTTTTTTTGCTATTTCTTCGGATATTTCTTCGTGCCGTGCTACTTCTTTTCCTAAGAACACATATTCATCTTTAGTTTTAAATGCTATTGGTCCTAAGGATGACATTCCCCATTCGTAAATCATCTTTTTTGCTATTTCTGTACTTTTTTCGATGTCATCTACGGCTCCTGTGGATTCAGAGCCAAATATTATCTCTTCTGTTGCTCTTCCACTGAGTAAAATTGTTATTTTTTTTAAGATATAATCTTTATCCATGATGTATATATCTTCTTTTGGAATTTGAAGAGTTACTCCTAAAGCTTTTCCTCGCGGTATGATACTTACTTTTTCAACCTGCTCTTTGCCGTAAAGTTTTGCAACCATTGTGTGTCCTGCTTCGTGGTATGCTATTCTCTTTTTCTGCTCTTCAGTTATATAAAAATTTTTTCTTTCCGCTCCCATTATTATTTTATCTCTGGCTTTCATAAGGGTTTCTTCATCTATTTTACTTTTTTTTGCTCGTACTGCCATTATTGCGGCTTCGTTAAGCATATTTTCTATGTCTGCGCCTGAGAATCCAGGTACCATCCTAGCTACTTTTTCAAAATCTACATTTTCATCAACTTTGAATCTTTTTGCGTGAACTTTGAATATTTCAATTCTTCCTTTGAGATCTGGGAGGGGGAAATACACCTTTTTGTCGAATCTACCCGCTCTAAGAAGTGCTGGGTCAAGTATATCTGGTCTGTTTGTTGCTGCGATTACAACTATGGGTTCTCCTCTGGATTCTATTCCGTCAAGTTCAACAAGGAGCTGGTTTAGGGTTTGTTCGCGTTCATCATGACCTCCGCCGATGCCTGCTCCTCTACTTCTTCCGACCGCATCAATTTCGTCAATAAAAATTATACAGGGAGAATGCTTTCTTGCTCTGTCAAAAAGATCTCTTATCCTTGCCGAACCAACTCCCACAAATAACTCAATGAAGGAAGAACCAACTTCATAAAAAAAAGGAACATCTGCCTCGTTTGCTATTGCCTTTGCCACTAAAGTTTTCCCTGTTCCTGGTGGACCTATGAATATAACACCTTTTGGCGGGCGAACCCCCATTTCTCTGAACTTATTTGGATTTTTTAGATACTCCAGAATATCCATAACTTCTTCTTTAACTTCATCTATTCCTGCTACTGAACTGAAGGTAACTTTGTTCTCTTTTTTGGGAATAAACATTTTAGCTTTTGCTTTGGTGAAAGTTATAGCTCTTGCATTCCCTCTTTCAATTCCCCTTACGAGTGAAAAGAAAAGGAAAATTATCACTAATGTTGGAACCCAAGCTATAAGTATATCTTTCCATATACTCGCTTTTTCTTCTGGGAATACGTTTACTTTTATTCCTTTTTTTATCAATTCATTTATGAATCCCCAATCCGCTATTCCGTAACTTCTGAACAGCTCCCCATTTTTGAATTTACCCTCAATTTTGTTACCCTTTATCTTTACTTCTTCTATATTATCGGAATCCGTTATTAAGTCGCTAAGTGATATCGTTTTAAATTGAGCTGATTCTTGGATTTCTGTTGCAACTCTATAGATGAAGATTGCTAAGATGAATATCAGCCCCCATAAAAGAAGATATTTCATATTTGTTGAAATTTAAAGCTTTTGTCGCCATAAAATTAGCTTTGCAGGAATCTGTGTGTTTTTTTGTATTTAGGGCTTTTTAGAGAGCTTTGAAAGGGAAGCAACATTTCTGGTGTCCTGAGATGATTGCCGGAAAATTGTAAGAGAATTATAGCTTGGCTCAGGCACCAGAAATGTTACTCCCGAGTAGTATTTTTTCCTACTTTGTCTCAGATTCAATCATTTTCATCACTTCAGAGAAAGGAAGAGGCTTGAATTCTCCTTTGAATACAGTTCCTTTCTTCATAGTTGTGATTACTTTTAGGCCAATATCATATCCTTCTTTGGGGAGTGGGATGTATCCTACTTCTTTTGCAGCCTTGGCTGCATTTTTAATGTAGAACTCAGCAAACTTTCTTACTTCTTCTCTTTTAGCGGATTCGGCATTCACATATATGAAAATAGGTCTTGATAGAGGGAAGTACTTCCCAGATATCACATTCTCCTCAGTAGGGAGATAAGGTTTGCCGTCAAGGGGACTAATTATAGCAACTGGCTTTACTTTATCTTTATTTTCAAAGTAATAAGCGACTCCGAAATATCCGAGAGCATATCTATCGGCTGCAACTCCTTGGACTGTAACATTATCGTCTTCAGATGCGACGTAGTCACCTCTGGAAGCTCGTGATTTGCCCATTATAGCTTCAGTAAAGTAATCAAATGTTCCGGAATCAGGTCCAGCTCCGAATAGTTTTAGAGGTTGTTTGGGCCAATCTTTTCTGATATCAGACCACCTCATTATTTTCCCTTGAGCATCAGGTTCCCACATCTTTTTTAGTTCTTCAACCGTCATTTTGTCAGCCCAGTTGTTTTTAGGATTGACTACTACCGCAAGCGCGTCAAAAGCAACTGGAAGCTCCAGATATTCTATTTTATTCTGTTCACATAGTTCCATTTCTTTCTTAACTATTGGTCTTGATGCATTTGAGATATCAGTTTCACCACGACAGAACTTCTTGAATCCTCCACCCGTTCCAGATATGCCAACTGTAACCTTTATATCTTTGAATTGTTTCTGGAACTCCTCGGCTACAGCTTCGGTTAGGGGATACACCGTACTGGAACCATCTATTTTTATTATTTTTTGTTGAGAATAGCCTGTGTTGTGGATTGTGGAAGCTACGAATGCGATAATGGAAGCAATGAATATAGTCGGTGCCTTTTTAATTATGTTTTTTATACTTATGTTTTTGGTTTTTCCTTTCTTTTCTTTATGCATTTTTTGTTACCTCCTTTTTTTGTAACCTTTCGGAAGGCTTTTGTGATCCTTCCGAAATTCTGTGAAGGGAAAATAAAGACACAATGGAATAAAATTCAAAGTAAAAGATACCCAAATCGGGCACCTATGACCTATCTTGAAAAATTCTGAAGAAGGAATAAGATTTAAAAAGAAAGGAAAATACAACAATGTAGATGAAAAGATAATAGAGTGCCCAAATGGGCAACTATGAACTAATAACTGATTTATATAATTTTTTGTGAGCAGAAGATACATAAAATTCCTTCTCAAATTCTTCTGAGCGAATGTGAGAAATCAAACTCATAATGTGAGAAATCAAGCTCATAATTGGTGTATTGTAAATAAAGAAACTGACGAAAATGATTTTGCAAAAATTTTTTGTTTGAGATATAATATGTAGATAAATTGGAAGATATAAAGAAAAATATTGAGCTTTCTGTACGCAGGTATTCAGATGTAATTTCTGCTGTCATCAAGGAGATAGAGAGAAAAATGAGAATTTGTCTTGTTGGGGGTACCGTGAGAGATTTTATTTTAGGTGAAGTTGATGTATGTGATTTTGATTTTGTTGTGGAAGGTGATGTGATCAGTGTGGGAAGGGAACTTTTTAGAAAGCTCAGAGGGAAGAACCTTAAGTATTCTGAATATTTCGGGACTTTGAGTTTTGAGTTTCAAGGTGGGCTGAGGATAGATCTTGCTCGAGCCCGCAAAGAAATATATCCGATTCCCGGCAAACATCCGAAGGTAACCTTTGTGGATAACATTGAGCAGGATCTTGGTCGGCGAGACTTTACAATAAATAGTATTGCAGTAGAAATCTCAGGAGATATAAAGAAAGGAGATTTTAGTTTGAAGATTATAGATCCGTTCGGTGGAATCGAGGATATTCTGAAAAGGAAAATAAGGGTTTTGCACCGAAATAGCATAGCTGATGACCCAACAAGGATATTGAGGGCTGTACGCTTTTCTAAAAAGCTTAACCTTGAGATAGCTCAGGAGACTATAGAATCACTTGAACTTGCAAAAAAAATCGGAGCTTTCCATAATGTCCAAGGAGATAGATTCTTTAGCGAATTAAAATTAGGAGCATATGATACTTCATTTTTTGATTTTATTTTGGAGCTTGACAGACTTTCTGTCCTTTTCTCGATCAGGCCAGAACTTCCTCTCTCATCTGATATGAAAAAAAAATTGGAAGCAGTGAAAAATCTTGATAATGCAGATGATAGAATAGCTCTTTTTATTTCAATCTACTACACCAGGAGTTTTCCTGACAGATTCCAGAAAATAGTAGAATACTTCAAAGTCTCAAAGAAGATTCTGAAATCAGCATATAATTTCATAGAATTGGAAAATTAGAGGTAAGTTTTGGGTTGCTTATTATATTAGTTTATTATGAGGTGTCTTGTCACGGGAGCTAACGGATTTGTAGGATCGAACTTGATCCACGAGCTTATAAAGTCAAACAAATATGAACCGGTAGCTTTTGTAAGACCTGGAGGGGATATATCAAATATCAAGGACTTGGGAGTTGAGATAAGATATGGAGATCTGAGAGATGAAGATTCCTTGGAAAAGGCTCTTTCTGGATGCAATGTTGTCTTTCATGTTGGAGCAGTGTATCTGTTTTGGGCAAAGGACACAAGCATCTTTTATGAAGTAAATGTTGGAGGAACTACAAAGGTTTTGGAGGCTGCAAGAAGGAAGGGAGTAGAAAGAGTGGTCTACACAAGTACCACTGGGGCAATTGGGCTTTCAAGAGATGAAAACCCCATTGATGAGTCAGCTTTAGAATCTCCACCGCCATGGTTTTTCAATCCCTGGAATTTAAAAGATCACTACGCAAGGAGTAAAATTTTAGCTCAGAGGGAGGTCTTAAAGAGAGCGAAGGAGGGCATGGATATTGTGGTGGTTTGCCCTTCCGCTCCGATCGGGTGGGGGGATTACAAACCAACACCAACAGGACTTTTGATCCTGAAGTTTTTAAATAGGGAGATCCCGATATATTCGGATGTGGGATTTTCCTTTGTGAATGTGAAAGATGTTGCCAGAGGGCACATTCTTGCACTAGAAAAAGGTAAAAGCGGACAGGTCTATATTATGGGGGGACACAACAAGTTTCTGTCGGAAGTTTTTGATATTATGTCAAGGCTTACCGGACTGAAAAAGCCATTGAAGCTTCCAAGATTTTTATCTTGTTACATTGGTTATATTGTGGGAGCAATTTTGGAGCTTTGGGCATGGATAACTGGCAGACCTCCTCTTATAACCAGGGCGCAGGCCAGAGCATCTATGCTTAATTTGTTCTACTCATCTGAAAAGGCAAAGACAGAGCTTGGATATGAGATTACTCCACTTGACAATGCCATAAAGGATGCAATATTATTTTTCCTAAAGAGTGGCAAAGTTAAGCCTGGGATTTCAAGGAGGCTAAGTTGTATTTTTGATAAGTCCCAGTTGTATTTTTGATAAATCCCAATGAGAATACTTATTACAGGGGGGGCGGGCTATATTGGAAGTCATGTGATAAAGGCCATATCCAAAAGTATCAAAAACCCAGAAGTTCTAACGGTAGATAATTTGTCAACAGGGCATAAGGAGGCTATTTTGTATGGGAAACTTGTGGTCGGAGATGTGAGAGACAGAGAATTTATCAGAAAAATTTTATCTGAATTTTCTCCGGATGTTATTATGCATTTTTCATCTCTGATAGTTGCCCCTGAAAGTGTCGAAAAACCAGTTGAGTACTGGGATAATAATGTTGGTGGAATGATATCTATATGTTCCGAGCTTCTACCTTTGCTCAAGAGGAAAAGAGTAAGGTTTATATTTTCATCTACTGCAGCGGTTTACGGAAACCCTGATAAGGTCCCAGTTCCAGAGCATGCGCCGGTATGTCCTACCAATCCATATGGGGAGACTAAACTTGCGTGTGAGAGGATACTTTACAATTTATCATATGCTGAGCCTAACTTTTCTTTTGTTTCACTGAGGTACTTCAATGCTGCCGGAGCCGATCCTGAGGGAGAGCTTGGGCAGTCATCTCCAAACCCAACTCATCTTATTCTGCGAGCCCTGAAAGTAGCCAAGGGGGAACTTCCGCTTCTTGAGATATACGGTGTAGATTACTCGACCCCCGACGGAACATGTATCAGAGATTATATCCATGTGTCAGATCTAGCTGATTCGCATGTCCTTGCTCTCAGGTACTTACTTGACGGGTCAGAATCTAATATATTCAATGTTGGATACGGGAGAGGTTACTCGGTGTTTGAGGTTGTAAGAGTTGTCGAGAAGGTAGTTGGGAAAGAAATTAAAAAGAGGATAACCGGAAGAAGACCCGGTGATCCTGAAATTCTTTTAGCTGATAACTCAAAGATAAAAAGGGTTCTGGATTTTTCTCCAAAATATGATGATATTGAGTTCATTGTGAAGACTGCATGGAATTGGGAAATCAATCGGCGATTCTGAATGTATGCATACATACTTTACAGCGATAAAATTTTCCTGAAAAGTGATCAACAGAATTTATTCACCAGCGGATGAAGCTCTGAAAGGCAAATTCTGGAAAACTTGAATCATAAAAAAACACTGTATACAGAACTAAAATTCCAAAAAATGAGGAGAATTTTTGGTATTTGAATAAATTGCAATGCAGTAGTTCTGTTATCTTATGAAGTTATGCCGAAAAGGAGGGACATAAAGAAAATTTTGGTTATAGGTTCCGGACCTATAATCATAGGTCAAGCTTGTGAATTCGATTATTCTGGGACTCAAGCATTAAAGTCTCTGAAGAGAGAGGGATATCAAATTATTTTGGTCAATTCAAATCCCGCAACAATAATGACAGATCCGGAATTTGCAGATAGAACCTATATCGAGCCTCTTGTCCCTGAGATTCTTGAGAAGATTATTGAGAAAGAGAGACCTGACGCTTTACTCTCGACACTGGGGGGACAGACAGCGTTAAATCTTACCACTGAGTTATGGGAAAGTGGAGTTCTTCAGAAATACTCGGTTGAGGTTTTGGGTGCGAATTATTACGCTATAAAAAAAGCCGAGGATAGGAATGAGTTCAAAAGAGCTATGGAAAGGATTGGTCTTGAAGTTCCGAAATCAATTTTCGTTGATTCCGAGGATAAAATAAAGGATGCATTGAGTTATATTGGTGTTCCTGCTGTTATAAGACCATCTTATACCCTTGGTGGTACAGGTGGTTCGATAGCGTGGACTGGAGATGAATTTGCTGATAAGCTGAAATTTGCTTTGAGAATTAGTTCAAAGCATTCTGCGCTTGTTGAAGAATACCTTGATGGCTGGAAGGAGTTTGAGCTTGAAGTTATGCGAGATAGAAATGATAACTTTTCCGTTATATGCTCAATAGAAAACTTTGATCCTATGGGTGTGCACACTGGGGATTCTATTACTGTTGCGCCTGCTCAGACACTTTCTGATAAGGAGTTTCAGGCAATGCGTGATGCTTCAAAAAGAATAATGATTGAAATTGGTGTTGATTCAGGTGGATCAAATATTCAGTTTGCTGTTGATCCGAAAACTGGTAGGATGCTTGTTATAGAGATGAATCCACGAGTTTCGCGAAGTTCTGCTCTGGCATCAAAGGCTACAGGATTCCCAATAGCAAAAATCGCTGCTCTTTTAGCAGTAGGGTATACTCTTGATGAGATTCCAAATTTTATAACTCAAAAAACTCCGGCGTCGTTCGAGCCATCTATAGACTATGTAGTCGTAAAGATACCGAGGTTTGATTTTGAAAAATTTCCCGAGGCGGATCCTTATCTTGGAACTCAGATGAAGTCGGTGGGAGAAGTTATGGCAATAGGTAGAAATTTCAGAGAGGCTTTTCTTAAAGCCATAGCATCTTTGGAGAAGAAACCGTACTTTCCAGTAAGATTGGATTTATCCGACAAAGAGCTACAGGAATATCTTATGCCAAATCCTATGAGAATTTTTGCTATCTTTGAGTTGTTGCGCAGAGGCAAAAGCGTTGAGTCCTTACATCAAAAAACTAAAATAGATAAGTGGTTCCTAAGACAGATGGAGAATATCATAGATTTAGAAAGGAGAGTATCCAAATACAAGGGAAATATAGAAGATATTGACCCTGAGCTACTTGAGGAAGCCAAATCGTCAGGTTTTTCAGATAGATATATAGCTTACCTTTGTAATGCCACCGAAGAACAGGTGAGAGAACTCAGGAGGGGAAAGAACATAAGACCGGTTTTCAAATGTGTTGATACTTGCGCGGGCGAGTTTCCAGCTTACACCCCTTATTTCTACTCTGCATATGACCACGAGAATGAGGCATATCCCGTTCAGAAAAGGAAAGCGGTTGTAATCGGGGCAGGACCAAATAGAATAGGACAGGGGGTTGAATTTGATTACTGCGCAACACATGCAGTATTTGCTCTCAGGGATATTGGATATTACTCGATTATGATAAATTCGAATCCAGAAACCGTGTCAACAGATTATGATACATCTGACAGGTTATATTTTGAACCATTAGATCTTGAGCATGTTCTGGAGATATTGGATTTAGAAAAGCCTGATTTAGTTTTCGTAAGTTTTGGAGGACAAACTCCGATTAATATGGCCAGACAGATTGAAAAGGAAGGATTCAGAATTGCTGGGACATCTGTTGAATCGATCGATATTGCTGAGGATAGAGAGAAATTTAGGGAGCTTATTGCTCATCTTGGGATAAAGCAACCTCCATCTGATATTGCATATTCATTGGAAGAGGCGGTTGAAAAAGCTAAGAATATAGGGTATCCTGTTCTCATAAGACCTTCATATGTTCTTGGTGGGAGGGCTATGACTATAGTGAAAAATGAGGAAGAGCTCAAAAGATATATTGTAACTGCTATCGATGTCTCCCCTGATCAGCCAATACTTATAGATAAGTTTATGGAAGATTCTGTGGAAATTGACGTTGATCTTGTGTGTGATGGAAAAGATGTTCTGCTCGGTGGTATACTCAAGCATATTGAACCAGCTGGTATTCACTCTGGGGATTCCGCAAATGTGATTCCGCCGTTTGGTTTCGATAAGAGGATTAAGGGGGAGATAATTGATATCTCATATACTATTTCGAGGTGGCTCGGTGTTTGCGGGCCGATAAATTTTCAGTTTCTGATAAATAATGGCGATGTCTATGTTATTGAGGCGAATCCGCGAGCTTCCAGAACGGTGCCATTTATATCAAAGGTCATTGGTATTCCTCTTGCTAAAGTCGCAACGCAAGTTATGTGCGGAAAATCATTAAAGGAGCTGGGAATTAGAGGTTATGTTGAATCCAAGTTTTTTGCTGTAAAGGAGGTTGTTTTGCCATTTCTTAAGCTAAGACACGATCCTGTGCTCGGACCTGAGATGCGGTCTACCGGCGAGGCTATGGGAGTGGATTTTTCTCCTTTTTTAGCTTTTTACAAGGCGCAGTGGGCGGTAGACAACAAAATTCCGTTGTCCGGTTCTGTCCTCTTTACAGTCAGAGATAAAGACAAACCCAAGGCTTCTAAGATAGCTTCTGAATTTGAAAAACTTGGATTCAAAATCTACGCCACCGAGGGCACTTACAACTACTTTGTGAAAAATGGAATAAATTGCATTAAAGTGTTCAAGCTCGGAGAAGGAGTCCCAAATTTGGTAGATTTCATTCAGTCCGGAAAAATTTCTTTGCTTGTGAATACCTTTGATTACGATGCTAAAGCTATAGCAGATTCTTCATACATACGCAAATCTGCAATATTTTCCGGAATTTGCTACTTCACAACCATAGAATCAGTTGAGATGGCACTCCTTTCAGTAAAGGAGATAAGAGAAAAGTTGGGAGGAGATTTAAGGAAGTTGCAAGTTTATTCGCTTCAGGAGCTCTTTTCTGTAGAAAAGGTCTATGAAGCTATATGATATATATATGATAAAAAATAATATTGTAGAAAATAATATTGTATAGATCTATGATAGATGTATTTGATTTTCTTGTGATTGGTTCTGGGCTTGCAGGTTTTTCCTTTGCTATAAGAGCTTCAAAATATGGCAGAGTTGCTATTGTGACAAAGTCAGATGCTTTGGAATCAAATTCGTATTACGCTCAGGGTGGGATAGCTGCTTCCCCTCTTTCTGATTCGGATTCTATCCAAAAACATATTGAGGATACGCTCAAGGTGGGAGATGGTCTGTGCAATAGAGATATTGTTGAGCTCGTTATAAAGGAGTCAAGAGCTGTTATTGATGAACTTATAAGCTGGGGGGTGGAATTTGACAGAGAAAATACACATTTTCATCTCGGAAGAGAAGGCGGGCATTCTGAGCGGAGAATACTCCACAGGAAAGATCAAACCGGAGCGGAGATACAAAGAAAACTTTACGAAAGAATCGTTGAGAATAAAAATATTGAGGTCTTCGAAAGTTGTATGGCTATAGATCTTATAACTAAGTTTAAGTTCATTGGTAGAACTTTTGATGGTGTTGAAGATGAGTGCTATGGAGCTTACATTTACGATAAAAAATCCAAAAGTGTTGAAACTATCTTCGGAAAGTTCGTGATCTTAGCCACAGGTGGAGCTGGGAAGGTATATCTTGTAACTTCAAATCCAGATATTGCAACTGGAGACGGAGTGGCTATGGCCAAAAGGGCTGGAGCAAGGATTTGCAATATGGAATTTTATCAGTTTCACCCAACTGTATTGTTCCATCCCAAAGCTAAGAACTTTCTCATAACCGAAGCACTGAGGGGTGAAGGGGGAATATTGAGGACAAAAGATGGGAGACCATTTATGAAAAAGTATCATCCAGCAGGTGATCTGGCTCCGCGTGACGTAGTATCTAGAGCAATAGATACAGAGCTTAAAAGATCCGGAGATGAATGTGTTTACCTTGATGTAACCCACTTAGGAAGAGATTTTATAATTGAAAAGTTCCCGCAGATATACGAAAAATGTTTAAGTCTTGGAATTGACATAACTTCGGAGCCTATCCCTGTTGCCCCTGGAGCTCATTTTATGTGTGGTGGTGTTCTTGTAGATTCTTATGGTGAAACTTCTATTTCTCGCCTTTTTGCAATCGGTGAGGTTGCTTACTCAGGCTTTCATGGAGCAAACAGATTAGCTTCCAATTCCCTTTTGGAATGCCTAGTTTTTTCAAAGAGAGCGCTTGAAAAATGCCTGAATTACCAGAAGAAAATACACATACCACATGAGGATATACCAGTATGGAGATCGGAAAAGGCAGTACCACAGGATGAGAAAATACTCATATCACACGCTTGGGATGAGATAAGACGTCTTATGTGGAATTATGTTGGTGTAGTTCGTTCTGATAAAAGGTTGCGAAGAGCTTGGGAGAGGATCCAGATAATAAAAAAAGATATTTTCGAAGATTACTGGCGATACTACATAAGTGATGATCTTATTGAGCTGAGAAATATCGCTATTGTTGCGGAGCTTATAATACAGTGCGCTATGATGAGAAAAGAATCAAGGGGAGGACATTATAATATAGACTACCCATTCAAAAATGATATAGAGTTCAGGAAAGATACGATTGTTTAGTGGTTAGGTTTTCTCAAGTATTCTTTTGCTGAGAATTCTTGCATAGTAGTGCTATGGACATTGCTGATATACCCTCTGCTTTTCCCAAAGCCCCGATTCCTTCTGGACTTTTAACCTTGATATTGATATTGCACCCAATAATCTCTTTTATTTTTCTTTTCATCAGGGGTATTTTATTCCCGATTTTTGGTTTTTGTGCCACTATGACACAGTCGATGTTTTCTATGCTATATCCTTTTTTCTCTACAAGTTTTTTTGCGTTTATAAGTATTTCTTTTGAGCTTATGCCTTTTGATTTTGCTGGGGGGAATAAAGTTCCTATGTCTGGCTCTCCAGCAGCTCCCAAGATTGCATCCGAAATCGAGTGGAGTAGAACATCTACATCAGATGAGGCTCCCTCCAATCCCTTGAAATTGAACCTTACTTGTCCTAAAACTAACTTCTTCTTCCCTTTACTTTCGCTTATGAAGCGATGCATATCAAATCCAATTCCTATTCTGTACCGGGGCATGCTCTGTTTTCCGCTCATCTTCATATACACAGCACTTTAATGATAATTATCCTATTGCTTATCTTATGAATTATCGCATCTTGAGTAATGTTTTTTGTAGTAAGGCGTAAGGTATGGTATTCTGTTGATTTTGTTATTGTTAAAGCATTGTTTACTGATGTATTGTGTGATATTTATTTATTATTATTAATGTTTTTTGTTATTATTACTATAGTTAGTGAGGGTGTAATTGATGAGGTCAAGTGAGAGGGTGAATGAAATAATCTTTCAGCTTGAGGCGAAACTTTTGCAAGCGGTTCAAATAGTAGAAAATGATGTCTTTTCCGAGAATTTAGACTTGATACTTTCTGAAGTTGAAGAGATTCTCAAGGAGATTGTTCCAGTTGTGTCAGAGCTTATAGGAGATCTTAATTCGGGTAAGATTTCTTTCCCAGATTTTTCCGAAGTTGTGTCAAAGTTTTATAATATTGAAGAACTTTTCCTGAAGTTGATTTCTGGTCTTCAGAAAATTTCGGGTTCGGATTCGAAAAGGATTGAGCAAATTTCTAACATTCAGAACCAACTAAGATCAGCTTATCAGCTATCATCAAGAGGAACCCATGTAAAGAAGAAAACCTGATCCTGAAAACATAATCTTTGTGCAAAAATGGTGTGGAACTAATTTTTGAGTAGCGGTATTTGATAACTCACAAAGATGAGCGTGTCTTTTCCTATTTAATTTTTGGTATATGTGACGATAAATAAAATATTGATATGTTGAAGGTTGGAATAATCGTGTCCAGATTTAATGAGTTTATCACTTCGAAGCTTCTTGAAGGAGCGAAGCGGGCATTTGAAGAGAGCAATGTTGAATACGAGGTTTTTTATGTCCCTGGAGCTTTTGAAATTCCTGTTGTTGCGAAACTTATATATCAAAAGTTCGATGCAGTTTTAACATTAGGGTGTGTCATCAAAGGGGAAACCTACCATTTTGATTTGGTTATAAAAGGAGTTACAGAAGGTATTACTAAGGTAGCTGTTGAGACAGGAACTCCGATTATTTTTGGGGTCCTTGCAGTTGAGAATGTGAACCAGGCAATAGATAGAGCTGGGGGCAAATATGGTAATAAAGGATATGAATGGGCAAAGGATGCAATTGAAATGGCAATGCTAAAGCATAAAATAACCTCAGAGCAGAAATAAAAATCCCTATCAGATGGTAAAATCTCAGCTTATCAAATTCTATAGATTAATCTGAAATTAATTGATATTGATCTAATGAATAAATTGAACTTAAAAGAAATAAATCGAACTTAAAAGACTTAATAATAATTTAATAATAAAATTAATAATAAATAATAAACGGAAGGCTATGAAGAGTAGAGGGGTAATTCAGGTTTTTGCACTATTTTTAGTTTTAGTGCAATTACAATTATTACAATGTACCAATTTAGATAAACTTCCGGCTACATCTGGGCCGTTGTTGGCAGTAGTTCCATCACGGAATTATGGAGAGTATCCTTTATCTGTTTCCTTTTTGGTGAGGGCTATTCCGTCACGTGGTGATATAAGTGAGCTTATTTTAGATTATGGAGATGGAGAAGTTGAGGATATAAGAAGTAAGCTTCAGGGGGATAAGTTGATTCTCGAGCATGTTTATGAGCGACCGGGGGTCTTTTATGTTAGGCTTTACGGTAAAGATAAATCTGGAGCGTCGCGTTCTGAGTCGGTAATAATTACTAATGACAAACCTATGATTATTAATGCCCAGACTTATAGGAGTTCTAATTTTACTGATCCGGCTTCTGATTTTGTTCCGGGACTTCCTGTTTATTTTAGGGCCATATGTAAAGATGCAAATGGCATTTCTGTTATAATTATCAATTGGGGAGATGGGCAAGAGGAATTCTTACAGGAGTGCATGGGTTCACATATCTATAACGCCCCTGGAGATTATGTTATATCTCTTTATGTCTATGATGATAATAGATTTGCTCCCTATCCTCTTTCAAACTCTGTCAGTCTCAAAATAAGGGTTTTTGAGGGGGCAGGGGTGCAGTTAGCTTCTTCTCCTTTTATCTCAGTTATTTATGACTATGTGAAAGCGGACTCCTATCAAACTTATGGTGACAGCATACTTTCTACTTTGCCTTCAGAGGTTGGCCTGTATGTTGGAATCTATAATTTAGGTAGTAATCTTAAGATTGCTTATATTGACTGGGGAGATGGCAAAGCGGATGTTCTGAGGCCGGAGAGTGCAATTAGAGCGGGGCAGGGTAGCTATATTTTCAAATTATCACACTCTTACACAAAAGAAATTTCTACTTATATATCCATTATTGCTGAGAATAGTGAAGGTAAAAGGAGTAGTAAAAGTGTGGGGCCTATTGTTGTGCGCAGTTCTGCGCCACTGATGTATGTTTCATATCAAGATCAGTATAATCAGAATCCCTCTGAAAAAAATTATAGCCCACCGGTTACTATATCAACAAAATTTGTAGCTTTTGATGGTCTGGGGTTTGGAAATACTCTCTATTTTGTCATAGAAGGAAAAATATCTGGATTCAATGAGGTATATATAAAGATGATTGATAAAGGAATAAAATTTGATATATTGCAGCACAGATTTAGTGTTGAGCGGTTAGGAAATTATACTGTAAGTTTTTACCTTGTTCCAGATTTAGCAGGTGCAATTCCATATGAATATTATTGTTCCGATGCAGGAGAGATTATCAATGGTTCTCTTTGCGGTAGCAATGGATGTAGTTCTGTTTGTGATAGTAATAGATGTTCCGTTGATTCCATTTCTGAATGTCAGCTTTACAAGCAAAAATTAGAAAGTGCAACTGGGGGCGGAAAATTAGGAGTCGTTGAGAAATTTAAGTTTTCAGTTGGAGGACAATAGACTTTTTTCTCTGAATTTTGCAAAAAACCTGGATAGAAGTTTTTTAGATAATGACTTTGATATTTTTACTATTTCATCTTCATCAATATCTGTGTATTTTTTCAAGTGCTCGTAGATTATCTCTCTAAATTCCTCATTCAGGCTAGCAATTTCTTGAACTTCCTTGTTTTCGTTTAACCTTATTTTGAGTTTTTCAATTTCCGCTTTTATATATTTTTCTGACTCTTCTAATTTCTCGAGGTTCTTATCTTTACTGATCATGGTATCAACATTAAAGAGGAAGATATTGTCATTTGCTATATCTGGGGATATATTTCGAGGGATGGATAGATCGATTAGGACAATTTTTTTTCTAATACCATCGATATGTTCATTATTTATAAGATATCCGGGGTGGTCGGTAGCAGTGACGATCACATCGGAATTTTCTACGCCCTCCTTAATTGAGCTCACGTATTCTGTCTTAACTTTAAGGTGCTTTTCGATTTCTTTTGCTATTTGACTTGCCTTTTGTGGGGAGCGGGAGTAGATTATGATTTTTGAAAAATTTTTTGCTACTCTGAACACATCATGAGCAACTGCTCCTGTACCTATGACAAATAGGGTTTTATCTGAAAGATCTCCGATTATTTCTTCCGCTTTTTTCTTGACAATTGAAGAGAAAGATACAGGGTGTAGTTGCATTTTGGTTCTTACTATTTTTGATATTCGCAGGACTTCTGATAGGATTCCTATCATTCTGCCGTCACATAATCCATTTTTCCTTGCCTCGAAAAAGGCCCTTTTGAGTTGATTTGTGATTTGAGTCTCGCCTAATACCAAAGTTGAAATTCCTGACGCTACTTTTACAAGGTGTGAAAAGGCATTCCATCCATCAAGTCTGTCAAATCCATCAAATCCTATAAACTTATCAGCAAGATAGATAAACTCTACTCTACCACAGGTTATAAGTGGAACTACATTATCAATACCGCTTTTTTTGATAGTAGATAAATGAAGATGGGAGAGTTTTTCCGATATCTTAAGTCCACAGATTATTTTTTCCCTATCCTCTATGCTGTGCTTTGAGAAATTGTAGGTTTCGATTTTGAGCTTTTCTATTGTAGAAGGACCTGGGGTCATTATTGCTAAATTTTACTACTGTTTTTGCGGTGATAGTAAAAAATCAAAAATGTTCTTGGGATATTGTGAAAAATTCTTGTGTTTTTGCAATCCGATGATGGATTTTTTATTATAATCACTATATATGCCGACGATAAATCAGCTTGTAAGGTACGGAAGGGGGGAGAAAGAGTGGAAGAGTAAATCACCTGCTCTTGATGGGAACCCACAGAGGAGGGGCGTTTGTATAAGAGTGTACACAGTTACTCCTAAGAAGCCAAATTCTGCTCTGAGGAAGGTTGCAAAAGTTAGGTTATCTAATGGGAGAGAAGTTATAGCTTATATTCCGGGGATAGGGCATAATTTGCAGGAGCACTCGGTTGTACTTGTGAGAGGCGGCAGGGTGAAAGATCTGCCAGGTGTCAGATATCATATAATAAGGGGTACCTTAGACGCGGCTGGTGTTGAAGGGAGAAGGAAATCAAGATCCAAATATGGAGCGAAAAGACCGAAGGAGGGGCCAGCTAAAGGGAGGTAAAAGGGAGGTAAGTTGACAGATGCCAAGAAAAGGTAAGGTTCAGGTCAGACAGATACAGCCGGATATTTTATATAGGTCGGTAGAGGTTGAAAAGCTCATAAATAAGATTATGTGGGATGGTAAGAAATCGCTAGCAAGATGGATAGTTTACAGTGCATTTGACATTATAAAAAATAAGACTGGTAAAGATCCGGTTGAGGTTTTTAAAAGGGCAATTGAAAATACTGAACCGGAGTGGGAAGTGAAATCAAGGCGTGTTGGTGGTGCAACTTATCAGATACCAGTTGAGTGTCTTCCTAAAAGGAAACTTCATCTTGCTCTTAGCTTTATTGTTCAAGCGGCTCGAGATAGGAAGGATAAGAGAACAATGGAGGAGCGACTTGCTTATGAAATATTGGATGCTGCGGAAGGTAAGGGCGGGGCTGTAAAGATGAAAGATGAATTACGCAAGATGGCAGAAGCTAATAAAACTTTTGCACATTATCGCTGGTGAATAATATTATCACTACCAGTGGAAATTCCAAATTCCGCCTTGAATCTCCTTTTTCTCCGCGTGGAGATCAGCCGAAAGCTATATCTTCTTTAGTTGACGGAGTAAGGCAGGGGAAAAGGTTTCAGGTCCTGCTGGGAGTAACTGGTTCTGGGAAAAGCTACACTATGGCCTGCGTTATTTCAGCTTTGGGTATGCCAGCAATAATAATAGAGCCAAATAAGACCCTCGCCGGACAAATATACACTGAATTCAAAAGTTTTTTCCCCAACAATGCGGTTGAATATCTTGTTTCATATTATGATTACTACCAGCCTGAATCGTATCTGCCAGAATATGATCTCTATATAGAGAAGGAAGCTATTATAAATGAGGAGATAGATCGGCTAAGACACTCTGCAACAAGATCTGTTCTTACAAGAAAAGATGTTATAGTTATTGCAACGGTTTCAGCAATATACAATATCGGCTCGCCGTATTACTACGGTGGCCTGAAAGTAGC
Organism: uncultured bacterium; assembly: GCA_938036315.1. Classification (GTDB taxonomy): domain Bacteria; phylum Calescibacteriota; class Calescibacteriia; order Calescibacteriales; family Calescibacteriaceae; genus CALHPK01. The sequence goes on along the minus strand of CALHPK010000001.1, from coordinate 111,998 downwards.
TGTCAAGCGCAAGCAGAAAATATCGATGTTGGAATTCCTAAGAAAGCTTGTCTCAGCTGGCTACATAAGAAGTGATCTTGAGTTCAAAAGAAGTACCTTCAGGGTAAAAGGGGACAAAGTAGATGTTTTTCCGGCGTATGAAGAGTCACAAGCTATAAGATTTGAATTTTTTGGAGATGAGATCGAATCAATATATGTTATTGATTCTCTTTCTGGGACTGTTTTGGGAAAATTAGAAGAGATTGAAATTTATCCTGGGAATCATTATATAGCTCCGCGCAATGAGATGGAAAAAGCCCTGAGATCAATAAAAGAAGAATTGAGAAAGGTCTATAGTGAGTTTTTGGAGCAAGGAAAGTTGGTTGAAGCGGAAAGATTAAAAAGGAGAGTCCAGCACGATCTTGAGATGCTTGAAAATTTTGGGTACTGTAAAGGGATAGAGAATTATTCAAGACATTTTGATGGCAGATCACCTGGCGATCCTCCGTATACTATATTCGACTACTTTCAGGGTGATTTCCTCATATTTATAGATGAAAGTCATATAACGGTCCCTCAGCTTCGTGGTATGTATAAAGGTGATTTCACCCGCAAGAAAAACCTTATAGATTACGGCTGGCGCCTTCCTTCAGCCTATGATAACAGACCTCTAAAGTTCGAAGAGTTCGAAAAATTTATGAGATACGTTATATTTGTATCTGCTACGCCGGGAGATTGGGAGTTAGATATTGCAGAAAATGTCGTTGAACAGATAGTAAGACCTACAGGAATTGTGGATCCTCCAGTTGTTGTAAAGCCCGCGCAGAACCAAATTCAGGATGTGGTTTCAGAAATAAGGGAAGTCGTAAGAAATGGATACAGAGCATTTGTTTTGACTTTAACAAAAAGGCAAGCAGAGGAGCTGTCTGAATACTTAAATTCGCTCGGAATAAAAACTCGTTATCTACATTCTGAAATAGACACTGTGGAGAGGATGGATATCTTGAGAGACCTAAGACTTGGTGTTTTTGATGTTCTTGTTGGTATAAACTTGCTCAGAGAGGGATTAGATGTCCCCGAGGTTGCCTTAGTTGCTATACTTGATGCTGATAGAGAAGGTTTTCTCAGGTCGGAAAGATCTGTGATCCAGATAGCAGGTAGAGCTGCAAGGAATATTGAGAGCAAGGTCATTTTATATGCCGATAGGATAACAAGCTCTATTGAAAGAGCTGTTGCTGAGATGGAAAGGAGGAGAAAGATTCAGCTTGATTATAACATAAAGCACGGTATCACTCCGCAAAGTATCAAAAAAGATATAAAGGAATTTGTGATAACAAAAGATAAAAAAGAAGCTATAGAGGATATTGATTGGGGAGAGTTCCCTATAACAGATCTACCTCCCTCTAAGATTCCAGAGACTATAAGTAAACTTGAGAAAAAAATGAGAGAGTATGCCAAGAATCTTGAGTTTGAAAGAGCTGCCAAGGTAAGGGATAAGATAAGGGAACTTAGAAAAATTATGCTTCAGCTTTAGTCAGTTTTTCTTTTTCATTTTCTATTTTTATTTTTTGAAGTGATGCTATGGTTCCGGAAAGTAGCCAGAACATCTCGGCGGTTTGAAGTATAACAAATGTATTTGCAGGTATCATATGAGCTAAAATCCCCACGAACCAGCCTATCATGCCGATAGAAAGTGCCTTTGTGTATTCCTCTTTGCTGTTTTCACTTTTTACTATTTTATATGTTTTGAAAAATAGTTCCCAAAGTTTTTTTATGATGTATAAGAAGACTATAAACCCTGCTGTTCCTGCTTCGCCCCAGACTCTAAGGTATTGGTTATCCATAAGTCCCACGCCTAGTATTCCAAACCCAATTATTGGACTTTCTGGAAGTTGGTCAAGTAAGAAGTATTCCCACCGTCCTAGTCTTACGAATGCTGAGCTTTCCACATATATTGTATCTAGTATCTCTCCACCTCCGGCTCCTTCGAAAGTATACTTTATTCTTCTGATAACGTAATCTGGGACAATAAATGGGAATACTATTGTGATAGCCAAAGTTGTCAAGAGAATATCTTTTCTCCTCAAGAATAAAATAGAGAATATAAGCCATGTTAATCCAGCCAGATATGAAGCCCTCGATAGTGTTCTGAAGTACACTACGGTTGCTAATGCAAAAAAAACAGCGAAAAACAGTTTTTTGATCCCCCTTGAGTTTAGTAAAAATGGCAAAGAAATAGCCATGACTCCAAAACAGAATATTCCTACATTTTCTCTGCCGGCGAATCTGCGGTGGAAAGGGAAACGTATTTCATTTCCTATTTTGCCGTCTGCAACTTCTCCGAGCCAGTATACCAGAGCAAGCGATACTCCAAGGTAAAATGCCAGGATTACTCTCTTGATATCCTCTTTATTCTCTATAAGGGAAAATGCAAGAACGAAGTACGACCAGTATTGGACATACTTTGCAAGAAAAAGAAGTTGAGCATTCATGCGATATGGTGAAAGGTAAAAGAAAGTTGAGATTGCATGAAACAAAGCTAAAAGGGCAAGTCCTTTAACTATTTTTACTCCGTCTCCATTTTTTGGAATTTTGAACCCGTGGATTCCCCACGAGATCAGTGTTGCTACGAAAATTATATCTTCTGCTCTCAGTGTTATATCTCTTACTGCTGTTTCTCCTATTGAAACTGATGGGGAGATAGGAATTAAGAAAGTTATAATATATATACCGAAGATTGGTTTTTGAAGAATCAAAGGTAATGATACCGCAAATATTATCAAAATTGCTGGAAGATATTCTTTAATCAAACTTACTATAGATATTTCACCGATTTCTTCCATCTGTTCAGTTATTACCTAAGCTAATAGTAAATATTTTCGTTTTTATCTTTGAAATATATAGATATTTTGGGGAAGGATTGACTTTACTTGTGGTACTGAGTTTTGTGAAATTCTAAGTTTATTTTTTTGCAATTGATAAAATTTTATGATGACTGGAGGGCGACTAGTAGGTAAGATACTGAGTAAGTATGGTGTTAGGTATCTTCATACTCTGAGTGGTGGTCACATAATGGAGATATATGAGGGTTGTGCTGATTATGGCGTTAAGGTTATAGATTATAGGCATGAGCAGGCGGCCGTATTTGCTGCTGATGCATCTTCAAGAGTTAGTGGTGTACCTGGGGTTGCGGCGGTTACTGCAGGTCCTGGGGTTATGAATGCTGTTACTTCGGTTGCGAATGCATGGCGGGCGAATTCCCCGTTGATAGTAATAGGCGGGCAAGCCCCAACATTTCTTCGTGGAAAGGGAGCATTACAAGAGATGGATCACATTTCTGTTATGAAACCTATTACAAAGTGGGCTGCGCAAGTCCCACGCACAGAAGATATACCTGAGTATCTAGCTAAAGCTTTTTCAATAGCTATGGATGGTAACCCAGGACCGGTGTATCTTGAGATGCCAATGGATATCCTCTTTTCCCCCTGTGATGATCTATCACCTCTTGAGTATTACTACAAAAGACCTGAGTGTCCAAAGTCTACTGCGTATTCAATTTTTGAAAAACTAAAAGAGTGTAAGAAACCCGTTCTGCTTTTGGGCAGTGAAATAGCATGGTCAAAGTATAAGGGGACCGTGAAGCAAATTTGTAAGACGCTTGGAGTTCCAGTTTTCCTCAATGGTCTCGCTCGAGGAGCGCTGGGCAAAGATTTCCCACTTCTTTTCAGGTTTTGTAGAAAGCAAGCTTTGTCGGAAGCAGATTTTGTGTTGCTTGCTGGAGTCCCTCTTGACTTCAGACTCGACTATGGAAGACAGATTAATGAAAGTGCGCTTTTGGTCAGGGTTGGTTTAGATCCAGAGGAACTCAAGAGAAATAAACCGGGAGATATATCCCAGGTGTGTGATCCTTTATCATGCTTGATACAGGTTTCGGAACTTTGCGATTGGGGTCCGGAGAAGTTTTCAAAGTGGGTTGAAGAACTTTCTTATCATGAGAGGCAGAGAGTAGAGAAAGTCTATCATGAGGCCAGTTCAAATTCAGTCCCTATTAATCCGTTGAGACTCTGTAAAGATCTTGCAGAATTTGTTGATTCTTTAGGTGAGAAGGTGATAATTATAGGGGATGGCGGAGATATTGTGGGGTCTGCAGCATATTTTTTAAAGCCGACCTGGATTGGTGGATGGCTTGATCCTGGCCCGTTTGGGACATTGGGTGTTGGAGTCCCATTTGCTATAGCCTCAAAGCTTGAAAAACCAGATCACACAGTAATTGTTGTGTTCGGGGATGGAGCTTTTGGTTTTAATGGTTTTGAATATGATACTGCTGTTAGGTTCAAAGTACCGTTTTTGGGAGTTATTGGGAATGACGCTGGATGGACTCAGATAAAAAGAGCGCAAGTTCCTATGTATGGTAGAGCCATAGCTACTACTCTTGATTTTTCGCGGTACGACAAAGTTGTTGAGGCATTGGGTGGATATGGCGAGTATGTTCAGTATCCTGATGAAATAAAGCCTGCTTTGGGGCGAGCTTTGCAGTATATGACAGAAGAAAGCAAACCGGCTCTCTTGAACGTGAAAATAGGTGAAACAGAGTTTAGGAAAGGATCGATTTCTATGTGATTGTTCTACTTTTGGTGGATTTCTTCTTTTTTCGATTTATTCTGGTGTTATTTTGCCCTTAATAATTCTGTGTAATGTTTTCAATGTTATTTTTGTGTAATAATTCAATCTATGAATGAGGTTGAGCTGAAGGCTGTTTATGACTATTTTGGTTCCATTGAGAAGGAAACTTTATTTCTTACAATTGAAGATGTAAAGAGACTTTTGACTCCACAGCTTGCTTTCAGTTGTGTTGAAAAAGCTTTCTATTATGCTGGGAGTAAAAAGGGAGTTCAGATGCCACAGAAAATCTATTTTTCTTACCATGATGGAGATATGAGGGTGATGCCGACAGTTGTTGATTTGGGCGGAGAAGTTATCACTGGTGCTAAGCTCGTGAGTATCCATTTTAACAACAGGGAAATAGGATTACCTGTTGTTGTTGGTTTTTTTGTTCTGGTAGATTCTGCAACAGGCTCGCTGGCTTTTGTTTGCGATGCCACTTTTCTGACCGCAATGAGAACAGGAGCAGCCAGTGCAGTGGCTTTTAAGTATCTCTTTCAGGATACCAGAAAAAAGGTGAAATTAGGACTTATAGGATGCGGAGCTCAAGCAAGAACACAGATTATTATGATGCTTTATATTGCTGACATCTCCGATATTCTGATATATGATATATCTGATGAAGCTGTAAAAAGTCTTGGGGACTTTCTAAGTAAGCTCAGAGTCAAATTCTCCGTTGCAAAAGATCTAAGGGATTTTTCCATCTGCGATGTAGTGATAACTTTAACACCGTCAACTTCTCCATTTTTGAAACCAGAACATGTTGCCAACGCAAAGCTTATAAATGCTATGGGAGCAGATGCTCCGGGAAAACAGGAGTTATATCCCGAGATTATCAGGGAATCTGTAGTTATTGTTGATGATACAGAGCAGGCAAAACACGGGGGAGAAATAAATGTTCCCTTATCTGAAGGACTTATAGATGATAGCATCATATTTGCAGAACTTGGAGAAATAGTTGCGGGAAAAAAAAGGGTTCCAAGTGGCGGAAGAATTATTTTTGATTCAACAGGTATAGCTATATTAGACCTATTCGTCGGATGGGGATTATACAAAAAAGCTTTGGAAGAGAAGATAGGAATGAAGATAAAAATTCATTAATTTTTTCTGAATATTGAGGAACTGTGGTAGGTGCTGAGCACAATATGAAGAATATGAAAGAGGTTATAATAGAGGCAAAAAGGGTGACCAAGGGATTTGTTAGGGACTCATCATACATAGAGGTGATCCCTCCGCTTGATCTTGCAATTTTTCAAGGGGATTTTGCAGTTATGCTTGGCCAGTCGGGTGTTGGAAAATCAACACTTCTGAGAATCCTAAGCGGATTAGAACCCCCAACTTCTGGGGAGGTCTTTTACAAAGGTAGAAAACTCGAGGAAGTAAGGCCAAAAATAGGATTCGTTTTTCAGAGTTTTGCTTTACTCCCCTGGCTTTCTGTACTTGAGAACGTCCTACTTTCGGTTGACAAAAATCTGGATGAGAATGCGAGAATAAAAAAAGCCACTGAGGTTATAGATATGGTCGGTCTTGACGGCTTTGAAAGTGCCTACCCTAAGGAGCTTTCCGGAGGAATGAAGCAAAGAGTCGGTATAGCAAGAGCTATAGCGTCGGATCCAGAAGTTCTCTTTATGGATGAACCATTTTCGAACCTTGATTTCCTCACAGCAGAGGCGGTCAGAAGAGATTTTTTGGAAATGCTATTGTCTGGAAAGATTAATGTGAAGGTTTGCTTTATGGTAACTCACAATATCGAAGAGGCTCTGCTTATGGCTAATAGGATTATAATTTTGGGCAAAGGAGGAAAGGTGATTTCAGATTTACCATTAGAACTTTCATATCCGAGAAATTTAAAATCTCTACAGGGACTCATCGATAAGATTCACACGATGATTTCTGAGAATATAGCTCAAGTTCCCCAGGTGAAGAAGGTTAAATATATAAGGCTTCCTCATGTTTCACCAAACAGCATTATTGGTCTTTTAGATATTCTCAGAGATATCATGCATGACAGACAGAGAATAGATCTTTTTGAGATATCTCAAAATTTTATGCTCGATGTTGATGATCTTTATCCGATTCTTGAAGCTGCGCAAATACTTAAACTTATCCAGATGAGGGAGGGAGATATTATACTTACCGAACGCGGGAAACTTTTTTCAGAATTAGATCAGCTCAGGCAAAAAGAAATCTTCAAGGAACTACTTATGGAAAATGTTCCTATTGTAAAAGAAATAATAGATATTCTCAGTATCAGAAGAGAAAAGAAAATCAAGGCGGATATGTTTTACGATATTTTGAAGGAACATTTTTCTCCATCGGAGGCAAAAAGGCAACTTGATACTATCATAACCTGGGGAAGATTTGCTGAAATTTTCGAATACAATGAGAGAGAGCGTGAGATATACATCCCGTAACATAAATTCCATATTTGATTTGCTTTATAGTTATTATCTTTTTTTTTGTTTATCTTTGCTGTTTTCTGATTCTTGTTCTTGTGCAAGATTAATCCTATCAGAGTGTAGCGAATTTGTAAAATCATCTAAAATTTTTTATCGAGATTAAGATTAATATAGTTTTGTTATGCCTTACGCAGTATCTTTTGATGGGGTAAAGATATATTATGAGGTGGTAGGGAAGGGAAGAGTTCCCCTTTTTCTCATCATGGGGCTTGGCATGAGTAGTAGGGGATGGATTTTTCAAGTCCCTCACTTTGCAGAAAGTTATAAAATTTTTCTGATCGATAACAGGGGAATTGGGAAGAGCGAAGTCCCAGACAGCTTTTTTTCGACGCAAGATATGGCTTATGATATTTATGCAGTGATGTATAAAGAGGGTGTTGAGAGGGCAAACTTTGTCGGAGCATCAATGGGGGGAATGATACTTCAGAAGTTTGCCGCTAAGTATCCTCAGATGGTTGATAAGCTGGTTATAGCTTGCTCTCTTGCAAAACTTGATGAAAATGAAAAAAAGCTTATCAGGGAAGGGCTGAAATTTACAAAAGGGCTCGACATAGACAGGGTAGATAGTGAAGTTCTAAAGAGTTACCTAAATATTCTTATCGATATAGAGCCCGAAAGGCTCTTGAATTTCCTTTCAAGAAACATATTCACGCCTGAGTTTGCGGAGAAGAATCTTGAAGTTATCTTAGAATTTTTCCGAGATTATATCAAGGATGGATTCAATGTTAAGGGGTTCATAAAGCAGTTGAACGCAGTTATAGAGCACAATTCCGAGGAGGATCTACCTAAGATCAGAGCAGAGACTTTAGTTATCACAGGTGATAGAGATAAGATGGTTCCTCCATCAAAGTCGGAGTTTATAGCTAGCAAGATAAAAAATTCTATTCTGAAGGTGGTTTCTGGCGGTTCTCATGCTTTTATGTTTGAAATGTATGAAGTTTTCAATCGAGAAGTTGATCAATTTCTAAGGTCGTAAGACTATTTTATAAAACTGTTTTATAACTGTTTTAAGACATTTTAACTGTTTTAAGACATTTTATTTGTTTATCATATCTGAGACGCGCTAAGTTTCCCTTGCTGGAATATTTTTGATTTAGGCAAAGTCTATTCTCTTACGCTAAAATTTTATGTGCTATGGCTACTGGGAAGAAAATTGGGAAATCAGAAAAGAAAAGATTCAAAGGTATTGAGGTAACTTGGTTTGGTCACTCTTTTTTCTGCATAAGGTCTCCTGATGGTAGGATTATGCTTGTGGACCCATGGGTAGATAATCCTAAGGCTCCTGAGACTGCTAAAAATATAGAGAAAGTAGATGTGATACTCATAACTCACGGGCACTTTGACCATGTTGGTTCTGCTCCTGAGATTGCTCAAAAAACGAAAGCCAAAATTGTTTCTATCTTCGAGGTTTCAAGGTACATAGTTTCAAAAGGTGTTCCTGAGGAACAGGTGATTGGTATGAACATATCCGGGACTGTAGATATTGATGGGATAAAGGTTTCGATGGTTCCAGCGGTTCACAGTTCCGGGATATTAGATGGTGGGGGGATGGCGGAGGGTGGTAATCCTTGTGGGTTCGTTGTTGAGTTCCCTAATAAATTTAAGATCTACCATACCGGTGACACAGGGGTTTTTGGCGATATGGCACTGATAAGGCGACTTTATTCTCCAGATCTTGTTCTTATATGTATAGGGGGATTTTACACCATGGGACCTCGGGAGGCAGCAGAAGCTATAAAACTTCTGAATCCCAAATTCATAATACCTATGCACTATGGAACGTTCCCTGTTCTTGCGGGAACTCCAGATGAGCTGAAAAAATACCTCCCACCTAAATTCAGAAAAGGAGTTATAGTCCTAAATCCTGGGGAAACCGCTATGTAAAAGCATTTGAAGTTTAGATAAAGTTTAATGTAGTCTTGCAACCTCTACATATGGAAGACTTTTCAAAAGTTATAGACTTTATAAAAAGAAAAATATTATCTTGCGGTTTTAGTGTCCACGATATCCAAATCAAAGATAGTGGAAAAAGGTTGATTATTCGAGTTTTTATAGATAGGAATGATAGATTTGTATCGATTGATGATTGTGTATTCGTCTCTCGTAATCTCGAGCCCCATCTTGAGTCTATGATTCACAAAAGTTTCGTCTTAGAAGTGTCATCTCCGGGAGCAGATAGAGAGATTAAGACAGACGAAGATTTCCAGAGATTCAAAGGGATGAAGGTTGAGATTACAAAAAAAGATGGAAGGAAGATTATAGGGAAACTTATGGGAAAAGTTAATGATGAAGTTTTCCTTATGGATGAAGGCAGTAAAGTTTCCGGAAAAATTTCTGGCTTCTTACTCACTGATATACGAAAGATTAAATTATGCCCTTGGTAGGTTAAGATGATCGATTATAGTTCAGTGGTAACAAAGTTCAGGTTTAGGGAGAATCTTTTTATATTTCTCTCTTTTTTACTTATTGCTGTTGTTTTTTCTCTTATGGTTGCTCTTGTTGTTGATATATTTTGGGATGGGCTTCCACGAATTAGGAAAGAGTTTTTCCTTTCGTATCCGTCAAGAAGAGCCTCAGAAGCGGGTATTTTGTCTGCCTGGGTTGGTACTTTGCTTATCCTTTCTGTTGGGCTCCCGTTTGCTTTTATCGTGGGGGTTTTAGCAGGAATATACCTTGAGGAATATGCTAAAAAGAATATTATTACAAAAATTATAGAGGTGAACATAAATAATTTGGCTGCGGTTCCATCTATAGTTTATGGACTTTTAGCGGTTGGTATTTTTGCCCAGGTTTTCGGATTTGGAGAGAGTATTATAACAGGTGGTTTAGCTTTGGGTGTACTTGTTCTTCCTATTGTTATTGTGACAACGAGGGAATCTGTTCGCGCTTTCCCCTATACCATAAGGGAAGCAGCCTTTTCTCTTGGGAGTACGAAGTTTGAAACTCTGGTTCATCATATACTTCCTTATTCTTTCGGTGGGATAATTACGGGTTTTATAATGGCTCTGACGCGTGCGATAGGTGAGACTGCTCCACTTATAACTGTCGGGGCACTAACTTTTATTGCCTTTCTACCGCCATCACCTTTTAAATCTGATTATCCATTCATCTCCTTTGAGTGGCTATTATCTCCCTTTACTGCTTTGCCCATACAGATGTTCAATTGGGTATCACGTCCTCAAAAAGATTTTCATATCAATGCTGCAGGTGTTGGAGTTGTTCTTGTTCTACTGACAATAATCCTTATCACACTTATGTCAATAATAAGGTATAGGTTTAGAAAGAAACTTGTGTCTATTTAGTGCCACTGAATAATAACTATCTTTCGTTTATCTTCAGTGATGCTGTGCCTAAGATTGCTTCTACCATGTCGGGGAAATCAATATTTCTCCACTTTGCTATTTTCGGATACAGTGAGTGTTCGGTCATTCCAGGAATAGTATTGAGTTCAAGAAAATATATGATGTCCCCTTTCATTTTAAAATCTACTCTTACTGCTCCCCTGATGTGGAAAATTTCGCATATTTTTTGAGATGTGTATAGAGCTTCCTCTACTGCTGAATCTTCGATTGTCGGTGGGATTATGTATTCGGCTTTTCCTTGATATTTTGCCGAGAATGAAAAAAATTCGTCTTGTATTGGTTTTATTTCAAGGCATCCCAAAGGTCTGGATTCAAATACCGCGACTGTAAGTTCTGCTCCATCTAGAAATTCTTCTATTATAACTCGTGATGAGTATTCGAATGCTGTTTTGATTTTGTCTTTTAGATCATGTTTATTTTTTATAATGCTTATTCCGAAGGACGAGCCTGAAAAGGAAGGTTTTATAACAAAGGGGATATCGAAGTGTTTGGACTTTTCGAGGGCATCATCTGGGGAGAAGCAAATTTCGTATCTTGGGTGTTTTAGTATATGTGGTGCTATAAGGCGTGTAAGAGATTTATCCATAAAAAGGGCTGAAACGATGTGATCTGGAGATGTGTATGGGACTTTAAGGATCTCAAGCAGTCCTTGGAATGCACCATCTTCACCGTATCTCCCATGTAATGCTATAAATACTGCATCTGCATTTTTTATAATTTCGATCGGCGATGGGTAAATAGCCTCGATAGCTTTATATCCTCTCATCTTGAGAGCTTGTGAGATTGCTTTTCCTGTCTTTATTGATATGTCTCTTTCTTCTGATTCTCCTCCCATCAGGACGCAGACTGACTTGAAGTTTTTTCTCGCTATGTCCTTATATCTTTCGATCAGTTCTTTCAATTCCTGATCTCCGACCTCGTTTCTGTACCTTTTCATTATGGAAATTTTAAAATTTCCGCCCTTTGGAGTCTCCTATAAACCTTATTTGCTTTGTTTTATAAATGTCGATTAAGTAATAAATTAATAAATAGATTTGTTTTATGAGACGACTGATAAATTAACAAGATATAGTATTATTCAGAGGGGAGGATATGAGGATTCTTGTCGTAGATGATCATGAGCCTATAAGGAAGATATTAAAGAGTGTGCTGAAGAAGATCGGCTTTGATGATGTTGAGGAAGCTGTTGACGGAGCCGAAGCTCTGAGAATTCTTAAACAGAAAAAATTTGATGTTGTGCTATTAGATTGGAATATGCCGAATATGAGCGGGCTTGATGTCCTAAAGGAGATGAAAAAAGATCAAGATCTGAAGGGTGTTCGTGTTATAATGGTGACTGCTGAGACGTCCAAAGAAAAAGTTCTAGAGGCAATAAATTTGGGGGTTTCTGAATATGTAGTCAAGCCATTTACTCCAGAGGTTCTTAAAAAGAAAATAGAGAGTGTCATAAATAGGGGGTGACTCTTAACCTTTTTTGAATGCGATTCTGATACTTTCTATAAACTTTTCCCTATCAAAGTCATATACCACTTTTAGGAAGCCTGTGGGGGTTATTATTGAACTTATTTTACCTCTGAACGCTTTTGTATCTATATGAGATACTGTTATAAACTTTTTTGTATGTTCTGGGAAAAAGAATGTAAAAACCGCCAGTGGATCGTGAAGGGTGATAAGGCGTGTGTTTTTTGTTATATCTTCTATAAAGGCTTTATAATTTTGATCTTCTATCAGCTTTAAAAACTTATCTGTTTCCATTTGGGTTTTTTCTGTGGCATCAAGTGGGACGATTTCAGCACATTTTTTTTCTTTTGCGAATTCAAAAAGAACTTTCACAGCGTCAGGGTCACAGTAAGAGTTAAATTCAGCGTAGGGGGTAAAATTCCCATCATGGAAGAAACTTCCACCCATCCACACTATCCTTTCTAATTGATCTCCAAGTTTTTGTATAATTTGTGCTGTTGAAGAAAGGGGACCCGTTGCTATTATATGAATTTTATCTTTGCTATCATTTAGTATTTTGATTAATTCCTTCAGATCCATAACCTCTTCGGTTTCTATTTTTGTCTTGGTTATATATTTTTTTGCGGCTCCTCCGAGTCCATCTTCACCGTGTATTTTTTTGGCATGCACGGGGGACGCTTTCAGGGGTTTGCTTTCTCCTTTTGCAATCTTACAATTGATTTCAAATATGCTTTTTGATATTATGGAATTTACCAAGGTTTTGTCCTGAGGAACATTTCCCCATGTTGCTACAATATATACGTTAAAGTTGCTATATTGAGATTTTTTGAGCAGTCCGGAAAATAATCCGAGGGCTATTGCGTCATCTATTCCTGGGTCGCAATCGAAGATCAGTGTTCCCATATTAGTCTTTTATTTTTTGTTATTTCAGCTCTATTTCGCATTCTGCTGATATTTTACCATCTTGTTTTATGCATAAAACGGATATGAGTTTTGGATTTTTCTCTTCAACTTTGAATTCAATTTCTTCTTCCACAAGTATTGGTGTCAGAAATTTGGCTTTTACTTTTTTTATGTGGCTATATGATATTTTCTTTTCTTTTGTTGCGCGTTTTATACACAGTGCCATAGTTAGCATCCCGTGAACTATTGGGCGTTCAAACCCAGCCTGTTTTGCGACTTCATAATTGTAGTGTATCTCGTTGAAGTCCCCAGAGGCCCCAGCATATTTCACAAGATCTTTTAAATACAGTTTCATTTTCGATCTGCGCAGTATCAACCCTAATGATACGATAAGTATATAATTTTGTTACTGTTGTCTGTATTGCAAAATTGCAAAAATACATACTTTTATTCCGCTAATATCTTGTGAAAATTGAATCCAAAATTATCAGTGCCAGAGTTGAAACCATAAAGAGATTGAGTATATGAAATAATGATTTGATATTGTGATTTGCTTTTACAAATGCGACCACAGAACCGCCGGATAGAATAAGAGATAATACCAAATTTATTTTTGCCATAAGGATCACACCGAAAAGCAGGTTGGGAATTAGCGATATGATGATTAATCTTTTGAGTCTTGCTGGTTCAAGGCTTGCAAAGTTTTTAAATCCAGATCTGAGGTAATCGTCACGGAAAATGTAGAACAAAGATAGTGTATGTGGTATCTGGTAGGAATATAGGAATGCTCCCAAAAGTATCGCTTCGGTTTTTATTATTCCGCTACTTCCTGCTACATAGCCTGAAAGTGGAGGTAAAGCTCCGACCAATGCCCCTACAAATAAAGAAAACGATGTTATTTTTTTTAGCGGAGTGTAGATAAAAACATACAATACTAGTGCTAAAACAGCAGTGATTGCAGTCAATATCCCAATCTGGTAGCACAGAACAATCCCCAAAATTGTATATACTGCAGTGATAATATACGCTTGTGTTAGTGACATACTTTTAGCTGGGATAGGTCTGGACATAGTTCTGAGCATAATTTTATCTTGTTCTTTTTCTAATATTTCGTTAAAGGCGCTTGCTCCGCCTGCTAAAAAAAAATCCCTAAAAATAAAATTGCTGATCTGATAGATATAACTTCTCCCCCAGCTATGGCGAATCCACTAATTGCAGATAGACAGTTAGCTAAGGATATCCTTATTTTTGTAAGCTTGAGTATGTCAGATATATTCATAAATTGCGATCTATCTTAGATAATTGTGTAAACTTTGAGTTTATGTATAATAATTTGCAATAAATTTGCTCAGAGTTCAGTTTGCTTTTGTAGGGATGTAGGGTATGAAATCTTGGTTTACCTGTGGCAGGCCGGATTGTTGGTTTTTATATATAGATGTGATAACTTATTTGATAAAAATCATTCAGATTGCAAATATTGGTGATTTATCTGTGATTATTTCATTTGATTTTCTGATATCTTCGATGAAGAATTTGGGTTTTGCTATACATGCCTTAAATATATCTGGGGTGAGATATTTTGTTTCAATTGTAGATAGTGAGGCTTTAATCTCATCATAGCTTAGTTCTTCGGGGATTCTTCTTTTTGAACCTATGATGAATGCCCAGTTGAGCATAAAAGATCTCAAATATGCTGATGCAAATGACACTTTTGGGAATGTGGCTTCTATGGTTCTGTACATAGCGTGGAGAAATCTACTACCTCCTGGGTATATGGTGTTGGATTGAATTATAACTATTCCGTTTTCGGTCAATCTGTCTTTTATTTTTTCCATAAATTCTTTTGTGAAGAGCATATATGCGGGTCCGAATTCAAGTGGGTCTACAGTATCCATTATTATTATATCGAATTTTTCATTAGTTGTTTCTATGAATTTTCTTCCGTCTTCATACAGCACGCGTGAGCGAGGGTCGAAAAATGCTCCCATATTTATATGGGAAAGATATTCTTTGCACATTTCAACCACTTCCCTATCTATATCTACCAAAGTTACTTCTTTTACAGATTTGTACTTTAGGGCTTCTCTGAGGGCACAGCCATCACCACCACCGATTATCAGGAACCTTTCTGGATTACCGAATGTTATTGCTGGTATATGAACTATAACTTCGTGATATACAAATTCATCAAGTTCAGCGATTTGAATTTTACCATCTATTACAAGAGAAAGTCCAATTTCTCCTAGTTTCAATATGTCAACTTGCTGGAATTTAGTTTTTCGGCTTGCTATTATTTCCTCTATAGTATAGAAGATCCCCGAGGAGTTGTCAGTCCAATCAAAGTAGAACTTGTATTTCTGTAGTTCTGGTTTTTTCACTTTCTCCATTCTCTCCTGTAATTATGATTCCTTCTTTATTATTATTAGTGGTGTCTTCTTTTTTAGATTTTTTGCTTTCTCGTCTCTTTCTGGTGAAGAGTTTGATTTTTTCAATATTACCCCTTTCTGTTCTGAATATGGTGATATCTCGGGCTCCAAGGGATTCTGCTATTTCTCTGACTGCGGGTTCTGGATCTTCTTGTCCGCAGGTGTAAAAGTCCAGAGCTGCATATGAGAATTCTGGCCAGGTATGAATTGCAAGGTGAGACTCCGATATGATAATTACTGCTGAGACGCCCTGAGGTTCGAATTTTTGTGAGATGTGATCTATTACAGTGACTTTTGTCTTTTTAGCTGATTTTACAAGAGTGTCGGTTATGAATTTTTCATCATCAAGTAGAGCCGGGTTGCAACCATATAACTCTGCTATGATGTGGATCCCCAGCGACTTCTTTTCCATTTCCTCCCCCACCTCCTTTCCCTTTTTTCATATCTGTTACCTCCTCTTTTTTTTAAAAAAATATTTATTTTCCATTATAAATTTTGAATTCTTTTTTGATGAAAAAAACAAAAAAATTTTCCGGAGTTTTTGTTTTTTTTTGTTGATTTTATTTTCGTGTAACTGATAAATTTTCTTTCAGACGCACAAGAAAAAGACCTAAAATTATTCCTATAAGGTCGGCAAAAATATCAAATATATTTGGGTCCCTGTGAGGTGTTAGCGATTGAATGAATTCATCTAAAACAGCTATACAGCTAGAAATTAAAAAGGCAAGTGAGTAAGATTTTACTCCGAAGCTTCTGATGAACAAAAATGCCGTGTATCCTCCGGGGATGTAAAAGATCATGTGAAGAAGCTTATCAATGTGAGGAATTTCCTGAAAGGGGATCGTAACAATTCTGCTCGCATTCCATACGACTAAAATCGCCCACCCAAAAAACAGTATCCTATGAAACATCGTAGAAAATTTTACAATTTATTGAGTATAATATATTGTTCCGACTTTTTAGCATCTGCTTTTTGATAAAACTTTTGATAAAACTTCCGATAAAACTTTTGATGGAACTTTTGATAGAACTTCTGATGAAACTTTTGATAAAACTTTTGATGAAACTAACACTAAGTTATTGATTTTCAAAAATCATCTTTCACTTTATATTATATTTCTATAAGAACAAAAAAGAGAAAGAGAGAGTAGGGAACTTTGCAGTCTTTGATCTATCACTATTTTCTTATATTTATCTATTTAAGATTATAAAGAGCCTTAAATTATATATGGATGAAATATATTTTCTGTTCTGTGGCTATGAGGGATATTTTTAAGTCAAGAAAATTTTTGTTTATTGTTCTACTTTTATTATTAGCCACCGCACTTGGATTCTTTTTAGGTGGTGGACTTGTAAATCAAGGATTTATAAAAATAGATTCTGGGAATATAGGGAAAGCAGTTTCAGCTTTTGATTGGGTGAATAAAAGATGGCTTATAGTGTATGAAAAAGATAATCAATTGAGCTCAAAGTTTTTAAGTCTGTCAGACGGAAACGTTGACTACGCAAATTTTACCGCTTCAGGTACAGACCCAGCTATTTCATTTGGTTGTTATGCATCAGGGTGTAGTTATGCTGTTGCATATCAGTACGGAGAATATATAACTCTTTCAATCCTCAGAAGTGACAATGCTGCAGTTGAACACTCATATGCAGGTGTTACAGGGGTGAATCCTACTTTAGCGTTTAACGAAGATTTGGGACAGGTCTTTTTAGCTTTTGAGTATAACGGGGGAATAAGCGGAGTTATTTTTGATTTATCTGCTCAACCTCTTACTCCTGTAGCAATAGCTGTTGATCCAGCACCTAAGCGTAATCCATCAGCTGCATACGGTAACGGAGTCTATCTTGTCGCCTGGGAAGATTACCGAGCGTCAAACTGGGATATATATTTTCAAGTTATAAGTTCTTCGGGAACACCGGTAGGGGGAAACACGGCAGCATCTTTTGTCCCAGATTATCAAGAGCTCAAACCGAATGCTGTTTTTTACAAAGGTAATAAATTTCTTATTTTTTATATTAATCCACTTTACTGTTTGGGGGTTCAAGAGCCTGGTTCAACTCAGATATGTTATCAAGAGGTAAATGCTTCAACTGGACAGACTCACTTCCCTAAATTTGTGACATTTTATAACCCCAATATGATTTTTTATGTGAGCAAATTAACTGAAGATATAGCTTTGCTCTATGGAATAAATGAAAATGGAATAGACAAAGCAAAAGTAATGGTACTGAGGGAAGAAGTTCCTGTACCCATTGAGATCACACCTAGGTATGTTCAGCCAACTTCATGGTATCCTTCATACTATGAGCGATGTGCAACTGATGAAGTTGGTAAATCTGCAGAACTTTGGGGAGTTCAATACCTTTATGTGGCTGGAACTACATATGCTGATATCTCGACCGGTGTTGTACTTGTGAAGTATTCAAATTACTTATCTGCAGTAACTTTTGATGCTTTTAATAATATTAGTATAACTACACAGTACGAGCTTCCTTATGCGGTGTCAGGAGCAGGTTATCCTTTCCCTTCGTCTGGTGGATTCCAGCTTGGAGCTACAGGGGGGAGCGGAACGTATAGGTGGTACCCTGTGTGGGGAACTATGCCCGAAGGACTAACCCTTGAAATATCAGGAAAAGTAACAGGGGTAATTTCTGATAATGCACTTTCTCCATGTAACGGAGAATATCCATGCCCTTATACATTTTCCGCTTTTATTCATGATTTTTCATCTCCTTTTATTCATGATTTTTCATCTCCAGTATCAAAAACAGCATGTAAGAAGTTTGAAATTAAGGTTTGGCCGTTTCCGGCTACGGGGGTGGAAGTAAATCCAACTCCTATTGTTCTTTGCGCAAAACCTAAAGAAGCAAAAGTTGAGGAACTTACTATCACGAACAAAGGAACTCCTGTATCTGTAAAAATTACTTCACCTTTATTTATTAATTATTTTGGTTCATGTACTTCATTTCAACCTCCTGGCTTTTTCTTCCAGGTACTGCGTTCACCTGATTATGAAGGAAATGATAATCTTTCATGCAATGATGATAAGTGGGAGGTATGGGATGCCGGGAATAAGGATTTCAAAATGAGTGTTTCTTTTCAGACACTTTCTGAAGGAGTTTTTACTACAAGTGTGAGTTTTAGTTGGCACGAGCCAATATCTCAAACAACTGGTATTTTTTCTGTTCCAATAACGGGGGTATCACTTTATCCGGATATCGGAATTACTTCTCCCGCACCAGTAACACCAGCAGGTTGTCAGGGTTATGGGAATTCTCTTACTTGTACGGTTGATTTTGGTGAGGTTGCGGTTTGGGAAACAACCTCGGTAGTAATTTACCTGAATAATATGAAAGATCAGAATATAGATTTGCCCGGGCAGTTGTGTATTGGTGATTATCCAATTAGAGTTACAATGATTCTAACTCCTGCTGGCACTGATTCTCCATTTCGGGTTACAGCACCTCAACCTGGGGATGGGGGAGAGATCCCAGCGTTTCTTATTCCTTTGGGTGGTTCATTTCCTCTGTGGGTTAGATTTTCTCCATGGCGAATAACTCAGGGGGAGCGCACATTTGTAAATTATATACGTGTTTTGAGCGATGACCATGATGAAGGTCTCTTTACTGTAAAGCTTGTAGGGAAAGGTATAGCTCCTGTGATAGAGGCGGAAACATCTGTAAATTGCGGGGTTGTTCTGAAAAATCACACAAAGCAATGTATTGTCAAGATCAAAAACGCCGGACGTGTGAACCTTATTATAAAAGATGTCAAAGTATATAATCAAGCTTCGGGGGAAAGTGGAGCATTTTCATCTCCTTCACCTACAAACTTTACTGTTGCTCCAGGAAATACTGCCGACATAACGGTTGCGTTCGGTTCATCTCAGGAGGGACTCTTTCTATCTCTGCTAAATATTTATTCCAATTCCATTTCAGAGATTTTCTCAATTTTATTGGTTGGCGAAGTTATAGACCGAAATAGTGTAGTGGGAGTGATCCCGCCATTTTTAAATTTTGAGGACGTTGTAGTAGGAGAAAGGGCTACCAGAGAGGTAACACTTGTAAATAGATCGAATTTCCTTTCATTGAATATATATCCAGCTAACGGAGGAAATTTCCAACCGTTCCTGATCTCACCTATGACTCAGTTCTTAGAGCCAGGAACTTGGATTGGGTATCCTGTTTACACTGAGCCTCCGGAAAATGGGGAGTTCTTGCGTACACTTTCATTTGTCGCATCAAATCCAACTGAAGGAATAATCTTCCCAATATATGTCAATGCTTATGTAAGGGGAGTTTCTGCCGACATATCTGTGGATCCATCTAATATCAATTTCGGAGAAGTACCCATAGGCGGATTTAGATCGGTGACGGTTACTATATCAAACCCAGGAACTTACAACCTTGTTGTAACACAAATTAAAGTAAATCCGCCATTTTTGTATGAATCGGTATTACCTTTTGTAGTTCTCCCTCAGTCTTCGACTGGTGTAAAGGTTTATTTTGCACCTACAACTGTGGGGATATTCTCAGACATTCTCCAGCTTTATTCTAATGTTATATATAAAAATCCTATTACTGTTCAATTGATTGGTAGAGGTAGGGTACCTGGGGAAGGTGAGGAGGTACCGGGTATAGTAGTTGTGCCTTCTGAACTTGACTTTGGTGATGTAGTCGTTGGAGGGTTCAAATCTATGCCGTTAGGAATTTCCAATACTGGAGATTATACTCTGCTTGTAACGTACATCCAAGTAGAAAAACCTTTCAACCCGGGAGCTACTACTCCGTTTTTGGTCTCTCCTCAATCTTCATCTAAAATTGATATATACTTTACTCCGAATGCTCTTGGAACGTTTGAAAAAATCTTATACATATACTCAAACGTATGGTATAGGAATCCTGTTACTGTGGTGTTAAGAGGTAGAGGGATAAGTAAAGAGACTTTAGCTCCTTATCCGAAAATTCAGGTTGAACCTCAAGCAGTAGATTTTGGAAAAGTAAGACTTGGTGAGAAAGTGGAAGAAAGGATCAGCATAAGGAATATTGGTGTAGATCCGCTTTATGTAGCTTCCATTTCACTAAGTAGTTATGAAGATCTGTATGTTCGCCTACCATCTCTGCCCGCCATTGTCAACTACTTTGATCAGATTACGGTATCCGTAGAGTTCTATCCCCAAAGAGAAGATGTGATTACATCTTCAATGGTAATAATATCAAATTCTGTGGACACTCCTATGGTGGTTGTTCAGATAAGAGGAGAAGGAGCTAATTCACATATTTATGTTGATGACGAAATTGATTTTGGAAGGGTGCGCGTAGGTAAGAAAGTTGTAAAGTCCCTCATTATGAAAAACACAGGTAATTTACCACTTCAGATCAAAGGGATAGAAATTGTTGGAGAAGCTTTCTCACTGGATATTGAGAAGAAAGAATTTGAGCTTCAGGAGAAATCAGAGATTGCGGTCCCTATATATTTTCTACCAACAAGGCTTGAAGAGTATCGAGGTGAAATTACTATCTATTCAAGTGATCTCACAAGAGGTATCGTAAAAGTTGGGTTGAGTGGTATAGGAGGATCTCCAGTACTTTATATTGAGAGAACCGAAATAGACTTTGGGCAGATATATATTGATGAAGTTACTGAATATATTCTCCCTATAAGTAACATTGGTTCTGCACCTGTGGAGATTCTGGTAACTCCTCCATCTGTGCCGGTGTTTTCGGTTGAGGCAACCTATATTGTTATTCCTGCGGGAGCATCTTATTCATTGCGCTTTGTCCTTTCTCCCCAGGGTAAATTTGGCAGATTTGAAGATGTGGTAAAGTTTATAACAGATGATCCAAGGCAGCCTGAGATTCAAGTTAAGCTTAGTGGAACTGTGAATAGGTTCAAGGTTCTTCCAGTTGGTGGAGGATGCTCTTGCTCAGCGTCATCGCCAGAAGCAATGCTTAGTTTTCTACTTCAGTTTGTTATTACCTTCATTGTTATAAAATTGAGGTCTAACTTATTTCGTATCATTGTAGTCGCTGTGGTTCTGAAGAAAATACTATCCCCTTATTTAGCTAGTGCAGATATTGGTGGGGTAGATATTCAAGCTTTCAAATTATCTCAGGATGTAAGATATTTTTCAGTGATAAGAACTGCAGAGCTCAGACCTAAGAGATTTTTCAGCTCGGTTTTATTCTTCAATTTCTCTGATACCCCCTTGAAGCTCAAAGTTCTAAAAGGTACTAAAACAGTGGATTCCAGAGTCATGATACCGTATGTTATATCAGGAGGAATATCACTTGGATATGTTACATTACAAGATCTTGAGTTGAATTTGTATTTCCAACTTATGAAAATAGCAAATCAAAAGGAATTTGAGTTTGCAGATCCTATAGTGGAAGCTCGATGGAAAATTTTAGACCTTGAGAAAAAGTTCTTTCTGGCAATAAATCCTGTGGTAAATATTCCTGTTGGCGGTGAGTTCTCAAGCTATGGCGTTGTATCTCCTCGTGTTTCAATCCTCTCAACGTACAAAAGCTTGCTGATGGGAGGCGAACTTATGATCTCGGGTGGATTGGGAATGATGTATATTTCACCAACACAAATCGGAGATGTATCTATGTCATCTTCTGGGTTAATCTCAGGAGGAGTTTCTTACAGTTTTTCAGACTTTTCTCTATCTTTTGAAGCTTTATCTTCAATACCCTTTGAGAATATAAGAAAAGAAAACACTCCTGTTGAATCGGTAGTATCAATTGGGTATAAGATACTACCACTGTTATATATTCGAAGTGGTGCTGGATTCGGGTTAACCGAAGGGATAGGAACCCCAAAATTTCGTGTATTTAGTATCCTGACTTATAATATTGGTCCTGATCTGGAAAAGCGTATAAGAATTTCTGGCTCAGTTATTGATTCTGATAGTAATCCAGTAGATTCAGGGTATATATACATACCGGAGATTGGCATTTACTCAAGGGTGAGTGCTGGAAAATTCGAAGTTAATCTACCGGAGGGGGAGTGGACCTTCAGAGCGGTCTCACCCGGCTACCTTGTTAAGGAAGAGAAGTTCGCAATTACTGCCAGTACCAGGAAACTTGAAATAACTCTCGAAAGAGGCTCCTCAAAGGCGTATATTTCACTTTTTGATCGCTCTGGAATTCCAACATCGAAAAAAATATTAGTGAAGTCCCCAAATGAAGCCCGAATGTTGATTTCGGAGAGAGTGGTAGTCAGTGTTCCTGGAATTCATATAATTCAGGTCGATGGTAGAGAGAAGGAAATTTCTTTCCAACCAGATGAAATTGTATGGGTTAACCTGAAGGTTCCGTTTGAGGAGATAGAAGCGATTGCTAAAGAAATAACTGGAGAAGGGGGCAAACCACACGGTGAAGATAAAAAGAGTGAGAGCACCACAGAAGATCGGAAAAAAAGCAGAGATGAAGCCGGAAAGAAAGAAGGGAAAGAGGCGGTGAAAACAAAGAAGGAAAAAGAAAAGGAGGAGGAAGGTGATGATTATGTAGTAAAGTTGCTGGAGCAGGTAATTAAGGAAAGAGAGAAGTCATTAGTGGAGCTTAGAGAAAGGGAAGTAAAAAGGGAAACTGAGATAGAAAAGAGAATATTGCCTCTGATTGAAGCAGCGGCTTCACAATTTGAAGTCGGCAGATGGGAGATACCTCGCGGTGCATTTACTCTTTTAGATAGAGCAGCCGAGATTATAATTTCTAATTCAGATAAAATAGCAAGCATAGAGATAGAAGGACATGCAGATCCTACCGGAGACGAGGATTTCAACATAATTCTTTCATATATGAGAGCGCTTGAGGTGAGAAAATATCTCCTGAAGAAGGGAGTGAGGATTCCCATAAGGATTATAGGTTATGGTTCCGCTAAGGCAAGGTTAGAGAAAGATTGGTCAGAAAGTAGAAGAATAGAAATAAAGGTTTTTGCTCGTGAAAAATGATTGTTTGATGAAGATTTTGAAATGGAAGTTTTTGGCCAGTTTTATCATTTTTCTATTATCTATGATGGGGTGCTTTATTGCACCTAAGTTGCCCTTTGATTTACAAGTGTATGATGGGGTGGAAGAATGGAATGTGAAAAGATTACCGCTTTCTATCTCATCAAAGGATTTCACCTTTATATCTATATTTGCAGAACCTGATCAAGTATGCAGACTTAAAGTTTACCCAGGCTCAAGTATTAGCATAATTGAGGCTAAAAGAGGATATAACAATCCTTTCTGGGTGAAGGTGGGCGGTGTTTTGGGTATTGTAGAATTCACTTCTGTAAACTGTATAGTTGAATTTGGTTTTTTCTCTACTACGACGACCCAAGCTGTTGTGCGATTTACATCAGCTGGTGTGGAAATACTTGAAGGGGGAGGAAGCTATAAAGGAAAAACTCTGACAAAGCTGACCGGAGTAAATGAGAAAGGGATTTATACATTGCCATCTGCTCCTTCAGTTGTGTTTCCACGGGATAGCGATGAATTTTCAACATTTTATTTTTCCTGGCTTTCGGTTGAATCTGCTAAAAAGTATTTTGTTGAGATAGCTTTAGATGAAAATTTCCAGAATCCTGTCTTATTTGCCGAGGTGTCCGAGAATAGATTCTTACCAAGTCGGGTGAGTATAAAGCCAATTTCAGGTGTTTATTTTTGGCGTGTATGGTATTACGACGGGGAAAAAATGTCAGATTACAGAAGAGGAAAATTTAAGATAAGGTAACGCTTATATTGCTTTTATATCAGAGCCTATGTTAAATTATTCTACATTTCTCCGATGTTTTTCAGCATCTCAATTTTATCGGTGGCTGGGGTTTTACACATACCTTCTTGACATACAAAAACTTTGGGGCTTTCATCTTTTATCTCGAACTCTTTTACAAATGGAGATATTTTTGAAATTTTATCTTTTGATTCCTTATCGATGAGTAAGATAATTTTCTGTGGAACATATCTTGATAATAGTTCTTCAATGAGTGGGAATGCTTCTTCCTTTGAATTGGCGGTAAATACTATTTCATAAGTTGGACCTAAATAGAAATCTACTGCGTAGAAGAAGAACGCGTAGTTTACTGGGAACGACAGAGCTTTTTCAAGATCGAATTTGATTTCTTCTTCTGCAATTTCTTTGAACCTTTTTTCTCCTGAGATTTTCCAAGCATAAAGTAAAGCTAATATTGCTGATGAAACTGCTGATGGGACTGCTGAATCAAATAAATCTTTTATTTTTATAAAAACAAAATCAGAATTTTTCTGTTGCAAAGAAAACCCATTTTCTCCCCAGAATTTCTCGATCATCTTATTGCTAAGTTCCATAGCTTTTTCTAGATATTTTTCTTCAAATGTTGTAAAGTATATTTCAAAGAGGGCGAGGGCAACAGATGCGTAATCTTCAAGTGTTCCGAGAACCTTTATCTCCCCATCATAAAATGCGTGGAAAACTTCCCCATCTTTTACAGTACTTTGTAATATAAAGTCTATGCATCTTTTAGCAATGTTCTTTAGTTTTTGGTCTTTGAAAGCTCCACAAGCTCGGCTTAGCGCGATAACCATCAGAGAATTTGTATCGGTCAGTATCTTCGTGTCTATATGCGGGGGGATTCTTTTATCTCTTTCTGCTTTCAGTTTTGAGATCCCAGTTCTGATTATCTCCTGTATCTTTTCCTTGCTTAACCCAAATGCCTTTTCTAATTTTTCAATTTTTGATGCTATATGAATTATATTCTTCTGGCTAAATCCTGGTTCTGGACAGTTACCATATGGAGATATTCCAAAATATCTTTCAAATATCTCGGTTTCTAAATCGTCTTTGATAATGTTCTTAATCTCTTCATGTGTCCATAGGTAATATTTACCTTCTTCTCCGTTACTTTCTGCGTCTTGCGATGTGAAAAATCCACCGGTAGTTTTATCATGTAGGTTCTCAAGTATGTAGTTTACTGTTCCGTAAGTTTTGTCTTTGAATATAGGATTTTTTGTGAGCTGATATGCTGAGCTCAGTACCCATATCATCATTGCCTGATCATACAGCATTTTCTCAAAGTGTGGCTGGAACCATCTTCTATCGACGGTATATCTGTGGAAGCCTCCTCCTATGTGGTCATATATTCCTCCTTCGCACATATTTTGCAGGGTTTTCTCGACCATATAGAGAGCCTCTGGGTTTTTCCTCCTTTTGTAGTAGGACATAAGAAAAAGCAGTGTTGTGGCGTTGGGGAACTTCATGCCAAATCCGAATCCGCCATACTCTGGATCGAAATATTCTTTTATGTTAGAGAACGCATATTCAAGGATATCTGGATATGGGGAGGGAAACACTGATGATTTTCTGACATGCTCTTTTAACTCTTTTATAGCATCTATTATTTTTCTGCCAACATTGTAGGCTTTTTCTTTTTCTTTTTCCCAGACCTCAACTATTTTAGGGATGAGCTCCTTCATACCCATTATATTCCCTCTTGATTCAGGTGGGATATATGTTGCGACAAAGATTGGGAAACCATCGGGGGTGAGAATTACATTAAGTGGCCATCCGCAATTTCTTATAGTTACCTCACAGATTGACATAAATATCCTATCAAGATCTGGTCTTTCTTCTCTATCTATCTTTATGGGTATGAAATGCCTATTTATAAGCTCTGCAATTTCTCTATTTGAGAAGCTTTCCCTTTCCATCACATGGCACCAGTGACAAGTTGAGTATCCTATTGATACGAATATCAGCTTGTTTTCATACTTTGCCTTTTCAAATGCTTCTTTACACCAAGGATGCCACATTGTGGGGTTATCCTCATGCTGTTTGAGATATAAGCTTTTCTCAAAGAACAGATAGTTTTTCCCAGGGGGTGGAAGTTTACTCAGATCTTTTGATTCCCTGACTGTGATAATTTCCACGTTCTAAGTTACCAATTTTTAACTGCAAAAGTGCAATTTCCAGCTATCTTACTTTGTTTTGTAGGATTTTGTAGTTGTACGCTGTGACTACAGCGGTGACTGTGTTTTTTGTGTGAAGAAGAAAAATATAGTGGAATCTGCATAATGTTTTATTTTTACACTTTTTGCGTTGAACAGGCTACAGTAGTAATTCTCATCTTCCCCTTTCCTTCTTCTTAATATTGTGAGCCATGTTGATATTTCAAGTACACTGTTGGCTAATTTTTGGGTTATTTCGTAGTTGAACGGAGGGTCTAAAAATACTAGATCGAATCTTTGTTGGGATAATTTTTTCAGAGCACTTTCAGATTCGGAACATATTATATCTGCTGAGTTTTCGAGTCCTAAATTTTTGAGATTTTCTCTTATATTTTTGCAAAGAGATTTTTGCTTTTCGATAAACAGGACGAATTTTGCACCTCGTGATAACGCCTCGAAACCAAATATACCCGTTCCAGCAAATAGATCCACTACGGTTAAGTTCTGGATGTTTATTGTATCGAATATAGCTTTTCTTATGAGTGATGTGAGTGGTCTGACGGATCCTGTATCATCAAATTTGATAAATCTCCCTTTGAGTGTTCCGCCTTCAATTCTGAGAAATCCCACTTCAGTGTACCGCCTTTATATTTTCTCTTGTGTGCTTATTGTTTCTATCATTTTTTTGTTTTCCAGAAACCATTCGCAGGTTTTCTTTATGCCTTCTTCAATTGATATTTTAGGTCTCCAGCCAAGGATTCTTTGAGCCTTTGATATTTCTGCATGTGTTTCTGGGAGATCAGCTGGGTTTTCCTCTCTGAATATTATTTCAGCTTTTCTCCCAAGATAATTTTCAATAAGTGAGACGACATACATAAGCTCTACTGGTCTGTTGTTTCCAAGGTTTATTATTTCAAAGCCTAACTTTTTTGACGCTCTTATTGTCCCCTCCACTATATCATCTATATATGTGAAGTCCCTCTTTTGTTTTCCAGTTCCAAAGATTTCAATTGGCTTACCTTCCATTATGTTTTTCACAAATCTGAATATGCTCATATCTGGTCTTCCATATGGACCGTAGACTGTGAAATATCTTAGAATGGTAACATCTATTTTGTATAGGCGGTGGTAGGAGTGAGCTAGGATTTCTGCTCCTTTTTTTGATGCTGCGTAAGGAGAGAGTACAAAATCTGTGTTTGAATCTTCTGAGAAAGGAGGTCTGCATCCTGCGTACACGCTTGATGTAGATGCTAGAACAAATTTTTCTATTCCCTCTGTAATGCACAGGTCAAGAAGATTCAGGGTTCCGATTATATTTGTGTCTATATATGCTTTTGGATTTTTTATGCTTGCCCTGACCCCCGCTCTGGCTCCAAGATTATATATTACTGAGAACTTTTCTCCCTTCAAGTCACTTCTGATCTGGTCTTTGGATATGTCGCAAAGGTGAAATGAGAAGTTTTTATATTGTTTGAGAATGTCCAGTCTCCACATTTTTAGTTTCACGTCATAGTAATCATTGAGGTCATCTACTCCCAGGACGGAGAAACCTTGTTCGCATAGTCTCTTTGCGACAAAAGAGCCTATGAAACCAGCACAGCCTGTAACCATAACCTTCATCGGTTACTTACGGTACAAATTGTTTGTTTATTTATTTATTTATATTTACCGGTTATTTAGCCGTTTTATTTGTTATTTGCTTAACCGTTATAATTTTAATTTTACGGATTTGGCTTACCAAAAACTTCAACCTTCTTTTCCGAAGGGGTATATACTGTTATAAGAGGAATAGCAGGAAATTTTATCTCCGATAAAAGAGCAGATATTAAGGGAACAGATTGCAGGTCAAAAACATTAAACTCAACCCTAAAATTCTGAGAAATCTCGGTTCTGGGAATATCAACATTGTATTTTTTCATTATGTATCCTTCTGAAGATTGATTGAGTGCTATAAATATTGCTTGAGTTTGTTCGTCTATGCTCCTTGCAAACTTTAGATTGTTTATGTTTATTCCAACTATTGCAACAAGTGTCACACCAAGTATCCATATGGCGACCAAAACCTCAATTAGTGTCAGTGACTTTACTTTCATTGATATAATTTTAACCATTGATATAATTTTAACCATTTCTTTAGCTTTAGCCTTCCAGTTGTATTGATACCTCCTCTATTAAGGGGTTGAAAAATATATCTTTGAAAGATTCGTAGTCTGCTTTAGTGTATACTTTGTAGGTTTTTCCAACTCTTACATCTTTTACATCATACCCGAGTTTGCGCAGTCTGTCGGCTATAGCCTTGCCCTCTGGGTCAAAAACTTCTCTTTTCTTTCTAACCTTCAACTCAACTATAGGTGTGGATACCCTTTCGTATATATTTTTGATGTAAGGTGAGTACGTAAATTCTTCGAATTTGCTCTTTATGTTTTCAGCAAGTTTTCTATCTTGTTTTTGTAAGATTGAGTAAATTGCAGTTTTGAGATCTGGAAATTTTTTATCTATAACCTGAAATGATGCTTCTTGAATTATTTTGTAAGCCTCTTCTCTGTCCATTCCTTGCAATACAAGTTCAAGGAGAATTTTCGATGAAAGAATTAGCCCCTTTGAATTTTCAAAATTTTCCTTTATTTTTTCTTCGTTTATGAATAGCCCTTCAAGAAGCAGTTTTAATCTCATAAGAGCAAAGTCTGAAAGAATGCAAACTTGTGGGAAGGTGATCCTCTCGGCGGATGAGTGGGAAATATCTCTTTCCATAAATAATGCTATATTCTCTAAAGCTACAGTAGCTGTAGATCTTATAACCCTTGCTATCCCACAGAGGTTTTCAGATAAAACCGGATTTTTTTTGTGTGGCATAATTGATGAACCAGTTTGACCCTCACCAAAGGGTTCCCTTACTTCATCAATTTCTGATATCTGGTATAGCCTGAGGTTCAGAGCCATTCTTTCTATTGCCGATGCAAGTAAAGATAGAACCAAGATGAAAAAAGCATACCTGTCGCGAGGAACAACCTGAGTAGCTATAGGTTCGGGATTCAGTCCAAGTTTCGAAAGGACATATTCCTCTATTTCTGGAGGAATTGTATTGTAGATTCCAACAGCTCCAGATATTTTCCCGTAGCTTACTTCTTCCTCCGCTAAGATAAGTTTTCTGGTTACTCTTCTGAACTCAGCGTAGTGTGATAAGAATTTGAGTCCAAATGGCATCGGCTCAGCCTGTATGCCGTGAGTTCTACCTACTGCCTGAAGATTTTTGTATTTCTCAGCCAGATCTAAAAGAACTTTTTCTACAGCTTGCGTTCCTTCTCTTATAATTCTGCAAGCCCTTTTGATCTGGATTGAAAAGGCTGTATCCATTATATCAGAGGATGTAATTCCAAGGTGAACAAATTTTGCGTACTTTTTAGGTATTTTGTTTTCCAGAACTTTCACAAACGCTGTTACTTCGTGTCGAGTTTTGATCTCTTCATTTTTGACCTCTTCGGGTTTGATTTGAACCTTTTTGAGCTCCTCTACAGCCTCGTAAGGCACAACACCTAATTTTGCCCACCCATCTAAAACTGCGACTTCTATCTCCTTCCATATTTTGTATTTTTCTTCATCACTCCAAAGCTTTATCATTCTTTCGCTTTTGTACCTTGTGATCCATTCAAGCATACCTTGAGGTATAAATTATTTTTCTTCACGCTGATGAAGTTTTTTGCTGGAATTCATATCTTTTGAATAAGTGATACAAGCTTTATATCATTGAAATATGATTTTTGTATGGCAGGCGATTTTTTTCATCACCGCTTTGCTCTACTCATCTGTGGGAATGGGAGGAGCTTCAGCATACCTTGCATACCTCACTCTTATGAATATTGATTATAAAGCTATACCACCAACAGCCCTGACACTGAGTATTTTATCTTCATTTACATCTGTGATAAACTGGATAAAAAGTGGATACTTCAGAAAGAAAATGATCCCCGTTGTTATAGTATCTGCTCCAACTGCATTCCTGGGAGGAACGTTGAAAATAACCCAAAATCTGTTTGACATTCTGGTCGGAACGATCCTTATCATCACCAGCCTTATAATGTTACTCCCGATAAGAGAAGATGCGACAGAAAAAAGAACAGAAAAAAGAAATGAAACAGTGGCGGAAGAAAGACCGAGCTTCACAAACTATACCTTACTCCTTATTCTCTCGGGAGTTTTTGGACTGATCGGGGGTATTGTGGGGATTGGATGTGGAGTATTTATCGGACCAATCTCTTACCTTCTTAAAGTGACAGATGAAAAGGAAACCGCCGCTCTGAGTTCTTTCTTTATCCTCGTCAACTCAATAAGTGGACTCGGCGGACATATAACAAAATCACATCTCAACCTGAAATTCGTATTTTACTTCTCATTGCCAGTTATTATGGGCGCTTTTGCTGGATCAAATTTGGGAGCTAAAAAACTAACAAAATCGGTTATCCAAAGAATCTTTGCTGTGGTTATAGCATCAATAGGAGTTTTCAGGATAATCTCGGTTATTTTGCAAGATTAGTTCTTTTATATTTTGTCCAAGCTAAGGTAGCGATCAGGAATAGTGGTCCATCAACGATAACTCCAACTATGTAGGCCAAAGCCATAACATCATAAAAAAAGAAGACGATAAAAAAGAATGTAGAAACTCCCTTTGAGATTATAACTGCTGGCCACGCTGGAACGTTCTTTTCAGATAAGGATGCATAAAACGAACAGAAGGCAATCATATACATCATAGATATAGATAAAGTGAACCAGAACTTTTCGGAGGGTAAAGGAAGGAAATCAAACGGAAGGTTTAGAATATCTGATACAGCGTTTATGATCTCGGGTATCACTTTGTGCAATGGTATGTACAGTGACCCAGCTATAAAATGGGAGATCGCATAAATCCTAGCTATTTTTCTGAATTGTTCAAATTTCATAAGATTGATATTTTACATTTTAAATTCCGCTATGGTTTATTTTTTGATTTTTATTATTATTATTCATATTTATATGATCCGGAAGTTCTAATCCGAGAGATTTTACGAGTTCCCAATCTTTTCTGAAATCTTGACCGGGGGTTGTCAGATAGTTTCCAACCATAAGGTCGTCTGCTCCTGCTTTTATGACCCAATCCTGTTTGTCTCCGAATACTACCTCTCTGCCCCCAGCGACTTTGATCTGCTTTTTGGGGTTTACAAACCTCATCATAGCTATACACTTTGCAGCTTCTTCGGGAGAGATTATCTGCGTATTTTCCAATGGAGTGGATGGTCTGGGGTTCAAGAAGTTTATCGGTATTATCTTTGGATCTATCCTTTTGAGTTCAAAGGCTATTTCAACTCTGTCTTCATAACTTTCTCCCATTCCGAAGATGCATCCTGAACATACCCCAATTCCAGCCTCCTTAAGAATTTTTATTGTTTTCAATCTATCTTCATAAGTGTGCGTTGTGCAGATCTTGTTAAAGTATCTAGGAGATGTTTCTATGTTGTGATTTGAGTTTTCAACCCCGGCTAATTTAAGTTTTTCCGCCTGTTTTGGAGTCAGTTCCCCCAATGTTGCATCGGGAGCTATCCCCGGAACTTTTCTCCGAATCCCCTCTATCATTTCGCATATCTTGTCTACTTCTCCGTCAGTGGGACCTCGTCCTGAGGTTACTATCCCGAATTTGGTTGCTCCCATTTTGTACGCCTTTTCAGCTTCTTTGATTACCGTCTCAGCTGGCAGGAGTGGATATCGCGGTACATTTGTTTTCCATCTTAGGGACTGAGAGCAGAATTTACAATCTTCGGGACATAATCCGCTTTTGGCGTTTATGATAGCGCAGAAATCTATTTTGTTCCCTCTGAATTTCTCGCGAACTATTGTGGCTTTTTCAAATAGCATCTCAAGATACGAATCTGGGATGGTCAGAACAAAAAAGGCTTCTTCCCAGGAAATTTCATCACCATTCAGTATTTTTCTGGTCATTTCTTCAAGTTTTGCAGAGTAGTTCTCCTTTGTGGAAACTGCTATTGGCATAAATTCTATTGTTCTGTCAAATGTAAACCTTGAGAATTTTGCAGGAAACTTTCTATCTAAGAGCGTTTTGCTCTTTATTCCCTCTGAAGTGACTCCATCTTACTCTATCAGTAGCACCGGGACTGCCCCCTGCCTCAAACACCACAATACAGCTCCCCCAATAATTACCAAATACCAACTCTAAATTCCCATCTCCATCTACATCAGCCAAATTCACAGCACCACGTGCTCCTAAGGATGTATTTGTGATGTAGTACGGTGCTGCAAACATTATACTTCCGTCTGACCTGTATCCGTACAAGTATCCTCCATCTGTTAGTACCACATATTCATCTTTACCATCTCCATCTATATCAACTATCCCAGGAACAGACAATGCATTTGAATTAATGGTTTTCACAAAATTGACGTATCCTGAATTTCCACTCCCTGTCACCTTTGCCAAGTATGAGTACGAGCTTGTTGTTTGACATGAAGGTATTGTGAAGATCAAGTCGTAGCCTCCTCCGGCTCTTGGGGAAAGTGCAGCACCCCTTGGGCATCTTTCAATAGAATCGTTAATACCAAGGTTTACTGCCCACTTTTGGGTCATATCTATTGTATATGCGTACACTGTTATGCCATTTGAAGCAAACACTACCTCCAACTGCCCGTCACCATCAATATCCGCAACAGTAGGAGAGAACAGTTTTGCACCTCCAGATACAGTTACCGTAGAAGTTGTCTTTGTCGTATAATCTATCCTGTGCAATCTCCCTGAAAAATCTGTTACAAAAATATATCTTGTAGAGCCAGAGTTAACCGCTACTGCAAATGAATTGTTGTTCCCACTCCCCAAATTAAATCGCTCAATATCATAATTAAATCCATTCCAATCAAGAACATACACACTGTTGCAGTTAGTTGCAACTGCTATGATCTCCAGTGAAGAATCGTTATCTAAGTTTGCAAGAGATATTGCTCTTATTTTACCACACAAACCACTAGCGGAGGAGATCTGGGCCCCAGTTCCTCCATTGAATATATATATATTATTTGATTCTGTACCTATAACGACATCTGGGACCCCATCAGCATTTGTGTCTCCGACTGCAGGGATACTCCAGAGGATTGTCTCATTAACCTGTGCAGACCATAGTATTTGTCCTGTATCACCTCTTATAGCATATATTCTGCCTCCATCTACCCATACTCCGACTATGTCTAAGGTTCCATCACCATCCACATCTGCGACTGTTGTTCCATAAATCCTCCCACCAGAAACAGGACAGTAGCTCCTTTCGTGAGTAAGATATGTTTTCATCCCATGCTGGCCACCTTCTCTTCTACCATTTCCACCTCCAAAGTCTATCCATGAGAACGCAGCTTCACCGACACCAGCATTCAGAACATAAAATCTTCCACTTGTATCTGAAAATATCACATCCTGCCCACTTATGATAATATTTGAGGAAATGTTCCCAGATCCAGGTACAGTGTAACTACATACAAGCTGACCATCTGCAATTCTCCTGCCATAAACTGTATTCCCGCTGGCAAGAAATACTGTGTCTTCCCCCAACCCAGCTGAGTACTGAATTCCCGAAGCTAAGGTCTGGCTCCACAGTATCCCCATGGTTCTTCCGTTCACAGCAGAAAATTGCCCTGATGTCCCAGCACCAGCAAGAACAATAGTTGATGTTCCGTTTGCATACACCACAGGTGATGAAACTAATCCACTTCCTATAGATACAGAGGTAGTAGTCCATACTCCAGATGAGTTCAGAACTTTGTAGAGACGTCCATCTGATGCTCCAAAGTAAATCTCGCCCTGAGGTCCTATTGCTGGAGACGATGTTGATGTGACTCCTGCAATTGGAGATGTGCTCCCTACAAGAGAAAGGTTCAAGTTGTATATTCTAACAGCTCCATCTTGTCTTACTACAAACACATATGACCTTTTCTTATCAATAGCTGGTGCTGTCCCTATAGTTCCTCCAGCATTTGCAGAGCCGACAACAACTAAAGATGGATTTAGTTTGTAAACTGTTCCTCCTGACACTGTCGCAAATATGAAGCCATCTGAAGATACTGCACACCCTCTGAAGCTCCCGAAACCACCGGTTGATTTTAGCACTGTACCAGTGTTTGTATCGATTACATAGGCTGTACCTGTACCTGCTGTATTTCCAACAAATATTGTTGATGGTGAGATATTGCACACTGCTGAAATATTATCTATTGGCAAAGACCATGCAACAGTTCCGCTATAACTTCTTATCCCATACAATGTGGTGGATGTATAGCCAATAGCAAGCTCTCCTGATTTTACCGCGACCCTCAGCTCACTACTGCCTACTCCAGCATTAACAGATGAGGAGCAAGCTCCAACCACACCAGGGGAACTGCAACTTACCTCAGTCCAGTCTGTGTAATAAGAACCCTTTACACCTCTGACGCGGTAACACAGCCTTCCTGAAACTCCTGAGTGAACATATGTTATGGTATCTGGGGATGTATTGGCAAGATTGCTCCAGGATGTACCATCGCTCACCTGAATTTGGTATGCTGTTTCAGAGATCGCATTGTCTTGCCATTCAAGGTAAATAGAGTTATTTCCTGAAGCTTCTGTGTAAAGGGGTGAAGGTTTTGCCATCGCAAGTTTGAGGACCTCAGATGAGTAACCTCGTGAGAAGTTCCTACCAAGTGGGGTTCCAGAAACATAGTAGTTAGTCACACGCAAATAGTAAACATCCTCAGAATTGAAACTTAATCTATAGTAAGATGAATTACTTGAAATAGATACTGAACTCCAGTTTTGAGACGAAGATAATCTATAGTCGATGTAATACCCTGCTTCAAAATTGGATCGGTCAACCCAGAATAGATCAAGTGTTTTTGGGATCAATGTTGAGTATACCTGTAAAGACGATGGTGCTCTGACTGCTACGACACACTGAGTAGAGTTATCTGCCCAGGATGAGAGAGAAAGAGTTCCTGAGCCGGGAACTTGTTTGAAGCTTGCAACTCTAAAGCAAGTATTTATCTCCATGTTCAAAGAGAGCTGGACTTGTCTTTGACCTGTTCCAGTTTTTGTCGCTGAGCTCGACCACCATTCTAATCTTGTCCAGCTTGTTCCATTTGTAGTTCTATCTATAACAAAGCCATCTTCGTTGGTTGAGTTATCATTGAATATAACGGTGAATGTAGCCTGAGTCGAAACTTCATCTGAGTACGCTTGTATACTAAGATTAGATGGAGGAGTGGGAGATCTCGTAGTGCACTTTACAGATGTGAATGCGGAGCATCCTATACCATTACAAGCTTGAAGTTTGAAACATATACTTTGTCCTTCTGCAAGTCCTGAGTGATTATATGAAGTTGTGTCTGCAGGTAAAGGAGGCGTAACTTCAGTGAACGTATCTAAAGGAGTTGGAGCTGATACAAGCCTGTAGTAAGTTTCTCCGTCAACATCTTGCCATACAACTCGAGCTATATCTGGATTTACAAAGAAGACATCAAAGCCTTGGGGAACCGGGGGAACTCCTCCAATTCTCACTGCGACATCATCTGCTTCAAACTGATTACCTGTTGAGCAAGTCCCTACTGTTGTTCCTCCCATTGTCACCCTTATCACGTACCAATTAGATGTTCCGGGTGTGAATGAGAAGTTTTTGTCCTCAACTGCCCCGGACGCAGCACATGTTGTGGATGAGATCAATGTGAATGAAACAGGACTTGTCCCAGCGGAGTAGTATGCCATGATTGGAGTTCCAGCTGTGGCACAGTACACCCGTGCTGTTATATTTATCGGATACACAGGTTGAAATGAACCTGCAGTAGTTGTCAAAATTATCTTTTCTATGGAGTTTCCTGTTCCGAAATACGTTCCTCCACCTTGATCGGCACAGGAGTTAAGCCATGTATTTGGAGTATTTTGCTCAGCTCTTGGTGAAATGCTATCTCTTGACAAGACAAGGTCACAAGTTGAACAGTTGTTAACACCTCCGGGGCAGACAGGGACTTTCCATGATGAATCATAGGTTGCGCAATTTGCACTCAATGAAGGAACGGTTGCGCAGTCCCAGACATAAGAAGAGCATCCGTTTGCGTTACAGGCTCTCAGGGCGTAACAGCGGTATGTTCCCTCTGGCAAGGGTCTATCAACATAATACCAGCTATCAGCTGGCAGAGGCGAAGCTGAATGTATGTACCAGCTGGAGTAGTTGGGGTTATAAGTGTTGGTCCAGCGAAGTTCATAGTAAGTTTCTCCCTGAACATCTATCCAAGATAGGGTTATGCTATCTGGTGAGACTCCTTCTGCTTTGAAATTCTGTGGTGCCTGAGGTATGCCGACTGTAAAAACAAGATCATCTGTATCTCCTGCTGTTCCTGTAGCACAGACCTGACCAGGAGAAAAATCCCCGCGCTGGAACATAGCTCGTATAACATGATTGCCTGCGGTATTACCCAAGGTGATAATTTTTGTGAAAAGCTGATACCCCGGACCGGAGCATACTGATAGATTATCTTCAATTACTTGCCATGAAGGGTTATTAGCATCTTGTGCGTAAAGGATTCTTAATCTGTCATCAAAGTAGGTTGGATATGCTGGGGTGCAGTTGACAAGGACTCTGATCTCCGCTGTTGCACCGGGCTGAAATGTTCCAGTATAGCTTTTGATCTCTATACG
This sequence comes from uncultured bacterium, assembly GCA_938036315.1. Taxonomy (GTDB): domain Bacteria; phylum Calescibacteriota; class Calescibacteriia; order Calescibacteriales; family Calescibacteriaceae; genus CALHPK01. Next base: position 75,140 of record CALHPK010000001.1, on the reverse strand, counting down.
CTCTAAGCTTTCTGTTTGAAGATAAGTTCCTGCTGTTGTTTGATCTGAACACGGCGTGGTGGTTGATAAAGTATTTGGTTGATTTTGTTCCGGAGTTGATATATTATCACGGGATTTTACAAGATCGCAAGTTGAGCACTGAGACGCTCCTGCTGGACACTTTGGTGTGTTGTATGCTGGATCACCATCTGAAGTTGTGTTATCATATGATGCGCAGACTGGGAGTTGAGAAGGCGGAACCGCTTTGACATAAAAAATCAAATCATCTGCATCACGGTAGGAGTAATTGGGACATGCAGATGTTTGAGGAGGAGCACCGGAAGCCCAAATAACAACAGTTCTTACTGCGTGCCAACCTTCAGCGTTATCCAAGGTCAAGGTTGTATTCAAAATGAAAGGTTCTCTAAAGTTACCGCCTGCTGGGCAGAAAGCTGTATTGATGTGTCGCCAGTTAACATTTGTTGTATCAGTTGTAACTCCTGATGCATACAAGAAAATTATCTGGTCAGCTGAAGGAAAGCAGAATACCAGTGCGGATACCTCAACTAATTCTCCACCTTCAAATTTGCCTGAGGCTGCCAAGCTTTTTACATTTACACGCCTCACCTCCTCATCCTTTGAATTACCATCATCTTGATTTGTATCTGAACAGCTATTGTAGATTGTATTGGGGGTGTTTGGCTCTGAAGGGTTGGTAGCGGTTCCAGCTCCGCAGTTCATAAAGCCAGGTACATTCTCACCGCTTATTACAGTGGTGTTTCTGCATCTTGCAATCCCATTTGTTCCACACCAGCCTCTCTGAGTATCAGTACAAATCGGAGCCCTGAATACAGAATGATATACCGCCGTCTGAAAAGAAGAAGGTAAACTCTGAATCTTGAAAACTAAATCATCATGATCTCGTACAGTTGAACCGGTGTAACAAGCTCCGGTCTGGCCTGAGTTTGAGTTCTGATATCTTGCTCTTACTGCTACTGACCTTCCAGCTGGTAAATTCGGAGAAAGTAAAATTCTTGCTGTACAGGTCTTCCAGCCTCCATTGGTAGTAGTGCAGTAAAAATTTTCTCCATAAAATTGACCTGGGTCCTGGTTGCATCTTGCGGAACCGAAGTGTGTCCAAGTCGGGTTGACTTGATCTGCATTCTCTGTATAGAGTATGTCGATAAAGTCATTGGCAGCTCTGCAGTAAGCTCTTATTGTCACTTTTACTGCTTGTTGTATTGATCTTGCAGCTTCAAAAAATCCTGATTCAGCCATTGCCTCAACCTGAATTGACTCTATATGACCATCAGTGTTTCCTCCTGAATCTGCTCCAGTGCAGGTAGATATAACATTCGGCTGATTCAGTTCTCTCCCTGTGTTGGTCCCGTTAGCATTATTCCTTCCAGAAAGGAGTCCACAGGATGAGCATGCTTCTGAGTTTAGGGGGCACTTTGGCGCATTAAATGCTCTATCCCCGTCTTGGTCTGTGTTATCAAACACTGCGCATTGGATAGCCTTCGGTCCCAATCTCCCTCCTCCTACGATATCAGAAGGGACAAATGGCTGTGGCTCAGGTACCTCCTCTATCTCCCATCCTGCCTCCATTCCTCTTGCTATCTCCATACTTAAGAATGCATCCGGAACTATAATTCCTTTTTCTGCTATCCTCAGCTGTTCCATCTTTGATTTCATTATAGCTTCTTTGACTCTTCCAGCGCTCAAATCAGGTCTCAAACTCCTTATCAGTACTGCAAGCCCCCCAACCAGTGCTGCTGAATATGATGTCCCAGAGACTAAACAGTATAAATTACCTTCACACAATGTGAAGATCCCTTCCCCCGGAGCATATACATCCACAACTCTTCCCCAATTTGAAAAACTTGATACAAAACCATCTTTGTTTATTGAACCAACTATCAGAATATTTCCTGGGAACAAATCTTTCACCACTGCTCCAACTCCAGCCCATTTTGCATCCCATCCCTCATTTCCTGCTGACTGCACAAACAGAACGTCGTAATATCTGACATACTGGAAAACTATTGAGAATAGTTCTCTGTGGTAGTTCAAAATTGCCGAAGCTGAAGGATCTTCATCTGAGGGAGGGCTTTCCCATTGTAGACCTCCTGCAAATAGGATAACCTTTGCTCCCTTTTGGATAAGTGAGAGCAACTTTTGGACAAAGTCACCGAGTCCCCCATTTGTCAGTTCTAGCAGAATTTTTTTATCTTCTGACTCTGACCATCTCCAGACAGCTCCTGCTATTCCTTTACCATTGAAGCCTTTGGCGCCTAAGGTTCCTACAACGCTCACACCGTGTTTGCGCGCCCAATCTGCACCGTAACTTGTTAAACCTTCTATCGCATCCGCAGGTAAATCCTCATGTGGTTCAATCCCAAATTCAATGACTCCGACTTTTATCTCACCTTTGGACTTTATCTCCCACGCCCGAGGAAATTTCATAAATTCAAAGTGCCAATTGTTACCGTCTGGGGAATCATCCCAGGAGTCAAAAAGTGGATCGATGGGAACTATTCCTTTTGTGAGAATGTTTCCACTCATAGTGGTGTTTGGGAAAGCAGAGTTAACAAGCTGGAGATCCAAAACTTTTTGGATTTCGTTTTCTATCTTTTCAGGAGAGTCAGCGGAGGGGATGATAATCTGAACAAGTTTTGCAAAGTTTTTTCCACCGAAATCAATAACACCACCAATCTGCCCACCTGCTTGCAGTACATAATTTTCAAGCTCGCCGAGTTTTTTCTCTATTTCTTCTTTTGAGTTTGCTTTGACCAGAGTGAGGAACTCACCTTTTGCGATTGGTACGCCTGTTCTTGTTGTTACAAATTCTTGAGGTTGGACAAACTGCCTTTGTATATCAAATAGCAACTCTTTTTTTCTTTCTGATTCTATTTTTGATTTACATCCTGCCGAGGAGATAAAGATGGATGTTGCGGTGATAATTCCTGCTGCAAGTACTTTTATTAGTACTGCCGATTTTCTGTTTTTGTTATTTTTTTGCATATAATGTTTCTCCTTTTTTCTTTATAGCTTTTGCCTTGTTGCCCCGTTGCTCGTTGCTCGTTGTAAATTCCTCGATCATCAACATAAATTTAATTATTTTTGCAAAGTTTTGTGAAATTTTGAACATTTTTTGGTTTTGGTAGGGAGATTTTTCTGAATGTTCTGTAAGCTGAGTTAACTTTTTTTGAGTTAACTTTTATCTATAGTCTTAGAAAGTGATTTCAGGGTAAATTTCTATGTGAATGTAAATTTCTATGTAAATTTCAGAACTATCCCTTTTACTTTGTTCTTAATCCCAGCTTTTGCACAACGTAATTGTACCTTTCTGGATTTTCTCTGGAAAGATATTCCAGGAGTTTTTTCCTTTTCGATATCATCTTGTAAAGAGATCTTTTGACAGAAAAATCTTTTTTGTGAACTTTGAGGTGTTCCTCAAGAATTTTAATTCTTTTGGTAAGGATGGCAATTTGAACTTCCGGAGAACCGACATCTTTTCGATGTCTTCCGAATTCTTCTATAATTACCTTTTTGTCTTCAGATAAAAGCATAGAAACAAAAATAAAATAAATATGTGATACAGAAAGTTGTGAAAAGCAGAAAACTTCAGCTCCATTTCGGCAGATTATGAAGCTCTCAATTTCCAGTTCTCAATTTCCAGCTCTCAATTCCCTATACTCAAAAATCGCTATTTTTTTGAAAAACTCATAAAAACTCATTACAATTTATTTTATGAAATTTTTCCGTCTGAAAAATAGGTTAGCTAAATTAATTTTATCAACATCCCTATTATTATCATCTATTGTCTTTCTTTTATTTCTGTCCCCATACTTGAATTTTCGCAAAATTTTTGCCAACTTTGCTGAGGTCTTAATTTTACCGGCAGAGCAACAAAATAAAGTACGCCAGGAAATTGAAGACCTGAACAAAAAACTTTTTGAACTCGGGAAGCAGAAAGGCTTTGAGAACCTGACAGCTCAAGATGTAATACAGAACATCTCTCCAGAAGTCCTTTCCATACTCAAAAAATATTATTACGATAACGGTTGCCCAGGATATGATTCCACATCATTTGAAGACTGTATAGAAAAAATTCTCAAAGAATTCTTAAGGATAGTTGGGTGGAATTCGGAGTTTCTGAGGAGATTTTCAGAACCTCAAACCTCAACTTTCATATGTGGGATAAGACCTGGGCTTGATGAAAAAGCTTGTTATGAAGAGTTCAGAAAGCAGTTAGTTCTTCTTCCTGTGTTAGCTATGCTTTCAGATAAGGAGCTCAAGAATAGAGACTGGCTTATGGCTCCGAAAATTTTTGAGAAGGAGGTCCCATCAACTCAGAAGTTAGCAGTTGAGGGTATTGGCTGTGGACTTACAAATGGGAATCTTATTACTGAATCAAATTTTGCGGCAGAGTTTGCATGGGAAGCATTTTGGAAGGGAACAGGAGCATGGGCTACTCAACAATGGAATTCACCTGACCTGCGTGGGTTACCATCAGGAGGAGGATGCTCCGGTTCCTGTTGTTATGCTCAGCCTAACTGTGGTTTTGGACCAGGATTGAACACCGGTCAGGGAGAATTTTATGGTCTTTTCCAGTGGCTTGCGGAGCAGATTGAAAAGCAATTATCGCAACCTTCATTTATACAGGTGATTCAAAATCTGCTCTACGGTAACGCAGCCTGCGCTCAACAGATGGGAGCAACAATGTGCCTGGCGTTCATTGACAATGGCGGAACAGATGGTGGGAGTTACTCCTGCTACAGAGATGTATGTTCAACCTGTCCATCTCCTAACGACAATTATGTTCTCTACTTTAATAAGATAATAGTTCAGGTTTTTCCTGACCCTATTGCTGGTTATCTTACTGCCATAATTGCTGTATGGGCGGAGCAGGACCCCAACCCAGGATATGATGCTTTCCCTCAACCACTGATTCCAGCTCATAACACCATCGACAGTAGTAGGCCCCGACCGACATCAGAAGTCTGTGCAGAAGCAAGAACATGTCTGGATGGCCCTGCGTACATATGTTTTCTAGGCTACTGTCACAACAACAGAGGTCTGAGGATGTACACGGAGGGACTTTTGCTTAGGATAAGATTACAACCGATAATTCAGGGATCGATTGTCGATGTGTGTGTTTCCAATGTTGACCTTGATATACTGGGTTCAGATATAGACCACCCACAATTGGGATGTCTGGCAGATTGCGTTGGTGAAGATATGATAGAGAATTTGGTTACTCCCCAGATCGCAAGTGCTATTGAAGGGCTTTTGCATGGTAATTGCCCAATCCCAGGCACCAGTTATAAAGATAGTGATCTGAGTTTGTGTCCCAAAAAACCTTCAAAGTTCTCATTTGCAGTAACCCCAGGGTCAAGATGTAGCCAAGATATTCCACAGTGTAATCCTTCTAGCTGTGCTTTGAATCCCACTCCTTCTGGGGGGAACTGGGGATGTTGCTGGTGCTGGAACAATGATGGAACAATTAGTATAGTATGCAATAACCCCTGGGCAAGTGGAGGTGGAGGGTGCAGGCATGCTTTATTTCCTATAGATCTTAATGAATTTTTCGTGACTGGAAGAGCTTTTTCTATATCGCAGTATTGCGGGAGACAGACTACTGCACAAGATCCTCCTCGGGGACACGCTCACGAGGACCCAACAAAGTGTTACCCGGGTCCCGTTGCTCTGATCGGAAAGCCAAAAAATCCCTGGTATGGAACTCTTGGTTGCTCAGGTGGTACTTACGACATAGGATGCTATACGTATCCACATAGGCTACTCCTGCTTGGGACCGGCTGCTCTGTTTCCTTTGATGTTGGGATAAGACCGAAAGATCTGAGCAACTCCTGTGTCGCCGGAACATTCCCAAGATCCGCTACACTTTCATTTACCAATACATCTGGATTCTTCCCTCGCCCAGCTTTTGGAACAGATAACTACGCACCATACCCATTCCCTAATAATAACATATTATCTAGCTGGATTAATAATACAGTCGCTCCAGGGCTTACTAATATAACTCCGGCTAACCGTGATGAGGGCAGTTCTACTCAAGGTATAGGATTTACGTTCTGGTTCTTCGGGAATGGCTACTCCGATATGTGCATTTCCACAAATGGGTATGCTATATTTCCATCGACTGGAGCCGGTTGTATTGATCCAACCCCTGATCCCATTCCTTTTGCAGCGACTCCTAACAATTATGTAGCACCGATGTGGGCAGACCTTTCTGGGGATGACAATGAATTTTTATACTATAGGATAACTCTACCACCTTTATTTGTCCCAAGAGATAGGCAGACACATCCGCCGACAAACTGTCCAGCAAACAATCGTCCCTGTGTTGCAATAGGCTGGTCAGGAGAACCCAACTACTACAATATGCAGGTTAACACTACAGAAGGGAATGTGTGTAACAATGCCACAAATTTTGATAATTTTGTCCGTCAGTTTGACATCAACTGGGATTTTCCATTTTATACCCAGACAACTAATCGAAGGCTATGTATAGACTCAAATGGAATACTTTACCCAAGGACTACCGCGCAGACCTGTCCAGGATCAAGTCCGACCTCAGCTCCGATACCTAATTCAGCTTCTCCGAATGGTTTTATAGCGGCTTTGTGGAAGGACCTTGACCCAGCACACGGGGGACAGTATCAAGATGCTGGCTGCAACGATTGTGGTGGCCCCTGCCCAGAATGTGAAGATGGGTGTATAAATGCTTCTTGTACAACAAGTGACGGTATATCTTGGTTCTGCCATTCTGAACAGACTGTAAGGTGCAATGCTACGTACTGTCCCAACGGATGCACAAACTGTGGAACACAACGCTGGTGTCTGGATTATGATAGCGTTGACAATGCCGACTGCTGCCCAGCTGGACAAGATTGTTCTGCTTCTTGCGATGCAAATAACAACTGTACTGGGACTTGCTATGCAGTGCCGGGATGTAGACCAAGTTATGATGCCAACTGTAGAATAGGTCCATGTACAGATGATACGTGTAATTGCAGTCCGAGAACCCAGCACTGCCATGGTTCGTGCATATTGGGGGTTTGCACTAGCTGTGATCTGAGGTGTGATTCAACTGGTGGGGCTGGAGGGTGTTATGCTCAAAATAGGTGCTGTGTTTGGAGAAATGGTGGGTGGGAGTGCGCTTGTGGCACCTCCCAAACTTGCCAGGGTGGTTGTGAAGATGATTGTAATATTTTTGATCCAGAGCCACCCCAGAGACAGTTTAGAGTTCTGGGGAAGGGTTATGTCCTTGTGGGGCAGCTTGATATGAATCAGGACGGAGTTCCGGATCTTGTGGACTGTCCATCACAGGATATTGCGGACGGAGTCTTTGATGATAATGGCAACGGGAATTACTATGATGATGACTCAGCTGCTGCAAACTGCAACGCCATTGTTATCACCTGGTACAAAATAACCGACTACGATCATATAAATGATAGTAATAATAACGATAGTGCTGATTGCCCTGGAACTGCGGAGGATTGTTGTTCAGACTGGGTGTGCTCAGGTGGAGCCTGCTCGCAGTGCGGAGGATGCAGAGATGATAATAGGGCTTTATGCAGGTTAAGGCAAGCGGGAGTGCTCACCCCTGAGCCAGAATACGGAGCAGGTAGATGTGCCAATGATAACACATTCCAGATTGTCCTGTTTTCAGATGGAACTATTGACATTAACTTACAGATGTGGACCAACACAAATGTATCCGTCGGGGGTTTTAATGCACGACAGCACCGGGTAGGCATAGAAGATTATAACGGACAATATGGAGTAGAGGTTCCTACCCCAACACCAAATGTAACTTATAGGTTTATGAGAGTTGGGATAGCAGGAAGTGTATGTGGTCCTGCAGCGATGCAAATAGGCTCCAGAACAGATTGTCCAGACACTCTCAACCCCGGGGTCTCTCCCAATCGCTCCTGCAGGGTCATAAGATGGAGGAACTGGCATGTCAAAGGGAATGCAATTTGTATGGATATGTATGCTCTTCTTTACAACGTAGGAACTGGGTTCAACCCAGGTTCAAATTATGATATAGTGTTTTACTATGATAGATTCTGGGCTCCGATACCGGGTGTTCCTCCCGCTCAGCAACCCCAAGCTGCAAGAGCTACCTCATTCCCAAGAACTATCGGTGTTGAAAACCTTGGTGGGACAAGAGGTCAATACGGTTTTCTTCCTCCGGATGGGACAGGAGTGGTTATGAGATATTCGGGTCCATTTCTGTATTTTCTGGGAGTTGGGATCTCACAGGACCTCCTTTCAGATGCGGCTCATATGCTTTACTCCTCAGGGCTTTTATGTTTAGCTTCCAATCCAGGAGGTGTCCTTACGACCAACGCAGATAAGTTTATGGATGTCTCCGGATTTCTACCTTTCAATATCAGAGACGTTGAGAATTTGCAGTATTTTTTCGATTCGGTTAGATATTTGTGTGACCCGGATGGGCAGGCAGAAATAAGGCTTATCCCGGGTGGGAGCGGAGCTGAACCCCAGTACACGCAGGGAGCAACCGCATCAGCAAGAACAGGAACAGGCTGGCCATCTTTACTTACAGACCCTAACGCATCAAATGCCTTCCCACCAGGGCAGTTCCCGGTACAGCCTTATCCTGATATGACCTTTCTTCTGCCGAGCTACGCTGCGGAGTTTTGGTGCAGGCAGAATAACATCTCTCAATTTATCAAAGATGGTATAGTTGGAGCTACACCTCGGAGGCTGTTTGCAGGATATGGTGATTGGTTCTTAGCACTTGATGCTGAATATTTTGTCCAGGAATCACACCCCGGCTGGCCATCAAATCCACCTTCAAGGGTCACACAAGTTCTTGCTTTATTCATTGATGTCAAGCCCCAGATATCAGATATTGTATGGAACTCGGCTGTTCCTATGAGCGGAAGAATAGGAGGAATATCCGATATTTTAGGCGATATTCTTTCAGGATACCTGCAGGGAATGATGAGAACGAGAGTTTCTTTCCCGCTTAGCGTAACAGAATTTTTACATCCTTTGATAAGGTATATAAGACCTGAGGGTCCGGATGTTACCGTGGAGGAGTTTCCTCAAGGAACAGGCTGGGCGGCGATAAGGACACGCTTCCCCTGGGTTGTGACAATGCCAGACTATGTAGCCGCATATATAGGGTGTGTTGACTTTAATCAGAACGGAGTCGTAGACCCAATAACTGAATGCAGGGATTACTCAATAATGGGTACCCTGACCATAGATGCAATTCTGAGTCTGTTCGGAGGTGGGTTTTTAGCTCCTCCGATGAAATCCAATGGTGATAACGGATTAAAAATCTCAATACAAAAACCCGATTTCGAAGTCATAATAGGTGACAAAAGATGTAACGATGAATGCTACATAGAAGGAGACGAAGCTAAAAAGCTCTTTGGTGATATAAATAACAGAGTTTTTATAAGGTATTCCGATCTTAGGAAGTTTTCATGGAGGAGAAATCAAGGAATCTGGAGAATCCCTCAGGTATTAGATGGTTATTCTGGAACAAGAGAACTTTGGGTTGGGGCATTTGCCGACGGAGAAAATGAAATCTCCTTTTTCGCTTTTGATAACAAGGGCTTTGGATGGCCTGATATAGCCAAAATCAAATTCAAATTAGATAGGGTTGAACCATTTGTCGGAATAGAATCCGGAGGAGAATACGATGAGAAACTAAAGATGAGAGTATTCCATTCAGACAAAATCCAGCCTCTGATCCTGAAGATTTATGACAACGTAGATAAACCTGAGGATATACTAATTTACTGGAGAGTGGATGGCGGAGAATGGAATGAGTTAGGAAAAGGAGTGAGAAGATTAGATCTTAATCTTAAAAGAGGAGTTTATAAATTGGAGCTCAAAGGAGTGGATAAATCCGGTAATGAGGGGGTGTGGGGAGAAGTAATCTACGTCAAGGGAGATGAGGTTGTAGGTGGTTGTCCAGTTATAGGCTCTGTAACAGAATCCGATGTTAAGATTGTTTTTTCCATTATAAACTCTCTGATACCTGTAAGCGTGGTCTTCGGTGCCTTTTACATTATGAAGTATGTTAAGATCAATGGAAATAGAAAAAGAAACGGGAGCAAATAATTGAAACAGGGAGATGAGAAAGAATGATGGGTTTTAGTCCATGCGGTTTTAAAGCTCCAAGATTCTGGTATAGTTCTCATATTGTGAATAATTTTCTGAGGGGTCCATCATGGTTTTTAGGAGTACTTATGTTGGCAAGGAGGATAGGAGCAAAAAAGAAGGTCATCAGATATCCATCTATTGGAATAGGTAGTCTTGCGATGGGAGGAGCTGGGAAAACCACCGTCACTCTGAAACTTGCAGAAATCATAAAGGAAAGGGGAAAGAGAGTTGGAATTATTCATTCTGGCTACGGGGGAAATATGGAAGGAGTATTTTTTACATCCGAAGGTATAGAAAGCAGAATCTCAGATGAGGTGATGTTATACCTCAAAAGAGGATTTCCAACTGCTGTTTTCAAAAACAAGTTTAAAGCTTTTGAAATGATAAGGGACATTTCCGATTGTGTCTTATTTGATGACTTCTTCTCCTCACTTATCCAGCCAAGTCTTCAGGTTATTGTTTTTACCAGAGAGAGCTTAGGAAACGGATTGATTCAGCCTTTCGGACCTCTCAGAGAGCCTCTTATTTCTCTTGCCTGTGTTGACTATGTATTGATTGAGTATAACTTCCCTGAAAATATCAGGAGAAAGCTTGAGAAATATCTTACCAAGAAAATTTTCTACTTCCGCACTTGTGTAAGCGGAGCTATTCTGTGGCAGGGAAATAGATCTGAAATAAACTTTATTCCGATTTCGCAATTTCAGGGAGCAAAGGCTATCTTAGTTTCAGCCGTGGCTATTCCTGAAAGATTTGCAAGTATCGTAAGAAAGCAAGCTGTTCAGGTTTATGAACATTATATTTTCAGAGATCATTGTCGCATATCTGAAGCTGTGATAAGAGATATCGGGCAGAAAATAAAAGAAAGAAGAGCAGACATAGTTATTACTCCAGAAAAAGATTTCTGGAAAATCGTAAGTTATGGAAAAGTAGATTTTCCTATCGCGGGCGTCGTTGTAGATTTCAGCATAGAGAAAGAACTAATTAATAAAATTGTAAAATGTAGCCTAAGTTAACAGATTTATTCTTGATATAACATAAGGTAAAGTAAGATAAAGAAAAATATTTTGCTAAATTACTATTTTGTTGCCGGAAGAGATTAACATAAGAGTCGACTATGACTTTTGAGGAAAGAATGAAAAGAAAGCTTGAGAATTTAAAGAAGTTGATTATAAGTGGGATGCGAGAGTATTCATCTTTACCCGTTCAGCAGGAGGAGGAAAAACTAGATATTATGGACCTGACATCCATTGAAAAGATAAAAAGTATATATGGTATTGCATCTTCAATCGATATAGAAACATTGAAACTTATAGAGAGAGCTCTGGATAAAATCGAAAGCGGAAGATACGGTGTGTGTGAACTTTGTGGAGTACAGATAGATAAAGAAAGGTTAGAGGAAATACCTTATGTGAAGTACTGTATCGACTGTCAGCAGAAGGTAGAGTTTGAGGAGAGAAGTTCTAGACTTTTTTTGAATAAATACGAGGTTGGTTATGTTTCCCCTGAATCCGCAGTTATGGGCGAAAGCGAAGAAGAAATGGAGGTAGAGGAGGAAGAAGAAGAAAAGGAGGAAAATGAGATAGATGAAGAAGGTTTTGAAAAATATGAAGGAAGAAGTGAGGAGAGCGAGGAAGTGGAAGAAATAGAAGAGGTAGAAGAAGGAGACCTTGATATTGATCAACCTATTCCAGAGGAGATAACAGAAAAAATAGAAGAGGAGATAGAGAAGGAGATTCTGGAAGAGGGGAAGGGAGATATATCGGTTGAAGAGGAGTATGAAGGTGAGAGTGGTTTAAGACCTCGGGCTCGAAAAACTCGGGAAAAGAGAGTTTCAAAAAAGCAAAAGGATAGCAGAATAAAAAAGAAACAAGACAAAAAACTTGTTAAAACTAAAAAACCGGGAAGGCAAAAGATATCCGGGGCAGAACAAAAGAAGGAAAAAACACTGAAAACACAAAGAACTAAAAAATCAAAAAAATAAGGTGTTTTCTATGCGTATTCGGTTACTTTAATAAAAAATAAATAAAATTCAAATAAGCATGTATATATCTTTACCTGATATTTCTTCAAATAATAGCAGGGAAAGTCCTTGTATATATCTTTCAAACATCTGAGGATTATAAGGATTTGCCATAAGATTAATTTTGAGAAGATTCATAAAATCTATAACGGGCATTCTTTCTCCTGGCTTCCCTAGATCAATTTTTGAAAGTTCAAGTAGCCATTCCTCCTTATTTTTCTCAATTTCACTTATGTCCTGTTTCCCCCTTTTCTGTTGGATAAAATCATATATTCCAAGGATTATTGCTTTTGCACTTTTTTCTAAGCCCTGATTAAATGCATAGATATAATAATCGCTGATTTTATCTAGAATATAAAAAAGTGCTTCTTTATCTTTCTGGTGGAAAAAAAACAAAAGATTCTTTACAAAATAGTAAAGGTGTAGTGAACTCCCTAAAAGTCCATGCCCTTCCTTTATTTTATGATATATAAATGTATATGGAGTATATACTGGGAAAATTCCTTTTGCCTTGAGTCTGTCGAAAAATTCATCGTCTTCAAAGTAAAGAAAAAAATTCTCACTAAGATATCCTACCTTGTCAAATACATCGGCTCTGAGGAATATATTAGCTCCCGAAAGTTTTTGGATGTAAAGTATGCCCACTTCTCTATCTTCTAAAGAAGCTTCGCTCACAACTATACCATTGTACTGAACTAGATCTCCACCATATATTTTCATTTTGCAAGTTACAACCGGAACATCTGTATAAAGCATTGTCCTTAGAAGTTCTAAAGGTGTATCACTTTGAATCACAGTGTCAGGATTTAGAAGCCATATGAATTCAGATTTGAGTTCTTCTTTTGCAAACTTTATCCCTTTATTGCATCCTGAAGCAAAACCATTGTTCTCATTTTCCAAAATAAATATTTTCTTCTCGTTACTTTGAGAGTTAAAGATTGACTCAAAACTGCGTAGCTTTTCATATTCCTCTTCATCTTCGGAATTATCAACTACTATCAAGTTTATATTTGGATAATTTGAATCTATAATTGACTTGGCAAGCTCTTTTATATTCTCGAAAGACTTCCAGTTCACTGTAACGACTGAAATGGGTGGCTTCTTGTTTATTATCTTCGCTCTGCTGACGAAAAAGTCCTTATCTTTATAAGTGCCTGAAAAATTAAAAAGAAATTTGAGTTTAACGAGCTTTATAAGTTCGTATGGGTAATAAGAAGGAGAATCCATCCCAAACCATTTTTCAGGAGTCGGTACATTTCCATATCCGTATTTTCTTAGAAGTTTCTTTGCAAAATTAAGCGTCGAAATTTGATCAGAATTTGTATCTGGTTTACTCTTAGTATTACCCTGCATATGTCTTATGAATACCGAAGGCAGGACTTTCATCTCAAGTCCTTCTTCTTGAAGCCTCAAGCAAAAATCTATAATGCAAAGATATGAGGTAATGGATTCATCAAACCCTCCTAGTTTTTCAAATATGGTTTTCTTTGTAGCTATGCAAAAATCAGAAAGAATCTTGGTTCCTATTTCCTCACCATCGTAAAAAGATCTCAACCAAATTGGGATAATCTCTTGGGGAATTTTTGTATAGTGTGCTACGTTGTTTTTCCACATTCCTTGTTCACTTACCGGCCCAACAGCTCCAACATTATCTTTCTCTAAACTTCTGTAAAATATCTCAAGCCAATCTGGAGTGGTTATGACAGTATCTGGGTTTATAAAGACTAAAAATTCGTTCTTTGATCTCTTTACCCCTAAGTTTATAGATTGCGAATATCCAGAATCCTTCCCATTGAAAAATATTCTCATATTTTTCGATTTATTTGCTGTATCTTTTAGAATCTGTGGGGTTTTGTCATTCGAACCATTATCCACAACAATGACCTCATCTTCGTTTCTTATGTTATTTAAAATATTTTGGATGCATTGTAAGATTGTACTTTCGTTGTTGCGCGTTACAATTATTATTGAAAATGGTTCTCTCCGACGTTTTATGTTATTGTAGACGAGATAAGATGAATCCTTTTGCTTTTTTCTCACCAACTCTTTAGTATATCTTGAGAGCCTCTCTGCAAGATCTTTCCTTCCGACTCTTTCGCATTCTCTTATCAGATTTGTCATTTCAATAAATAAATTCTCAGTAAGTTCTCTTGATTCCTCTTTGCTCAGTTTTATTCCTACTTCGGTCAAGAACTCGTCAGAGATGAGATTGTATCGTTCTATTGCGGATTCAACTTGGGCGTCTATTTCAACTGGAGCGGAAACATTCACCTTGTAGGTATACAGATTTTTTCTTGACAGAAAAACTTTTCCTCCATCTTTTAGGAGATATAACCACAAGAAGCGCTCTGTTTCTACTTTAAATTCAAAATCTCTGGATTTGAAAAGTTCAAAGTTCAAAGATGTTTTTCTAAAAAGAGGAGATACCGGGGGTAGATTCTTTGTCATTCTAAGATATGCCTTTATAAATTCTTTTCCGTCAATTATTTTGTCCGTAAAAAGGCTTTGGAAAGCTGAGTAGAAAGTCCGCCAGAAGGTCTGGTTGATAATGATATTTGACTTTTTGTCAGCAAATATAATTCTACCTGTGGCTAATTTTACTTCCGAATCTTTGTCCAGAATTTGGCTAAGTGTTTCGGTAAACTCTGGATGAATAATTATGTTGTCGGGCAGAAGTTGAATGTAGTCCCCAGTTGCAAATTTGATCAAATCTTTGAATCCATCTGCTTTGGGATTTTTGTAAGTCTCTTTGCTTTCAATAAACTTTATGAATGAATACTCCTCCTTCAGCTGACTTGCTATCTTATGGTCTTTTGTGTGATACTTTTTGTTGCTACATATTATGACTTGGTGAGGTTTTTGAGTCTGCTCAACACAAGATTGAACTATATCTTTAAGTGATTCAGAAAATGATGAAAAAATAAGTATAGATACCCTCCCCATCCGCTAATTACATATTTTACTATTTTTTGTGCGCTTTTTAAAATTGTGCGCTTTTTAAAAATTTGGCATTGTATAATTTTCTGCATAGGGCACAGCGAAACAGGTAGAAATCTCATATTTTACAAGCGAAACAGGTGGAAGTCTCATATTTTACAAAGTAAAACAGAAAGGTTGGGATTTTATATTCTGGTTATCTCATTCCAGTAAAATTAACTGTGCTTGTGGTAGAGTAATGATGATTATCAAAATTAAAAGTTATGATTTTTGGAGATAAGGTTAGCATTGGGCTTGTTGGAATTCCATCAAGTGGTAAGACGACTATTTTCAATCTTCTTACAAAATTGACTGCAGAGGTTGCTCCATATCCTTTCACGACAAAAAGTAAAAATCACGGAATAATGGTAATGTATGAGCCGAGGTTGAAAACCCTCTCTGAGATTCTAAAATCTTCAGATGTAAAGTATCCTGCTGTTGAGATAGTTGATGTTGCTGGGTTGATAAAAGGTGCTCATAAAGGAGAAGGACTCGGGAATGAGTTCCTGTCTTACATCAGACCTCTTGATGCGATTTCCTATGTCCTGCGATATCTTGAAACAGTACCACACATTGATGGAACAAATCATATAAAGAGGGATTTTGAAGTTTTGATCTATGAGATTGCTATGAGTGACCTTCAGATTGTTGAGAGGAGGAAAGAGAAACTCAAAAAATCCGCCTCTGTTGGAGATAAAGTTGCAAAGGAGAAGATGAAAGTTCTGGAAAGAATAGAGGAGGCGATAGAAAATTTTTCAAAGGAGGGAAAATTCAAGGTTGAGTTAAGTTCAGAAGAGGATAAAAGATTGTGTGCTTTGGAGCTGAAGGAACTACAACTTATAAGCTCAAAACCATATTTTATATTGATCAATACAGATCTGGGGAAAAATGAGTGGGATTCTCTGAAGGAAGGTCTTCCTGAGTCAGAAATTATCGTATGCGACGCCTTGAGTGAAATGGATGTAGATGAAGCAGAAGTAAGGTCTTTCGGAATTACCCCTTTACGTGAGCTCATAACATCAGTGGTAAAGAAGATACTTGATCTTGTTATATTCTTTACAGGCTTTGAAGGTAAGGAATTGAGAAGCTGGATTACAAAAAATGGAACAACAGTTTATGAGACAGCAGGTATGATACACTCTGATATGCAGAAAGGATTCATATCAGCAGATGTTGCAAATTTTGCAGAGTATAAAAATTGCAGGTCAGATAAACAAGCTTACGAAAAAGGACTATTCAAGACTGTCGGAAGAGACTATATAATACAAGATGGAGATATAGTGAGAATAAAATTCAAAATATAGATTTCGCTTCAGAGCTGACTCATTTCTGACTCATCAAATCTGACCGATTGTAATTTCTGCTGTAGCTAAGATCACTGAATTAGTGTGGCAAAGCCTTTCATAATTTCTGTTCCAAAGTTCCCGTATATTAAAAACATTAACCTTTGAGGCAAACAAACAGAATGAGCAGATATAGAAATTGGATCATCTCTGTCTCCCCCCAGCAGACTGAGAATCTTTATCTTCAGATCCCTGGAACTTATAGTTCCGTAAAGTGGTCCTATTGCCGTCTTTGATACAAAGAATATGTGCCCCTGCTCATAGTCAGAATCTACTATGTTACCTATCGATAATGCAAATGTTCTTTCTTTTCTTTTGGTTAAAATTCCCGATAATTCGTATTCTGTTATATCTATTGGCGTCAGACAGTAGATATATCTGCTATCATCAGAGATTGCTATATCTTGACAAGGCAAGCTATACCGTACTGGTTCTGTAAGATTCTGTCCTTCTTGGACTACATATAATCCTTCAGGGGCTATGATAAAAAAGTTCGGGCTTATAAACCTTATTTTCCTGACCTGAATATTTCTTTCATAAAGTAGAAAATTCGAAAATGTCTTTTTAGCGTAGTAAAGACCCGAACTTCCTCCAGCGAGAAAATGTGTTATCCCCTTTGCGAAACTTCTTATATCCTGTCCTTCAAAGTTTATGCGAAATGAGAAAGTGGCGTTGGACAAGAATACTCCAGATGAATCCCTGAAAATTCCGTAAAGCTCTTCACCTGAGTGGTGAATAAGTAGAGGATCTGAAGGTATATGTGTAATTGATACTGGAAGAGTTCCCCCTGATGAGAATACCGGGGTTAGATCTAAAAGAGCAATCGAGCTTCCATCAATAATATATTCCAGAATGTTTCCTGTGTTACAGTCTATCTGATGAATAGCCCTTACATCTCCGCTTCTTGCTCCTCCCAATTTTAAATAGTTCTTCTGTGACAAAGGATAGAATGAGATTCGAGCGATATTAGAGGAATCATCAAAAACTATCGTAGTTATAGTATCTACGAATGAAATGGATACAGGTCTTGATGGTAATGAAAAGCCTTCCTCTCCACCTACTGTTTGCTGTCCCGATAAATCAAATAATTTGACTTTATATTCTCCTGAATTTTTCTGAAAATATCCTATAGCTACGTGGGATACATTAAAGGGGGAGACTTTCAGAGCTTGAACTTCCGATGATGGGAATACCACAAACTTTGAAATAGATGATGAGAACTTCTCAGATGTAAAGTCAAAGCTGAATTGGAATATCTTATCTTGTTCTGGTTGGAATGAAGTTGAAAATACTCCAGTAGCTTGTTGACTATCCCCTTCAATATCGAAAAATGAGGGGACATGCCCAAAAGCAAGTGTGATAGGATCAGCCACAGTACATATTGAGCCGGTAAGATTTATCTTATATGCATGAATTTCTGTGGAATATCTGACGAATGCAAAATTATTTATTACTTTTATTTCTCTTGCCCCAGGGGGTATATCTTTGCGACAGATGGGAGTTGTGGCTTCAAGGTCTGTTATATCAAACACAAGGATATCTCCGTTGTCTGCAAAGCTTCTTACAAATGCACCGTATTTTTTGCCGAGGCTTGAAAATACATCAAAATCAATGGCTCCAAAGATATTCCCAATAACAGTTTTTATCTTACCAGACAAATCTACACTGAAAAATTGAATGTAATTACCAGATGGCTCAAGTATCCATACGGAACCCTCTTTAAACTTCATTGAGTATATCATTCCAGATGCACTTTGCAGTCTTCTGATTATTTCTCCGTTTTTGTTCAGCAAAGTAATGTAAGGAGGAGTCCTCAAGGCTATCATGTTTTGTGATGGTGAAAAGAACGCCTTGTCTGGAGTTCCCCCTCCGTATGATAAGATCTGAGAAGATGAATACTGAAGCAGGAGTGATAAGCACTCAAGGTCGGTCCTGGCTCCGCAGTATGATTCCGCATACCAGCATAAGATAAAATCACCATAATCTGGAAAATTAATCGAAATATAGCAACTGTTCTGAATAGCTTGATACGGGGTGCATGTTACATCAGATAAGGATGTCCCGGGTCCAGCTTTGAAAGAAACCGAATCAATAGGGAGGTCTAAAATTCTGAAAAATACAGTATAGCTTAGGCCGAATCCCTGCTGAGCAATTACCCTGACGGTTGGTGTTGGGCATCGAAAGACCACACTTATTTTCGAAGTGAAATACTGCCCGCAAGAGATATTCCCCTCGTTCCAGTAGAATGATATCCCTTCAACAAATTCCCCGACTGTAGTGTAAGTTACTTGGTAGACAAACTTGTTGGTTGCAGGGGTAAGGACTTCAAGAAAGTCAATGATTCCATCCGCTTTGTTGAAATCAAATCCCACAGCTGTGATCCCTTCAGAGGGAGCATCCTGTAGCTCAGCTGTAAAAGTTACCGGAAGGGGGGACCATCCCGATACTGATTCCGGTGAGAAATTTATCTTACCCTTACATTGAGGAGGGGGAGGGAGCGACCCTGGATTTTCTGGAGAGGTAATCTTTCCTTTTTTATTACATGCGAATATGTGAGATGATACTGATATTGCTATAAAGATGGTTACAAATACGAAAAGTGATTTTCTGTTTGTGTTCATAGGTTTATTTGACGAGAATCTCCTTTATTTCCTTTGGAATATCAAATACTGAGAAATAAAAATTTGCAGAATCTCTTTCAATCCTTATGTACGAAGTTCCTCCTACACCATTGACAGGTAGGAAGTCAGCAAAAAGGTGCAATCCTGCTGTTCCACCTCCTGCTATCTTACTTATGATCCATCTATTTTCTTTTTCGATGTATATAGCAGATTTTACTCCCATCTTTATGGAGTCAGGATATATCAGAATAGGTATGAATCTATTTTGGAATTTAAATTTTGTAGAGTAAATATTAGAGCCTATGGCTACATTATCTATTGGTGGGTCTTTTTCCCATTTATCTCCTTTAAGTCTAGATACTTCAAGTGTTACTTGTGTTGAGTTGTAGTAAGCTACGTACGGATTACCAGTTGAATCCCAGTCTATATCACAAAACGATCCTTCATCGTCCGGGGAAGTATCTATTCTTACATAGCTTATAAGAAACTTCGAATTTCCCGGATCGAATTCTTTACCTGGTCCCACTACTGCGGATGAGAAAGCTACCTGATTTACTCCTCTGAACCGCCAATACTCTTTTGGAATTTCCCTTCTCCCACCTGGTCCGATTACGAATATAAAAGTGTCTAATTTTGATTCATTAGATGGGAATTTAAGATTAGCGTAATACTCACCGGGAGAAACCTGCTGAAGGTTCAGTTCTTCATTTACAACTCTTTCCCATCCGACTATAGAGATTTTCCATGCGGTTTCTCCAATTTTTCTTGAGGCGTATTTTAAGTTCTGATTTTCTGAGTCGTAGTAAGCCATATGGATGTTGCCTGCGGGATCTATTTTTATGCGTATGCAGTTTGAGATAGCTCCTCCAAATGGGACCCGAGATTCTTCTCCTCGACCGGGATCTACGAGTTCGCATCCTTGTTCAGATATTCTCATTTTTGAATTTGAGTAATAAAGTCTCTTGTCAAGTCCTATGTATGCTATATGTATTGTATCTTCTGGGTCTATTGTAGCATCGAGGAATTCGGCTTTTGTTTCTGCAATGCAATTGAGATTTTTGAACCAAGGCTCAATAACCCATCTGCCTTCATCTACTCTCCAGGCGATATAAATTCCAAAAGAATGCACTCCGCCTTCAATGTGCCTTATGTATATGACGTAAGGTCTTCCCTGTGAATCAACAACTACTTTAGATGAAAGCCCTTTATTCTCGTTTTCTCCTGCTTCATCTATTACCTCATATTTTGAGAATCCTTTTTTTAGTGACTCCGCATAAGCCCATAGAATTGTCCTTTTTGGCACCTGGTAGTAAACTACATGAATCCCTCCACGTCGGTCTTGAGCAAAAGAATTAAAAAATCCACTATTATTCTTATCGATGAGAACTTCACCTCTCAAAAACGTACAAAATTCTTCGGGACAAGCCTCCTCCTCATAATCAAGGGAAAATCTACCACAACCTGTTGTGGTAGCAACAATCAAAAAAATTAATAAATTTGCTACCTTACACATATACACTTTTTCTACTTTATCTTCTACTTATTATAATTTAACAGTAACTCAGAAAATTTATTGTATCTTCAGCAAAAGGAATTATATTATTGATTTCTTTCTGATGCTGTGGTATAACTACAGTTCCTGCCCGTTTACAGTAGCTGATCCCCCACAACAAATTTCCCACAACAAATCTGACAAAACTTCAATAGCGGTATCTTCAATTTATGTAAACCAGATCACTCTAAATTCATACGCAGAAGCTGTAAAAATCTGTAAAAAATAAAGAAAAGCAACTCCATCTTTAATCTAAGACTGTCTGGGAAAAATAAACAATGGAAAAAATGATAAGTTGTAAAGGGTAGGGTAATGAAAATCTGTGAAATAGCATTATCAAGATGTAGATTCCAAATATATTGACTTATGAAAGATTCAGCAGAGCTTAAAAATAGAACTATTCAGGGGAGAAAAATTTTGAATTTTTCCCCTGATGAATTTTCTGTTTTTGTCCCGGTACAAGTCAGGTTCTGTGATACAGATATGATGGGACACATCAATAATGTCTCGGTAATTGCATTTTTGGAAACTGCAAGATTTGAATATATGAATAGATTGAGGAAGATAGCAGAACAAGAGGGGATACATTCAGATAGTATATTTTCAATTATACTTGCAGAAATAACTTGTGTTTATAGAGCCCAGATGTTTGTCAATGATGTAATTCAGGTGGGTATAAGAATCCCATTTTTTGGGGAGAGAATTTTTTATTTTGATTATGTTATAGTAGCTGAATCACCATCGGGAGATAGAAGAAAAACAGTCGATGCCCAATCCGTTCAAGTTATGTATAACTACCTTGATAACAAATCCATAGAAGTGCCAGATAGTTTTATCAAAATTGTGGAGAAGTTAGAGCAGAGATCTATACCAAAGTTGTTGCTGTAACACATCAGTAACTCAGCTCTATAGTGCTTCAATTGGCTTTAGTAAGTAAATCCTGCCTTCGGTGAATAAATCCTGTCAGTTACATTGTAGTCAAAGTAATTTTTGAAAAATATGTTTTCTAAAGAGAAAAGGTAAAATAAATAAATTAGTAAAAAGTTCTAATTACTAATATGAATGATTTGGGGAATTTTTTAAATTTAGAAAATTTTTAAAATTTGTGAGTAGAAAAAGCAAAGGAGTATAAGAATGAAGGGGTACATAGTAGCTGTCATAATTACAGTTTTTTGCATAGGAGTTCCATTGTGGTATGTGAAAAGGGGGCATCCAGAATATAAAGTTTCAAAGCTGGAATGGGACTACAAGAAAGTTCTCAAGGAATTTGAGGGAAAAGAGGAGATCTGGAAGCCAGATGAAGCTATGGTAAAAAGGGGAGCGCATCTTTATGAAAATATGTGTGCAACCTGCCATGGTAGAAATGGGGATTCCTTGCCTGTAACCCCAGAAGGACTCAAAACTGACTTAGGTGATCCAATCTATGCAAGAGATTTTACAGGAAAATACCACAAAGATGGTAAGGTAGTTTTTAAATTCGGATCTGGATTCATGGGGGAACTTGCTTCTGATGAGGATCTGAAAAGTATCATAAAAGAGGGATTGCAAGGCACACCGATGCCAGGTTATCCAAATCTTTCTGAGCGGGACTTGAAAGCAATAATAGAGTATATAAAAACTCTGAATCCAAAATGGAGATTTGTGAAAGTTGAATCAAGATATTATCCTGAACCACCAGATGACCTTATGACTCCCGAAAGAGTAGAGAAGGGGAGAGAAGTTTTCAGATCATTCTGTATTGCCTGCCATAGGAATCCAGAAGCTGGAGAAGAACCTTTAGTGCAACCTTCTTTCTGGTACGAATTTGATAAAGATGGGAATCTGAAGTTTGAAAATGGAGCTCCATCCTTCCAAGCTGTGCGTTCCCGATGGTTCGGAAAAGAGCCTCTGAGAAGACCTAAACCAGATTACATTTTCGTCACAATAAGAGATGGTATCGGGGGGACGACGATGACACCATGGGCGCACCTTGGAGATGAAACTATTTGGAATTTAGTAGCTTATATATTACACTTACAAAAAGAAGGGGGTACTATAAAGAATGCTTCCCGTTAATATATCCGCAGATGGACATCTGATCGATTTAGTTCTGAAAATTTCAATAGGGGGAGGAATCGTTATAGGGATTGTCTCTTTTGCTATAGTGCTATATATGATTTTCAAATTTAGGAGATCAAAAAACCCATTCCCACTGCAGGATGTCCCTCCACTCCTCAAAAAGGTTATTTATATCGATTTTGCTATGATTATATTCGACCTTGTGCTCCTTGTTACAAGCTCATATGCCTGGGCTTACTTTTACATCAGACCTATTGACAAAATTAAGAAAGAAGCTTTACAGAAAGGAGAAAAGTATGTTGAGGTAAATGTTATAGGAAGGCAATTTTTCTGGACATTCATCTATCCAGGGGAAGACGGAAAGTTCGGTACCTCTGATGATTTTAAACTTGCCAATGTATTAGTTGTTCCGAAAAACTACTACGTATTTCTGAAAATGACATCAGGTGATACTTTACACTCTCTTTTCATTCCAAATGTTCGAATGAAGTATGATACTATCCCTGGAAGGACTACTTATGTATGGTTCAAACCAACTGCTGAGGGGCAATATGATATAGCTTGTGCAGAACTCTGTGGTTCTATGCACTACAGCATGAAAGGAATAATGATAGTTATGGAGGAAGAAAAATATAAAGAATGGATTAAAAATCCTATTTACAATTCTGAAGATATAATTTCTATGTATGAATTTAAAAGATAAAAAGTGATGGGAGGTAGTAATATGAGTGGGGAGCATCACAGAGAAGAAAGTTTCATAAAAAGGTATATCTTCTCAACTGACCACAAGGTGATCGGGAAGCAGTATCTTATCACAGGAATTGTGATGGCTATTTTCGGTGGAGTGCTCGCTCTCTTTTTCAGGATAAACCTTGCAAATCCTGGTTTTCTTTCTCACGAACAATATAATGCATTTGTCACTTTGCATGGAGCAATTATGTTCTTCTGGGTTGCTATGCCCATTCTCCTTGGAGGGTTTGGGAATGTTCTTATCCCATTGATGATAGGTGCTCGGGATATGGCTTTCCCAACTTTAAATATGATGTCTTACTGGACCTTCTTTCTGTCAGCAGTGATCCTTATTCTCTCTATGTTTGTCCCCGGCGGTGCTTTTTCAGGTGGGTGGACAGTCTATCCGCCATTGAGCGCCAATCCTGAGGTTCTCATCGGAGCAAAATGGGGTGCAAATTTATTTCTGCTTGCTTTAGCTTTTGAATTTGCTTCAATGCTTATGGGAGGGGTAAACTTTGTCACAACCGTTCTTACAATGAGAGTCCGTGGACTCACATTTATGAGACTCCCGATATTTATATGGATGGAAGTTATAGCATCTTTGGTTTTTTTGTTTTCAGTTGCACCTTTGATAGCTGGTGCACTTATGCTCCTTCTTGACATAAATCTTGGAACTCATTTTTTCAGGGTTGAAGCTGGGAAAGCAGGAGATCCGATTTTGTGGCAGCATCTTTTCTGGTTTTTCGGGCATCCGGAGGTCTATGTCATCCTTTTCCCAGCTTTGGGCATACTAGCCGAGGTTTTTACAACATATGCAAGGAGACCAATTTTTAGCTATAAGACTTTTGTTTACGCTAACATCGTAGCAGCTATTTTGAGCTTTTTAGTTTGGGCTCATCACCAGTTCGTTGCAGGGATTAATACAATTTCAGCTCTGGGGTTCTCAATAACAACAGTCCTTATCTCTGTTCCTTTTTCAATGAGTCTTGTAGTCTTAGGGCTAACCCTTGCTGGAGGATCAATAAGGTTTACTCCCGCTTTCTTATTTGGATTATTTGCCTTCCTGATGTTTATCATAGGGGGACTTACGGGGTTACCTTTGGGAGCTGTTGCATCTGACATATATTTTCATGACACCTATTTTGTCGTTGCACACTTCCATTATACGGTTTTTACAATAGCTGTTCTTTCTTCTTTAGCCGGAATCTACCATTGGTTTCCTAAGATGTTTGGTCGCAGGATAAACTATACATTTGGTAAGTGGCATGCTATCCTAACTCTGGTCTTTTACAATGGATTTGCATTTCCGGCATTCTTTTTAGGTCTTGCAGGTCATCCACGTAGATATTATTCTGCGTTAGAGCTTGGGTATCTCCAAAAATATCAGTGGATACATGAGCTTATGACTATTTCAACTGTGCTTCTTCTTGCAACACAGGTTGTCTTCATATTTGTGTTCTTTTACAGTATTTTTGCTGGTGAGAAAGAGACAGAGCCAAATCCATGGGAATCTACAACCTTGGAATGGCTTGCCCCCTCACCCCCACCTCATCTTAACTGGGGAAATTTTGCCCCTCTGGTAGAGCGAGGTCCGTACGAATATGCAAAAAATGGTAAGGATATTGATTTCATACCTCAAGGAAGGCTTGTCAAACTCAAAGGCGAGACAGCTGAAAAATAAAAGAAAAAGGGGAGGTCAGAAAAATGAAAGCAGAAGGTGTCAGAGAAGTTGAGATTCAAGAGATACAAATAGGTCAAGAATATGAAAAAGTTGGCATACCGTTCCAAAAGATTGGATTCTGGATTTTCCTTGCCGGCGAGATAGTAATTCTTGGAGGGATAGTGGCATCTGTGATCCTTTTCAGATTAAGCTATCCTCATTGGTTTGAGGAATCTGTACATACAAATGCTACGATAGCATTTATAAATACTCTTGTACTGCTCACCGGAAGTCTAACGGCTGTTTTATCTCATCAGTCAGCATTTTCATATAACTGGGGTAAAGCTCAACTTTTTTTAGGACTTACAGCTTTGTGCGGACTTGTGTTTGTTGGTTTGAAGTTCGTAGAGTACTCAAGGGAGATTCACCACGGTTTCGTCCCATCAAGAAATGTTTTCTGGATGTCATACTACACTACAACAGGACTTCATGGTTTGCATGTTTTAGCAGGAACTCTGATTATCTTTGGAGTTATGCTGTATATAAAAAAGAAGAAAGTTCCAGAAGCTGTTGAGAATGCAGCTTTGTATTGGCATTTTGTTGATATAGTTTGGCTTTATATCTTTCCACTCTTTTACTTAACTTGAGGAGGAGGTGCTATGGGTGTAAAAATGAAAACAACAAGTAAAGGAGAAGAACACAATTCCCATCCTAAGGGAGAAGAACATAATTCCCATCCCCCCTATGTCAAAATCTACGTGGGACTTCTTGTTCTTACTGTGCTGTCGGTTGTTATCTCTGCAATTGTTCACAGAGAATATGCTCCCCCATTTGTATTCACAATAAGCACTATAAAAGGACTACTCATTGCACTTTATTATATGCACCTGAAGTATGAAGGTAGAATAATAATTTCTCTTGCTCTGATCCCACTTGTTATATTTGCTATAATTTTGTTTATTTTTATGCCAGATATCCTCTCCACGGTGAAGCAATAATCTTCAGCAAAATGTAAATTCAGACCAGCAGAAAATATCTTCTTAATTATGCCTGTTGCCCTTATAACCGGAATAACAGGACAGGACGGATCTTATCTTGCGGAATTTTTGCTATCTAAAGGATACATAGTTCACGGATTAATAAGAAGGGCTAGTACATTCAATACTCATAGAATTGACCATATATATGTCGATCCTCATGAGCCATCAGCCAGACTTTTCCTCCATTACGGTGATCTATCCGATTCAGGAGAGATAACCGAACTTGTATATAACATAAAACCTGATGAGATATATCATCTTGGGGCTCAATCTCACGTGAAAGTTAGCTTCGATATACCAGAATACACAGGTGATGTAACAGGACTTGGCACGACTCGGATTCTTGAGGCGATAAGAAGGAGCGGAGTAAAATCAAAATTCTATCAGGCATCTTCTTCTGAAATGTTTGGAAGTTCTCCCCCTCCTCAGAATGAAACTACACCGTTCAGACCAAGAAGTCCTTATGCAACAGCTAAAGTTTATGCCTACTGGATAACTGTAAATTACAGAGAATCATATAATATCTTTGCATGTAATGGAATTCTTTTCAATCATGAAAGTCCAAGAAGAGGTGAAACATTTGTAACAAGAAAGGTAACTCGTGGACTTGCTCATATTCTGGCTGGAAAGCAGAAAAAACTCTACATCGGAAATTTATATGCAAAAAGAGATTGGGGATTTGCTCCTGAATATGTGGAAGTTATGTGGCGCATGCTACAGCAAGATGAACCAGATGACTATGTCGTTGGAACAGGAGAAAGCCATTCAGTAAAAGAATTCATAGAGCTTGCTTTTTCGTACGCAGGAGTAGAAATAGAATGGAAAGGCGAAGGATTACAAACAAAGGGAATAGTCAAAAGCGTAGATAGTAAATATTCCAACTTGCTTCGTCCATCAGATGTAGTTATTGAGATCGATCCGCGATACCTCAGACCCACAGAGGTTGAATTCCTTCAGGCAGATCCATCAAAAGCTATGAAGAAACTCGGATGGTCACCCCGCATAACATTCAAAGAGCTCGTAATGATTATGACCGACTACGATATGAAAAATGTCGGACTCGAACCTCCAGGGAAGGGGATTAAAATATTAGCTGAAAAGGGATTCAGTTACACTGACCATAAAATTTCTTATCACGCAAGATCTGAATAGTGCTGAAGATCTCAACCGGGATGGTATACTCTCTTCTTGCAGACAACTTGAGTGCAGTT
This sequence comes from uncultured bacterium, assembly GCA_938036315.1. Taxonomy (GTDB): domain Bacteria; phylum Calescibacteriota; class Calescibacteriia; order Calescibacteriales; family Calescibacteriaceae; genus CALHPK01. The sequence goes on along the minus strand of CALHPK010000001.1, from coordinate 47,769 downwards.
ACTGATTTTGATTAGCCTGTAGCTGAGGTATCACCATGCTATTATGATAGCGGTTGTGAAAACTAACGAAATAGAAAGTAGTCCCACGGTCATATGATTTAGGTAAGAACCAGCTATACTTGATGCCCTACCTTTTTCAATCCTCTCACGAGCATCTTCGCCAAAAAGTGTGGCAGCAATAAAACCAGCTGTAGCCACAGTAGACAGGATCATATGTATGAATCTCCTTCTTGAACCGCCCTCTTCCTTCCTAAGCTTCCAGAACTCTATGTATCCAAGGGCAGATTGCAGAATTGATAGACCAGCAATTCCAACGCCAAGCCTCTTATGTACATACCTTGAGTAGCTGGGAACACGCTCTCCTTTCTCGTACAAATTAATAATATAGTAACCTAAAGCACCATTCAGGACTGCCAATGCTAAGATGGAATACCCAATATATCTATGTGACAGGTAGATAATATCTACTCCTTCTTCTTCTTGGTCATAATCTTCATAAGCGTATAAATTGCTAACTTGAATGAAATGCCAAAACAACACAAAAATAAAAAATGTTATTCTGAACACTGTTCTGATTCCATTTATTTTGATTGTATTCATATCATATATATGGTATTGATTTATGATATCGATATGAAATTTGCTTAGAAAGTGATGTAAGCAATTTAGGTTATTACCAATCTTCTCACTTGCTAATATCAGTTCTATCTTGAGTATCTCAAATTTGTATAATTATTACTATGGAGATCTTAATTTTCATAGGATTTCTCGGGGGAGGAGGTACTATAACTCCAAATTTTAATACCTTTGAGATGGGAGGCTTTATAGGTTATTCTCTTGTTGAAACTGATAACAAAAGTATAACCCCTCTTTCATCACTTAGCATCAACGGTAAGTTTGGATATTCCTTTGTAGATGAATTTTTCGTATATGGGCTCATAGGAATAAAAAATCTGGCTCCAGTTGATCCCATACCTAATCTGAACAATTTTGGAATCGGAACAAAGCTTACTTTTTTATCAAAGCAAAGAACTGTAAATATAAGTATTGATTCGCATATTGAAATTATGCCATTTCTTGCTAGTGTTTCTCGGAGTAAATTCCCGAATGCGATTTTCTGGCAAATCGTTCCTACTATGAGTTTCAGGGTGGCGCATTCAATAGCATACGTCGGTGGTGGATATAAAGATTTTCTCCTGAGATTCAAAAATGGTGAGGAGCTAAGGTCAAGACCAAATTCACGATTCCTAATAGTGGTTGGTGGGGATTATCATCTCAATCCTGACACATTTATAACACTGGAGATGCAATCCTTCGGTCAGAGTGCTATATTTGGAGGAATATCACATAGGTTCTGAAATCTATCTTGCTCAGATCTGTTTGCTACTACCCTATAACCTTCCCAAGACTTATGATTTCTCCATCGACAAGCTCTTTACCTACTGCCTGGCGTGATAAAACGGGAATTTTCTTAACGGAAATATATTTGAAATATTCTTTGTCATCTTTTTTATAGGTTATGCAGATCTCGTCATTTTCATCGCTGACAAACAGTACATCGATTACTTTTCCGGCTTTTTCTGGGAAAAGAATTATGCCGACACCTCCCTTGCTCTGAATTTTCAGTTCATCAGATCTTACAGCTTTTATAGTTTTCTGGGTAGCACATATAAGTAGTTTATCTTCTTTTGATTTAGATACGACACACAAAGTTGATACTCCTTCTGGTAGTTCAATAGCTCGGGAAACTCTAGATGTGATTTCAGATTCATTAACTCCTAAGATCATCCCTGACTCAGATACGAAAAATATGGAGTCCCCTTCAGAACATTCAGTTGCATCCTTTATCTCATCTCCTTCTTCTAATTCGAAAATGACTTCCCCCCTTGCAGTAAGATCATAAACTTCCTTTAATCTGAACTTTTTTGTGAAGCCTTTCCTTGAAAGAAATACGAGATTTTTCTCCTCGTCTGCGGGTGCTACATATACTATTTCTTCATTTTTTGAGAGTCTGACTAAGGATTTGATAGGTGTTCCTTTTTCCGTCCAACTCTTTATCCTCTCAATTTTCACCCTGTATACCTTCCCGAGATTGCTCACTACAGCTAAGTCTCCTGATGTGATAAATGATGACCTTACTGCAATTCTTTTTATTCTCTCAGCTTTTGCGAAAGTGCTTACAAAAAAGTCTGGAGTGATAACAACTTTAAGCTCCTGGGAGGTTTCTAATTCACCAATAGGTGGGGTTTCTGATATAGCCGATCTTCTCTGATCTGCATATTTATTCTTTATTTCCTTAAATTCTTCGATCATAACATTCTTTAGCTCCTTTGGATCTTGGAGAATTTTTTTGAGCTTGTTTACTTCCTTTTTGGTCTCTTCATATTCTTTTCTGATAGATTCTGCTTCAAGTTTTGCCAGTCTCCCAAGACGCATATCAAGAATTGATTGCGCTTGAATATCAGAGAATCCGAAATCCTCTATGAGGGCTTGTTTAGCCTTCTCTTGATTCTCCGAACTCCTTATTGTTTCAATTATATCGTCCAGAATATCTATTGCTTTCATAAGACCTTCCAAAATATGTAGTCTGTTTTGCGCTTTTGCTAGTCTGAAATTTGTCCTACGAACAATTATATCTTGCCTGAAATCAATAAATTTCTGAAGGATCTCCAGAAGATTAGTAGATATGGGCTGAACTCCATCAAGTGCTAGCATATTCACATAAAAGTTCGATTTCAGTCCAGCTTTCTCATAAAGGTGAGCAACAATCGGCTCTATTTCATACCCTTCTTTAACTTCTATCACTATTCTTATGCCGTGCCTGTCGGACTCATCCGCAACTCTTACAATGCCTTCTACTGCCTTTTCTCTTATAAGCTCCGCAATTCTCTCAACTATTTTTGATTTGTTCTGCTGATACGGAACCTCATAAAATACCAAAAGCTTGTGTTTCCCATTCCTTTCTATCTTATACCGAGAGTATATAGAAAACTGTCCCTTCCCATCTTTGTATATAGTTTTTAGATCGCCCACAACAATTCCCCCGGTTGGAAAATCGGGTCCCTTTATTATTTTCATTATTTGATCAGAAGATGCCTTTGGATTGTCAAGTAGGTAAATCAGTGCATCAAGAACTTCGCCAAGATTGTGGGGTGGGATCGAAGTGCTCATTCCAACAGCAATCCCAGATGTACCGTTGACAAGTAGGTTTGGGAATCTTGCGGGAAGATATTTAGGCTCGTAGGCGGTCTCGTCATAGTTTGGAGCAAAATCAACAGTTTCCTCCTCTATATCTTTCAAAAGTTCTTCAGCTATCTGGGTCATACGAGCCTCAGAGTATCTCATTGCAGCAGGCTCATCTCCATCTATGGATCCAAAGTTACCTTGCCCATCAACCAAGGGGTAGCGCATCACAAAGTCCTGAGCAAGTCTTACCAGAGCATCATACACCGGCTTGTCTCCATGAGGATGATACTTACCTATACAACTACCAACAATTTTCGCACTCTTTCTGTACTGACTTTTAGATGTAACTCCATCTTCCCACATTGTCCATATTATTCTTCTCTGAACAGGTTTGAGACCATCTCTTATATCAGGTAATGCTCTCCCTATTATTACGCTGAGTGAGTAACTCAGATAAGATGAGACCAGCTCTTTCTCTATCGGAACAGATAAACTTTTCATAATGGGTTAATTTATATAGGATCTATTTTCAGATTTGAAAATTCAGGATATGAGCCCAGATATAGCATTCAGTACCCTGATGTATGGTATTTTTGAGCATATATGATGCTTTTCTGGGCAATCTTTGGGATGCAAAGAACAGGGGCGACAGTAAAGGTTTCCATACTCGATTATTTTTAGCTTAGTCGTTCCATATGGATAAAATCCAAGTTGTGGGACTGATGAGGTGAATATTGCTATGAGCGGTTTACCTAAAGCAGATGCCATATGCATTATGCCCGAATCAACAGATACAACCACCGAGGCAGAATTCACTAAAAGTTTTATATCCGATAGTGATAGATCCCCAAAGAATTTATGTTCGGTCTGATATAGTACTGAATTTTTTTTGTCAGCTCCAATTACAGAGACTATAAAGTTTTTCTTCTCAAGTTCAAGTATTAATTTGTTGCATTCGTTAAAATCCCACATTTTTGATTTCATGCGAGATTCAGGGGCGATTAGTATATGAACTTTTGAATTAGCTATTTTAAGGAATTCGGCAAGTTTTTCTGATTCTGGGTACATCGGCGTGAAAATTTGTGGCGAGTAATTTTCATAGTTCTTAAAATAGTTCTTAAAATTATGAGCATTATTCTCAGATATATTGAGTGTTGACATGAGCCTTAAGGCTGCTTCTGCAAATCTCTGTACTGTGGGTCTTATATTTGAAAAATTTTTTGTTATTATTGCTTTGCGTCTTTGTATTCTTTGGGCATCCCACACAAAAATTTTCCCTCCAATTATGCTCCTTATAACAATGGTTGGGATTTTATCGTGTAGGTCTAGGACATAGTCTGGTTTCAGGGTTCTCCTTATGTTTATTGATGATGTTACTATGCTTTGTAAAGATGAGTCCTTCACAGTTAGAACTTTAACATAAGGGTTATTGCTGAGAACTTTCTGATATTCCTCTTTTGTGAGAAAGAAAATTTCAAAATTATCTTTAAGGATTTCAATTGCTATAGTAGATAAAATTATATCTCCTAGGGAGCTTAATCTTATTATGACAACCCTCGGCTTTTTATTTTTTCCGTTCACCTCCAAAAAATTTTTGTCATTTAGTTCGTGTACGCCAATCCCCCAATTTGATTTCCTCTTATCAGTTCTTCTTACCAATTTCTCTGTATGCATGTGCTGACATTTTAATTGCTATTGCAAAGAGTATTGAAAGGATTACTAATCCCCACACAGAGGTTTTTATTCCTAAAAACTCTGGAGTTGAGCACACTTGTTGGACTCCTTGTTGTTCTCCACAGAATCCTGTATGATTTGTGGAATTTTCAGAAATAATAAGATTTATGTCGGATAGTATTCCGGGGATAAGAGAGATTAGTCCTGCAAAGATAACAGGCAGGTAAAGTGTGCTGAGAATTGCTGCTATTGTGAAGAGAATAATGCTGTATCTTATGATGAGGCATAACTTGCAAGGAATTTCTCCCTGAATTTTTTCAATATAAAAACTTCCTATGATTCCAATTATCCCTACGGTGATGGCAGTTGCTCTTGCAATTTTCACCATAGCAATAATTTGATTTTGTTTATTACGAAAGTGTGATAATGCAAATTTGTTAAGAATATAGGTATAAAAAGCTCAAATTGCTAAATTCTATATATGATAAGAATAGCTGACATCTGCAGTGCTATTCAGAGTTATCATCCCGCCCCAGATATAGAGCTTGTAAAAAGAGCATATATATATGCTTCTTACTATCATGCAAACCAGTTTAGGTTTTCGGGTGAGCCGTACATAGTTCATCCTTTTTCTGTGGCCAAGATATTAACTGAACTCAAAGCCGATGATAAGACTGTGGCGGCTGGATTACTGCACGATGTCGTTGAAGACACCCCTCGCTCACTACAGGAGATAGCTAAGTTCTTCGGTGACGAGGTAGCTTTTTTAGTCGATGGAGTCACAAAGGTTTCTTTCAGCAATGTTAACCTCGATGCGGATGAGAGGCAGATTGAGAATCTTCGCAAAATGTTCGTGTTTATGGCACGTGATGTTAGGGTAATTCTTATAAAGCTTGCAGATAGACTTGATAACATAAGAACTATTGAATTTCTTCCAGAAGAAAAAAGAAAAAGAATAGCTGAGGAAACTCTGAAAATCTTCGCTCCTATTGCCCACAGAATCGGTCTTTACAAAATCAAAACAGAGCTCGAAGATAGAGCCTTTGAAATCCTTTATCCAGATGCAGCAAATTTCATAAAAAGAAAGTTAGACGAGATAGTTCCCAAGAGCAAAAAATTCATCGAAGACGTTGAGAAAACAGTGTCAGAAATTTTGGTAAAAGAAAAAATAGAGAATTTCAAGATAGAAAACAGAATAAAAGGCGTATGCAGTATCTGGGAAAAGATGATAAAACAAGGCATCGATATTGATAGCATATACGATATTATAGGTTTCAGAATAATAGTGAACACAGTAGGAGAGTGTTATAATGTTCTGGGAATTTTGCATTCATACTTCAAACCCATTCCGGGTAAATTCAAAGATTATATAGCTATACCTAAACCCAACGGCTACAAATCTCTCCATACAAAGGTTATCTTGCCAGAAGGGTACAAAGTAGAGTTTCAGATAAGAACCTACCAGATGCATAAAGAAGCAGAAGAAGGTATAGCTGCCCACTGGGTCTATAAAGACGGAACTCCAATCTCAGAATCGGGACTCAAGATCTTCTCATGGCTGAAAAACGTGCTTCAACTTTCCAGAGAAACTCCATACTATGAAGTAAAAAATATCGGGGAAGATATATATCCTGATGAGATCTATGTTTTCACTCCTCGGGGAGATGTAAAAATACTACCTCGTGGCGCAACCGTTTTAGACTTTGCCTATGCTGTACACTCTGAGTTAGGTGAAAGATGTGTCGGAGCAAAGGTTAATGGAAAACTCCAGCCAATAGATTACCAGCTTAGATCCGGCGATATCGTTGAGATTATAAAATCAAAAAATCAAAAACCAAAAAGAGCCTGGTTAAATTTCGTTGTGACACAAAGAGCTAAGTCAAGAATAAAGCAATTTATTTCAAAAGAAGATAAACAGGTAGCAAAGGAGATAGGAGAAACCACCATAAAAAGAGAACTCAGAAAATTTGGATTAAATTTTTCTGACCTTCTGGAAAAAGGAATATTTACAAAAGTTCTAGAAGATATCAAAGTGAAAAGCATCGAAGATTTGTTCGTGTATGTTGGTATGGGAAAGTTTAGCGTTCAGAATTTCCTGCGTACTGTGAGAAAAAATTTAGAAATATTAGAACGAAAAAGTGAAGAGCAGGATAAAAAAGAGGATCAAGATAAAAAGCAGGATCAACAACAAGAAGAACTGAGAGAAGTTCAGTTGACCGGAGATTTGAAAGGGGTGAAAACAAGATTTGCTCTCTGCTGCACTCCGGTCCCAGGAGATGAAATTGTTGGATATATCACAAGAGGGTATGGTATAGTTATACACAGGGCAGACTGCAAGCAACTGGGGCATCTCAGGACAGATAGAATCGTAAAGATCCCCAAGCAGAGTTTCCCAGAGCAGAAAGAATATGTAAGCAAACTTAGGTTCTTCACTGATTCGCCAGAGATTATTTCAGATATTGTGAAAAATTTAAGAAAAAATGGTTACGGCATAAGCTCCATTCTCTCACGGGAAGTTAACAATAAGTTCGAAATTGAACTTGCCTTTAAGGTAAAAGATTCTTATGACGTTGAAAAAGTTATGAACGAACTTAAATCAACCAAATATATTACAGATATACAGAGAACCTGATTTATGTGGAATTTCGTAGAATTACTATTTTATAAAAAATTTGTAGATTTTTTACTATTCTGATGTTCTCATTGCGCCTACTTTATGTTTTGCTTATTATCTTTGATGATCTGCCACGAGTAAGATAATGGTTCAGGTTCAATTCTGCCAAAGCTATCGATTGCCCTTATTCTAAATGTATGGTACCCTGGTTTGAGTTCTGAGATTTCAAATGGAGAAGAGCAGGGAATCCAGCCAGCGTCATCTATATTGCATTCGAATCTTACATTTTCTTCATCTGCTTTGAATTTAAATGTGGCGCTTGTAGAACTCGTAACTGAGGTGGGAGCTGAGATGAGAATAGTTGTGGGAGGTCTTGCATCGACTTTAAATCTAAATACCTTCTTTTCAATTTCTTCATTACCTGCTATATCAACTGAGAATGCCCAAAGTTCATGCCAGCCTTCCTCTATATTGGTAAGGTATAAGCGGTGAAGTGAACAGTCGAACCATAGACCATCATCAACTTTGCACAGCGTATAAGCAACTGGTTCACTTGTGATAATCTCAAACTCCGCATCCGAAACTGTGAGAACTTCTGTTTCTGGAGAGATACCATCTTTAAGTATTATCCTAGTTTCGGGTGGTTGTGTGTCCACTATAAAATTATAGCTAAATAGGTCCCTTGAGCAGTCATTTTGTTTATATACGATTTTAAATAGCTTTGCCCCATCTAAGGAGAAAAATAAAGTTAATCTTGGAGATTGTAGCTCGCATGGGAACTCCATTGAGTATTCTTCACTTACAATGCCACAAGATAAAGTTATTCCGGATGTAAAAAGCATATCAATAATTTTCCTGTTTAAAAGTACAGGGGGAGGATCTACTAGTGATATCGAGAACGGGAAAGAATCGCACGATAGTTCCGTTTGGTGAGTGATCTGCTCCTGAGTCCCTCCTGTTGCCTTCTCTACAAATATCACCTGCGGTGTTACCCTCCCCCCATATACATAGACCTTTGTTCCCTCTACCTTTTTCTCCTCCTTGCTAAATTCAACCTCCCCTCCCTCTGAAGTCGTTTCTATTTTTCCTTCTTTCGGAGGTAATACGTAAGGACATTTAGATATAGATAATCCGACTATTACTCCACAAATTAGTCCACTCAGGAAGATAATGGCTTGGTATATTCTTCTCCTTCTTATCTGACGATCTTGCATCTTGTGATTATCATTTTATTACTGCTATTTTTAAGTAGGGTGTGCCTGGTGGGATTTGAACCCACGACCTCTGGATCCGGAGTCCAGCGTTCTTCCTCTGAACTACAGGCACCAACACATCTAATTTTTTATTTTATTTATTTATTTATTTTATAGTTTAAAAATGGTTTAAATAATTATTCAATTATAATAAAGAGAGAGTGCTAATACATTAGAGAAAAAACTCCCCCGTTCGAGAAAAAGAAGATTAATTTCTTCAACAAAGCTTTTTTAGACTTCCCAATCTTAGTTTTTAGCTACTTGGCCATTTATTCCTTTTCTCCTGAGCTCAGTAAGAAATTTTTCGGCGTCTTTTTTGTCCCTGAATTTCCCAGTGCGTACTCTCCAGACTGTTTTACCGTTTGAGTTTCCTTGGATAACATAGGTTGAGATTTTGTATTTTGTTTTCACACTTTTTGCAAATATATCGGCTTTTTCTCTGCTTTGGAAAGATGCAAGCTGTATACTCCAGATTTGTTCTCTTTCCTGATTTTTTCGGCTATATTGTTCCATCTGCTGATTCTTCTGGTTACCTTGTTGCTGTTTTTTTGTATCTTGTTGTTGTGTAGAAGAGGGAGATACTGCGCTTTCTGGTTGTGGTAAAGTGTCCTTTGGTTGTGGAGTGTCTTTTAGTTGTAAAGACTCTCTTTCTTCTTGTTTTTTATCGTTGTTTTGTGTTTGGCTGTTGGCGGATAATGTTTCTTCGCTCTGCTGCTTTTTTCTGTAGTTTGTCGTTATTCCTGCAACAACCTCTTCAATCTCAGATTCTCGAGCTTTTGATATTTCTTGCTTCAGCTTTTCCTTCGCTATGTTTTTACCTATTCTGAGCCCCAAAAAGAATGAGAGTGTGATAGATACTAAGAATATAAGGAACGCCACCGCATAGCTTTTAAAGTCAGAAGTTTTTCCTTCTATAAGCATATATCAAAATTTTAAAAAATTTTGCTCCAGTCCAAAAGCTAGACCCAAAAGTAAGTCTTTACCCATCTCTGTGAAATGTCACTTATCTTGTTGTAGTATTCTCAATCGCAGTGCAAAGGAATGGCAGATAAAAATTAAAAGATTACAAAAATAATTCAAAGTAGAATTTGAGAGATGTATTCTGTAAGGTGACAAGCTTTGCGTAGTAAGAAAGTATAGAGAATACTGAGAAAAGATAAATGGAAATATATTGATTAATGGTTGAAGATTAATATTGAAACTGCCATAGATAGGAGTTATAGAGTTTATCTTATTTATAGAGAGTTTATTTTATCTGTTAACTTGTAAGCAATGAGTATAAGCTTACTTCTTTCATAAAATTTCCATAAAATGGAATCTGCCTAAGGTTGAGTTAATATAAATATATGAAGTCGGTTGAATGCAGGAAAAGAAAAAAAGGTTTTATCTCGAAGGTATCGGTAATCTTAGTGATATTAATGATTATCTCATATGCTTGCGGTAAAAAAGACGAGAAAACTCAACCATCTACAAAGTATCCGATAACAATAATCGAAAAAGGGAAGAGTCGGATCATAGCTCCATCTCCAGAGCTCGAGTCAGCATTAGATATAATAAGTAAAATAGATGTTGAAACCGATACGCTTAAAGAAATAATAGAGCAATACAAGCAAGCGAAGAAACAGCTGAATCAGAAGATTTCAGACAAAACAGCAACCAGAGAAGAAAAATATGTGTACGTGCTTATCGATTCTTTTTTGCTTCTGCATCAGCTATTTTATTTTTTCAATGAACTTGCTGTAGCTATAGTTGCTGGTAAATTTGACACGCAAACCATTTTAAAGCTTATCGAATCTCTCCCTTCTGCCCCACAACTTGGGAGTAGAATCGAATCTCTTCAGACTGAGTCTGATATCCCATACGGATGCTCTCAACTTAGTGGACTTGCTCAAACTCTGTGTAGTAGCATAGACTCAATTTACCTTCGGAGAATCGAGGATAATATAAAGCGTTTGAGGGAAATTCAGGAGGAATCCGAGCAAAAAGATAGTGATTTCAAAATTGAAATAAAAACATTACCTGTGAAGCTTCAGCTTGTTATTATAAGAGCTGATTTTGACTTTGGAGGGATTCATGATCTTGGTATGGTATACTTTACAGAGTCGGTTTTGGATATTATAGATGCTATTCATAGATTTATTTTCTCTGTAAATGTAGATGGTGTATTGCAAGGAGTTTCCCAAATCCCAAAATATGCGGAGAAAGTATCCTTTACAGATGATCCTATTTTGCATGGGGGTAGAATTTTCACTTATCTTCTGAAAAAAGATGGAAGTTTCTTAACAGTTTCTTCATTCCTTGAAGTTTTGAGAACAATATATCAGCTATTGCAAGCGATTGAGAAAACTCAGAAATTTCTTGATTACGCAAAAAGTAAAAATTTAAATTCTGAAAAAGCTATTATTACTTTTGATGGAGAGTACTACATCATAAGATATAAATCTGGAGGTGAGAAGATAGAAGCAAAATTCCTAGAGGATGATACTGCTGAGGAATTTAAGAAATCTGTAGGGAAACTTGGAAGGAATCTGGGTAAAGACCCAGCAGTTCCTCAAATATCAGTAGGTGAGCTTGTGTATATTTTCTCAACCGCACTTGTTGCGGGGGTAAAAGCTGGTATATTTAATCCTATAATTGATACAGTTTTAAATCTTTTGGCTTCACAACAGTCAGGTTTTATAAGACAGATACTGAATTCTCAATTTTTCACTCCAGAAGCCATTTCTGGATTAATCTCAGGAATTTTGGGTGATATATTCTATTTTGATTTTGGTACTATGTTTGATAATCTTAAAGATGGAAAGACCCATTACAGAAGGTGGTTGCCCATATGGACTACTGCGTTCTCAAGTGATGCAGGTGATATAATTGAACAGTTTGGAGACAATTTTGTCATAGAGTGGGATTGCGGAGCTAAATTGTATGATACGTCAATCATTACTAACTATAAGGAAGGAAGAAAGGAGTTTTTTGGTCTTGCCTGTACCCAGCCAAAGCCAGAGATTGACATTCCCCATTTTGAACTATCAGTAACTCAGATTTCTCAAGAATTAGGGTGGAATTCTGAGTGGAAGATCCCTGAAGATGGAATCTTTTTCAAATTCCCATATATTCTGTTTCAAGATCCAACTTTTGGAGGATTACTTAAGCTGAAAGTTTCTGGGATTCTTAGTAAAGCAGGTGGGAATCAGCAGAAAGTTTCCGGATTTCTTAGTCAGTGCGGGGTGGAAAATCCTGCAGGACGAAACCAACCAGAGCTTTATTCAGAACGAAGGGGGCTTTGTGCTCTGAATTTATCTTTTAACCTCATCTTAGACTCTATACTTGGAGCTATTTCATCTTCTCAGTAATTGGATGTATCCTGTATTTATTAATTTGTCTGGTAAGCTTTGTGTCGTTATAGGAGGAGGTCAGGTTGCAGAGAGAAAGGTAAAAAGACTCTTGCAGAGCGGGGCTGAGGTTTTGCTAATTTCACCAGAAATCTCCAAAGGATTAAGAAAACTTATAAAGAAAAATAATAAGATAAGGTATATAAGGAAGAAATTTGAAGGCGGGATTATACCCCACAATTCTTTTATGGTGTTCGAATGTGTGGGAGATAAAGAATTAGTAAAGCATATAAGATCAATATGTAGTGAAAGAAAAATTCTTCTTAATTCCGCCACTTGCCCCGAGTTCTCTGATTTTTTTGTGCCTGCTCTGATCAAAAAAGGAGATGTGAGTATTGCTATATCAACAGAGGGTAAAGTTTCCGCTTTTTCAAAGGCTCTAAGAGAGAAAATCGGAAGAATAGTAACTCCCTCGGTTATCAAAAAACTCAAGGTGATAGAAAAGATCAGGGAAGAGCTTATGAAAATAGGTAAGAAAACCGAAAATGAGAACAAATTTCTTCTTGAGATTTCCAGAATAGCTATTAAAGAAAACTCCTCTTTGAGAGATTTCGTCCGTCAAGTTTTGAAGAAAAGTAAAAGATATAAAGTGGGATTAAATTTTAAGTATGTTTGGAATCGGGTGGCAGGAGCTCCTTGTGATATTCGTAGTGATTCTAATTTTCGTGGGACCAAAGAGACTCCCTCAGATAGCTAAATCTTTTGGAAAGGCTTTGCGAGAGTTCGTAAGGGCAAGGGAAGAAGTCAGAAGAACTATTGAGAAGGAACTCAGGATTGATGAAGGGAATAGATCTTATCTTGAGATAGAGGGGGAAAAGGGGGATGGCAGATCACAGAATTTGTAAACTTTATTTTGCGATGGTCTGGAGTCTTCGCATCCTAACCTTTACTATATTATTTATATCTTTCAGCCAACAGGGGCATTCCAATCTTATTCTCTTTTACGAGAATGGAAACTCAGCTCATCAGTGCGTCTCTCGGGGAGGGCTGATTTTGTCACGTGAAAAAATCTCCGATTATTACTTTGTCAAAGACGGAATCTCTATATATGTTCTCCCAGTTCCTGTGACTGTTAGTAGCACCTTTGCAGATGTGCAAATATGCGATGAGGAGATGAAGATTGAAAGGATATGGTTCAGAAAAAAAAGAAGACCAAGTCTACCCGATATAGATAAAATAAAGAGGGAAAAAGAAATTTTGAACAATGTGTACACATTGAGAAGTCAAAAATTTTGGTTGGGAAATTTTATCTTACCTGTTAGAGATTACAAGAGGATCATAGAGAATTTTGGAGTTAGAAGAGAGATAAACGGTGAGCTTGCGGGATACCATAGAGGCATTGATATCTCGGGGGATATTGGAACTAAGGTTTTCGCTTCAAATTCTGGAGTGGTGAGGATAGCGCGAAAATTTACCCTTGAGGGGAACCTTGTTGTTATAGATCACGGTGAAGGAATATTTTCAATATATGCTCATTTGCAAAAGATTAAGGTGGCGGAGGGAGATTTTGTAAAAAAAGGACAGGTTATAGGAACAATCGGGAGATCAGGAAGAGCAACCGGTCCCCATCTGCATTTTGGAATTAAGGTAGGAAAGGTGGATGTTAATCCATTCATTTTCTTTGAAATAGAAGATAAAATTGATAAATTCCTTGAAATTTCAGCTGGAGCAATGTAGCTATTTTACTTATAAACTCTTATCAGAGATGCTGGGAGCAAGGGGGTAATGGAGATATGAAGAAAGTTCTGAATATTTATGAGATGAAGGATGGGGAAGTCAAAGGGGTTGAAGTTGATGGATTCCCAGTCCTTCTCATAAAATATAAGGGTAGAATTTATGCATATGAAGACCGCTGTAGCCATCAGGATATGCCAATTTCTGAAAATTATGAAGTGGAAGGGGAAAGGATAACTTGTATGTGGCACGGTGCTGAATTCGATATATTCTCCGGAAAAAATCTATCTATGCCAGCGCCTTCCCCAATAAAAAAGCTAAATGTATATGTTGACTCTAACGGTGATGTATTTGTTGAAATTTAATTGATTGAAATCCAAAAATCTATGAAGCGCATTGAAATCAAAGGATCTGTAGAGAAAATTAAACACTGCAAAGTGAATTAAGTACAGTATATTATGACAAGCAAAACTATTGCTGAAATAGTCAGGAGGGAGATTGAGAATTTTGTAAGGGAAAGAGGGATAGAAATTGATGTCCCAGTTCCTGAGAAGCCGAAAAACCTGCAGTATGGGGAGCTTTGCTCGGATGTACCTTTTAAGCTTTCCAGACATTTACAAAAGCCTCCAGAGAAGATAGCATGCGAATTGGCAGAAAGGTTACAGTGGCTCAATCCAGAGCCTATAGGGGGTTTTGTGAATTTCAAAATTCCTGTAAAAGTTTCTGCTAAATTTTTGTCAAGATTCCAAACTCTTGACATTCTCTGTGGAAAGAGGGTTTTGTGTGAGTTTTTGTCAGCAAATCCGACCGGACCGTTACACGTAGGGCATGGCAGAATAGCAGCTGTTGGAAATGCGATAGCAAACATTTTCAAATTCTGTGGGGCGGAAGTTGATAGAGAATTTTACATCAATGATGCCGGTGAACAGATAGAAAAGCTTGGAATGTCAATCTGCGGAGAAGGTGATCAGTACAAAGGAGAATACATAAATGAAATAAGAGAGATTCTCAAAAATAAGGCTGGGAGCTATAAATTTGCCGAAAAAGATTTCTCAAATATAGGTTTTATGGCAAGTCAAATAATTCTGGAACATATTATCAAGAGAACAATAGATAGATTCGGAATATATTTTGATAGCTTCGTTTCAGAAAGGGAAATGCAAAAGTATCTCAGAGAATCTTTAGAGATTGTGAAACCTTATACCTATGAACAAGGCGGAGCTTTATTCTTAAAAACTACAGATTTCGGGGATGATAAAGATAGAGTTCTTATAAAGTCAAATGGAGATCCAACATATTTTCTGAATGACTGTGCCTATCACTTATTTAAGCTCAAAAGGGGATATGATATTTTGGTTGAAGTGTGGGGAGCTGATCACCATGGCTATGTAAAGAGAATTGAAACTTTTCTAAGATTGGCCAAATTCTCTGGAGAATTTAAAGTCCGCCTCGTTCAAATGGTAAACCTTATAAAAGATGGAAAGCCTATTCAGATGTCAAAAAGAGAAGGAACTTATATAACCTTGGATGAACTTATAGATGAAGTTGGTGTAGATGCTGCCAAGTTCATATATCTTACAAAAAGTGTGGATACCCATCTTGATTTTGATGTTGATCTAGCAAAGAAAAAGACCACTGAAAACCCAGTGTATTATGTCCAGTACACTCACGCAAGAGTGTGCTCACTTTTTAAAGAAGCGGAGTCAAGAAATCTACTTGAGGGGTACGAGGAGTGGAAAAAGCAGGATCCTTGGTCAGGTTTTGAAGAAGATGAGAGAAAAATTTTAGGGCTCTGCTCTATATTCCCTGATGAGGTTATTAAGGCTTACAATCTTATCGAACCATCAGTGATAACATCTTATTTGATTGATCTTGCGTCAGAGTACCATTCATTTTACCAAAGAAAAAGAATTCTGGTTGAAGATGCTCGGGTACGTTTTTCAAGACTTTTTGTATCGGAGGTCGTCAGAAAAACCGTCAGATCAGGATTAGAACTTTTGGGAGTGTCTGCTCCTGAAAAGATGTGAACTTTCAGATTTTTTAATCCCCTATCACTAATTTGTTCTTATGGCAAGAAGAAAAAGTATATTAGACCTTCTTGAGAGAGGAGATGGAAAGGATGGCAAAGTTGGCACATTAACTCGTGTTGCATCACCTAAAAACTGTGCAGAATCAGAAACACTTTCGGGGATAAAATTGAAAGAGTTTTATGGTCCGGAAGATGTTGAGCAGAGTTCGGGATTAGCAAGGAAGCTCGGCGTACCAGGTGAGTACCCTTTCACACGGGGAATTCATAAAGATATGTATAGGGGTAAATTGTGGACAATAAGGCAATTTTCTGGTTTTGGCAGGGCTGAAGATACAAATAAAAGATGGAAGTTTCTTCTGTCGCAAGGACAAACGGGGCTCTCGACCGCGTTCGATATGCCAACTCTGATGGGGCTTGATTCAACATCTCCCCTGGCCTACGGAGAGGTCGGGGTCGAGGGAGTTGCAATAGATACAATCTATGACCTTGATAAACTTTTCGATGGAATCCCCCTTGATAAAGTTTCGGTTTCGTTTACAATAAATGCTCCTGCAATATGGCTTTATTCTATGTATGTTTGCCTTGCTGAAAAGAGAGGAATCGATCCCCGGCTTCTGAGAGGAACAATTCAGAATGATATCCTCAAAGAGTATCACGCGCAAAACGAGTGGATATATCCCCCGGAGCCGTCAATCAAGTTAATAGTAGATATGTTTGAATACTCACCAAAGTACACACCAAATTTCAACATAATTTCTGTTTCTGGTTACCATATAAGAGAAGCTGGCTCTAATGCGATTCAGGAGCTTGCGTTTACTCTTGCAGACGGCTTCGCATATGTTGAGGCTGGAATTCAGCGGGGACTTGATGTTGATTATTTTGCTCCCAGAATTTCATTTTTCTTTAATTGTCACATTGATTTTTTTGAGGAGATAGCAAAGTTCAGGGCAGCTCGTAGAATATGGGCAAGATATCTCAAGGAAAGATATGGAGCTAAAGACCCGAGATCGCTGAAATTGAGGTTTCACACTCAGACAGCAGGATGTTCTCTGACTGCTCAGCAGCCAGAAGTCAATATTATAAGAACTACCATTGAAGCACTGGCAGCAGTTCTTGGAGGAACACAAAGTCTACACACAAACTCTTTTGATGAAGCATTGTGCCTCCCATCAGAACTTTCAGCAAGGATTTCTCTTAGAACTCAGCAGGTTATTGCGTATGAGACAGGAGTTGCTAATGTCGTAGATCCACTTGGGGGATCGTATTTTGTTGAAAAACTCACAGATACTATGGAAGAGGAAGCGGAAAAATATTTTGACGCAATTCTGAAGATGGGAAATGGAAGTTTCTATCACGGAGTTATTGAAGGGGTAAAGAATGGGTTTTTCAGAAAGGAGATAGCTAGGGCTTCATTTGAATTCCAAAGCAAAGTGGAGCGAGGAGAAAGAATAATAGTTGGGGTCAATGCGTTTGAGGACGAAGAAGGTGGAAAGTTTGATTTCCCAAAGTTCCGCTTGAATCTTGACGTTCAAGAACAGCAAATAAAGTTTCTTGAAGAAATAAAATCAAAAAGAGATGGAAGAGAAGTTTTAAGAGCTCTCAAGGAGCTAAAGGATGCGGCAAAAGCTCAGAAGAATCTCATACCCTATATAAAGGAAGCTATAAAAGCTATTGCGACAGAAGAAGAAATAACAGAAACGTTAAAAGAAGTTTATGGAGAATTCACAGATATCAAAACTCTGTAAGTATGTGATAACAAAAATAAAAAAAGTAAGAATAAAAATAAAAAGGATAATCAGAGAAATTGATATCATAAAGAAGTATTATCCGAAAGCTTTTTTCTTAATCACGGTTCTTACATCCATTACCCTTACCACAGCTGTCGTCACGCAGATCACCGAAGTCGTTTCCCGTTCCGCCGTGGTGTTGACTGAGGTCAAAAATTCGGTTACCGCAGACTCAGTATGCGATATCGCTCTGGAGGTTGTCAAAAAAATACTACAGGATGATCTCGGACGTTCAGGATACGATTACTATTCCGAGAATTTTTCAGATATCGATGAGTTGTGGTCAAAAGCCTATATTTTCCCACTGGATGTAGTATACGGAACAATCAGAGCAATAATAACAGATGAGACCGGAAAGCTCAATGTCAATGCTCTGGTTGATTCCCGTGGAAAAACAGAAGGTATGGTAAAGCCGAATTATTTGAGAGTACTAGAACACTTCTTCAAAATTATCAAACTACCAGAACAGCTAGCAGGTTATATTATAGACTATATAGACTCCGATTCTGAGGGACTATATGAGCTCCCGGATCTTCAGTGGAACTGGTTTATCCCGTATCCGGAAATTCTGCTCAAAATTGCAGAAATAAGTAAGGCAGATATATCGAAACTTTTTATAGAGTATTTTGAGGGAAGACCCGATGCTATCAGAAGCCCATACCTTACATTTTGGCCGTATGCCGGTAGTTTGAAAATCAATGTTAATACAGCTCCAAAAGAAGTTATAGCTTCTTTTATAGATTTACCGGATGCTTTGGATATAGCACAGAAGATTTACGATGAAAGAAAGGAAAGGCCATTCAAGTCGTTTTCGGAATTTGTAAGTTTTTTGGGGAAAATGATCCCTGTTGCCCCTCAGACATTTTTTGGATTAGCACCCGAGATGATATTTGATGTCAGGTCTGATGTCTTCTCAGTAAAGATCTTATGCAAGGTTTCAAATACAGAAAGTGAATTGCAAGCAGTTTTGCTTCGGGGACAAGGTACAACTCATACCCTATTTTTCAGAAGACTCTAATCGTGAAAGATTTTAACTTTTCCATCCCGAAATACAATAAATAAATCTTTTGATCTATCACCAGTAAAATTTGACAGACCAATATCGACTACATTATCATACAAAAATTCCTCCCCCCCAGGTGAGAAGGTATTAGCGTCTACCATTAGTTTACCATCTTTTACTAGTGCAACAAGTATGCCATCAAACATTGTAACTTTCAGGATTTCTTCATTAAGTGGATACTCTTTCACATACAAGGCGTTGAATATCTCAGCTGGCATTGAGCTGAGCCAGTACAGAAGTGACATTCTTGGCAATGTCGTCCGTTCGATACCAGTAGTATCAGTAATCTGGCTCAAAAAGTGGTAGGGATCAAAATTCTTTATGAACACAGCAAACGAGCTCTTTTCTGCAAAAATCCCCTCAACAGTAATGTCAGGATTTATGAATATACCTAGGTAAACAGTAGAAAGATGGTTCGAAAATACAGCAGAACTAGCTACGTCTATCAGATGTAAATTTTTATCAGAAGATGAAAAACCAATTATAAAGTTATCCGAGCAATCGAGATTATCTACACCGGTTAGCCCTATAGACCAATCTTTTGATATTACGCTTGTGCCATCAGAAAAAACGTTAGCATTGGGACAAGAAGAAAGAATCTTGGAGGAATTCAATCTTTCTTTTCTGATGTCTCTATCGAGTATGAAAACGTTCCCTTCCCATTCACATAAGATATAATCTAGCATAGGGACTATCCTATTGCAGTTTATGTCTGCTGATTGAATTGTTGAGCCATCATTGAAAAGTAACCTATCAGAATCGATAAAAAATACTTTTCCCCATATTGGTAAGATATTATGGGTGGTTCCAATTGAAAACTCTGTACTTTTATATCCTTGTTTGATTTTGTTTGAGCATTCTGAAATGTTCCCAACTGAATCGACCGCTTTCACACAGATCTCTCCTCCCTCAAACACAATAGGTAGTGTTGTGAACTCATTTGCAACTGACCCCAGAAACAACTCATCTCCATCCTTTATATGGTATAGAAGATATTCTCCCGTCAATCCCGCACAACCTATATCATATGTTTCTGCAGTGAACTTTATTTTCTGTCCTTTTAAAACCGGGGGAGCCGGAGGTAACGTGTCCCTTTCAGCTATATCCTTAAATTTCAAGATCAGACCGTTTTCATTCCGAAGATCAAAGGAGGAAAAACTGTAATCGAGTACAACTTCTACTACATTTTCTCCGTCTTTCACTCCATCTTCAATTTCAAAACCTATTGGAAAAGTAGAATATGTTATAAGCTTCTCAGCTAAGGTTGAGTTTACAAAGATAAGAATAGAAGCTGGATATACTGGATTTATCTCAACATAAATTTTATCTTTGAAGCAACTTGAGACTACTACCCAGGGAGTTTTTGTATCTTTTTTCTGTGTTTTAAAACTCCAACTGAATTGAGTTACGTTTCCTGAGTATATGTCGGTAGCTCGGATCTTTATAAAATACTCCGTATCATATTCTAATGAGTATGCTGGAGAAAAGATAAGTCTTGAAGTTGGTGAATCATATTTTATCTGACCTTCCACCTGCGGAGTTATTTCAAATGAGAAGGTTACTTGACTTGAAAATTGGATCCAAACTTCACTCCATACAGGAACACTTATACCTTCTGGAGAGAAATCCGTTACTTCCAGCTTTGGTGAAGTTGGAGTTTGTGTTGATTGTGTAGTAGGTTTTGAGGGACGTTTGCAGAATGCAAGAAGAACAAGAGGAAACACAATAATAATGCGCCTAAATTCTAACATGGTTATGGCCATTATTGCTCTTACCATTTTTCCCGTTTCTGTATTTTCTTATCATTAGTAGTGCTGCAGGCAGAATTATTAGGAATATGCCAAGGAGTCCAAGCATAGAACCACACATACCCGTTCCTTCCTCCACTGTTATTGTTTTGCTGGCATATCCTTCCTCCTCTCCACGTATAAATATTACATCTAATTTGGCCTCTGTCAGACCATATGGGAAGTACACCGAAAATTTTGAGTTTAAGATTGGTCCTACCCAGCTTTTCCCTCCATCTATGCTGTAGCTTACTTTTTCTACATTTGGGGTAATTTCAAATTCCATAGTTTCTCCTGCTTTTACTTTATCTGGACCCACAACTTTACCTTCTAGTACTCCTCTGATTACGCGTAGTATAGCCGGTTTTGTGTCATAAGCCAGTACGATTTCTTGGGGATTTTCAGGGTCATACTTTTTCTTCACGTAGGCCAAGATTTCTATTTCTTCATATGGGTTTATAGGTCTGTATTTGAGTACTCCGTTCGGCATTGCATTCCACATATATCCATCTTTTCTTTTCCATACTATGTGGACTTCACTATTTTCATCTGGATAAAAGCCTGAAAATTCTGCCAGAGCTTTTATCTCTACTCCCTTTGATAAGGCTGGTATTCTTATCTCAATTGTTTTTGAATTTTCTGCTTTTGGAGCGAGCCTTTCCCCATTTTTGCCTATCTCATATACGCTTATTAAAGTGTTTATCTTATTTTCAGGTTCAGGGCGAGCTGTTAGTTTCTCGAACTCATCAAGAGTTATTTCTCCTGAGTTGAGTAGATAAGTTGCTGGAGAAACTGAAATTGGCCAGAAGCCGTCTCTAACCATACGGTATAAGGTATCAGCTGAAGGTGCGAAGTTCCCAAAGTCCAGAATGAAATTAAGACAGAATGGGTCGGGTAGATCCAATCTTGCAACTAGAGCGTTGTGCATAAATCCAAAAGCAGTCAGACTCTGAATTCTCAAAGGAACCAGTATCAGGTTATATATACGAGTTGTTATTAGCCCCTGATCTAAGTAGCCATTCAAGAGGTTTCCTATAACATCTGCTATCTCTGTGAATGGTGGGGTGAGGTTTATCTGCGGGTGAGTATTTGTAATGCCGAAGACATCCGGATTAATTATCACATTTGAAAGCTGAAGCCATCCTCCACCGTATGGTATATAATCTGTCCAACAACCATTGTTGTTACATCTTCTGCACCTGAATGTTGGATTCTGTTGACATAATGTATCCAGGGGGTGACATCCGCTCTGGATGATTGCTTGGAGCTGACCTTGTATGTCTAATCTTACCTGCATATCAAATAGCTGTGTTGCGCAAGCAGGCGTATTGCAGGCCCTAAATCTTACTCTCAATTCGGGAATATTTATAAAAAAGGTATTCCCACTCGTTGTAAATCGAGGAGTTGGATTTGTGCAAACTGGGATGAATGAAACCTGTACCGTTGGAGTGGTTGGGAAGATCTGTCGTATTCCTGGAATTACTATTTTAGCCACGCTTTCTGGTAGTATGAAAGATTGACACAGGTATCCTTGAGTCCACAACAGATAAAAAAGTTGATTTATTGACTCTTCTGAGATGAATATACCTATGTCGTAGTTGTTTAAATTTGGCAGGCAGTTGTGGACATTTGTTGCTGCCCCTGTATTGCTACATATGCTCAGATTTGCTTGTGTTGGGTACTGAGGGCAGGTTCCAAGAACACAAGAGTTCGGAGTATTAACTCTTACTGCAAGATCTGTAAATAGATTTATCCCTCTACCACCTGTGTAATAGTTTCCTGAGTATCCGAGTGAACCTCCAGCACAGAATTCAGGGTATATGCCAAGGTCATATGCAGTAGTATTACACGCACCAAGAGCCTCCATAGCAGATATTGGCAAAGTCCCCCCAAGAGAATTAGAAATAGCACCACCTAAAACATCATTTACTAACCCGACTACCTGACATCTAACTTCTTCTTCACCTATAAATAAGTCTGCAATCATTCCGCAAACGTTTAAAAAGCCAAAGTCGCAGATATCGGGATCTGCACCGAACACATTTGCGTTCTGGGCGCAAGCACACAGGTTAAGCCACTCACCGGGATAGTTTACTTTCCAGGTTCCAGCTTGGCTTCCACAAGCAGTAAAAAATGGAGAACCACTAGGTCCATACAGAAGGAAGGCTATTCCGTAAATATTTAAGCCGGGGAATTCAATACTTACCCTTATTCTGTCATCGCAACAGGGACATCCCGGTGGCCAATCAATTCCGCATCCAGCTTGGGCACCTGAGCAGCACCTACAGTTGCAGGTTTGATTCTGTCCGCAATTAGAACTGCAGGTTCTTTCTGTGGTGCCTGAATTGCAGTCATTATTGGTGCATCCTTGTATTTTAGCTACATAGTTCGCAACTCTTCCAAACATTTCTATTGCGGTTCGTCCTATATATAGATCTACTATTAAACCGTCGTTTCCGCAATTATTGTTATCTGTAGGACATCCGAAGATGTTGAAATTTGGGCAATCTGCTGCCTCTATGTTTATAGGTCCTACTTGAGCACACCTACTCCCACCTACAACATTACAATACGAGTAAGCTGGGCACATCATTGAATCTTTTATTGCACAATCACCGACTGCGGGAATATCTATGCATTGGTAGGGGCTTTCTGGGCAGGATGATGCTGGGCAGGGTATTCCTCCGCACGTTTGGGCAGGTGGTTGCGAGGCACTCGGGGGACATTCACCCGTGTTGCACCAGCGAGCACAGTTTTTTATCAGACACCTTCCCGATATAGGGTCGGTACGGCAACAGGTACCCTGCGGGGAATCAGCAGGGGGGCGCACACAACAACTGCGACAATAATCACTGCCTGTGTTCTGTTCGCAATTGCAATTTATTACATCATTTATAATGTTGTTGATATACCCTTCCAGGGATTGCTCCAAACTTTCAAGCGCTGCTGGTGAAATTCTCAATCCCATACCTCTTCTTGCTCTGGCAAGTGGCATCTGTGGGTACCCAATTTTACCTTCAAGCGTCATCCTTCCCCCCGTGAGTATTGAGAAAAACTCCGGAGCTTTACCCTCCTTTTCAAGAAGTTGGGGTGGCTTTATCCAGTTCGGTGGAGGTTCAAAGCCAGGAATGCCATTGATATCTATCTTGTTCCTTTTCAGACATTCCATAATCCATTCTGCACTATTTCTGGGAATATCTATATCGGTGCACAGGGTAGAAGAGTAGGGGAAGATTTTTCCACCTGCGGTGAAGTAGCTGTCGTATCCGAGCGATCTCAGGTATAAAAGAGGTACAGGTGGGGAAGGTTTGCAGGTTTTGTCCTGGGATTCAGGGTTGACTACTTCAGGGGGATACCCCGGACACTGCATAGCCATTCCAAATCTGATTTGAGCTGTTATATCAGCTGGCATCATGTAGCCAAGTTCTTCTGAATATCGCTTGAGCCAATAATCCTCTCCCTCCAACCAATACACTTCTTCTTCTTCTTCTATTTGTGAATTTGTTTCTGTTGTCGTTTTAGATTCAGAGGTTGCGAGACTCCGTTTTGTTGCAAAGATCCCCCACACTACCAAAAAGGTAATAGGAAGAACTATTAGCACAGGTAATATTAAAAAGCTTCTCAACTTTAATTTAGTTTGCATCGTATATATATTATAGTAATCTTTCGGGACAGAATAGTGAAGGCGGTAAAATTGTTATTTCACTTTCTCCCAGATCTCAGATAGGATTTCTATTAGACCCGATTTTCTAATATAAACTTTGTTATGTGAAGATATTCTTGATACTATTTCGTGTGAGCTGATAGATGTCTGAAGTTCGGCAATCAAAAAGTTACCGCAGATTCTATATAAGTTCTTAATTTGTAGACCGTAGGAAAGCAGATAAATGGAGTATAATAATTCTTCCTCTTTTTTGTATGTTACAATGTGTTTTATTTTTATATTCTCGAATGACCAAAATTTTGTCCAGGGAACAAATAAAGGTATTATATATTCTTTAGGGGATAAAAAGTTATAATAGGAATATGTTGCTATATCTGTTGTGCCTATTGATAAGTATGTTTTATCTTCTGAGATGAAACTTTTGAGGCAATAAAAATTTTCCTTAAGTTCTTTATCACTACAGATGTAATGCTTGCTCCCGTAAGGATAATTAATGAATTCCGATGTCCCTTCGCATTTTTTGATATTCATAATATTAGATAGACTTCCAAAGAATATGCCAGAGATTATAAGACCTGTAGTGAATATCTTTTTCTTGATGAATATTTTATTTTTTTTCTTTACAACATCAGATAGTTTATCATCAGATAATGTATCAATTCCGATGCAAATATTTACAATGAGAATACTTAAAGGGAATAAAAAATACCGTTCCTCTGTGGATAAGATCAGATAAATCAGGAAAATCAATATAACTTTTTTGGGAAGATGACAGAAAGGATAAAATACGCTTGAAGTGATTATAAGTAAAAGGGGCAGAAAGTAGATATCGTACAGTAAAAAGTTAAATGGAGTGGCAAGGACCTTCCAGAAAGATCTGGTGCCTTCTGATTTGTAGAATCGCATAAAAAGATCATCTATGGTCGGAGGTATGACTACACCATTGATAATCGAGTTGAAAATGTTAAATAGGATTGAAGGGAAAAATCCAACGAAGAATCCTGTGATCCCTCCCCATCCTCTCAGAAAAATTATATGTGGGATAAAAAGCAAATGGTTATATGAACCAGCTCCTACAATTACTCCTTTCAGAAAATCAGTTAGCTTTGATTTCCCAAGGCGGTAATCAGCAGTGTAAAGTAAGAAGGTGAACAGTGGAATCAGTGAGTAATTACCTGCCATAAGAATATTTCTTGTAAAGTAGGTAGGAGTGAAAGTGTAAAGCACAAATAGGGTGTAGATTGTTGTCAACTTTCTGAAAAAAAGTGCTGTTATGAAAAAAGTCATCGAAGAAATGAAGGATTTCATTAACCTTATAGTGAGCACAGAATTTCCAAAGGTTTTTATAAAGGGGTAAGCGATGATAGTCTCAAAAATCGTGCCATGGTAAGCTGAATCAAACTGATAGATAAAAACATCGCCTTTTTCGATAGGGTGTATTACAGAAAAGAATCTTATAGCATCGTCAAGTGTTAAAAAATTAAAAAATTCGTAACCCCACAAAAACCTTATACCAAAGTTAACAGTAGAAAGAAGAAAAAGTGCTGGAAGCTTAGTTCCAGTACCACTGCGGGTATATAAGGTTCTGATACTCATTGAAAGGAAGTTTAAGTTTAAGGAAAGATATCAATGTTATTCTCAAGGTTACAATTAACCACCACAGATACATTCTTCTTCTATAGCTTCCGCCGAGTATTCCTTTTATGAACCACGGTAGGCTAACATACTTGTGTGTTATTTCTCTTGTTAACTCGTCCACTTCTTCTCTTGTGAGATACTTTGTGGACATAATTGGGGTTACCAGATCATAGAGGTTGAAGTCGTGTACTTTTATATATCCTTTTCTTTTTGCTTCTTTCCAAAGCTCAGTTCCTGGTATAGGCATCAGAGGGTGAAATGCAGCATAGTCAGGTGATAGTTCTTTTGCGAATTTCAGGATATCGTAAAAAGTTTCCTTTGTATCGTTCATCAGACCTGTTATGAAGCTTATCTGAATGAAAACTTTGGGATACTTTCTCCTTATAAGTTTGGTGCATTCTTGCAAAACTTCCTCAGTATAAAAAGATTTACCTAATTCTACAAGATCTTCGTCGTATGGTCTCTCCGCTCCTATACTTATATGGATAAGTCCCGCTCTAACAAGCTTTTCCATTATGCCAAGTTTTTCATCACGGAGTATGTAATCGGCTCTCATAAAGCAGTACCAGTTAGTTTTTATACCAGATTTTAACACCAGTTCCGCAAATTCGTCATTCCACTTTGGATTTGTATTGAACGTATCATCAACCCATACCAAAAATTTCCTGTCGAATTTATCTGCAAGATATTTTACTTCCTCTAAAGTTCTCTCCGGACTTTTGGTTCTCCAGGCCGGTCTAAGTTCATAATTTCCATTTTTGTATTCTACTTTTGCCATTTGTATCCAGAATCCGCAAAACTTGCATGACGAGGTACAGCCTCTTGAGTGGTGTATAGTTGAGCCATGCGACGCAAATAGAAATTTTGATCTACCATACCTGTTCATAGGAAGAAGATCGTATGCTGGCATAGGAAGGAGATCTAAGTTAGGTATGAGTGGTCGGGGCGGAGTTCTTGTCGGCTTGCCGTTTTCATCCCTGTAGATTATTCCTCTGACCTTACTCGGCTCCCCCCCATTAAGTATTGTCATACATATTTCAAGAAAAGTTTCCTCCCCTTCTCCAACTACAATGAAATCTATTTCAGGATGTGATATAAGATATTCTTCACCAAGAAAAGAAAAATGAGTACCACCAGCAATAGTTACAATACCCTTTGATATTTTCTTAACTTCTCTGAAGAGTTTTACGACTTCTGTGGAGAACAACGCATGATTCTCGCCAGCAGCAACAATTTTAGGATTAAGATCTGCTATAGTTTTGAGTAAAGTTCTCCAGCCCATTTTTAAGGGCATACAATCTATGATTTTTACTTTTATTTTGTGCTGGCGAAGGTAAGCAGCTAAGCAAGGAAGATTCTGAGGAACCATAAAATTATCGTAAGCATTGATATATGGCCACATAAGACGAGGAGGAGCGACAAGAAGGACTTCTACTTCATCAAAACCCATCTGAATACAAGTATATTTTTAATCGATCTTAGCAATAAAACTTAGTTTGCTACAATCCATAATATCAGAAATTTTTTCGCACTTGAGTGAGTGTAAAGGAACGTTTTACATTGTGTCTGAGTAAATTTGCAAAGTTCGGCATTTTGTTGTAAAAGTAATAAGAATACTAAGAATATGCGTTTTTTGCTTGTTAATCCAGCTGATGTTAGGGGAAAAAGGATTTGGTGCTTGCAGCCGCAGTCCATAGGGTATCTGGCTCAAGCATCGATTATGTCCGGTGATGATGTGATCTTTGTAGATGCTGCAAAAGACAATATTCCCCCTGAGAAATTAGCCCAAATCTCTAAAAGAGAAAAAATCGACGTTGTAGGATTTTACGCGCTAAGTCCACTCATCTATTCCATAAAACTATATATCGATGAAATAAAGAGAGTGAATCCCGATATTATAACTATTGCAGGCGGACCACATCCCACGTTTGAACCTGAGCATACCCTAAGATATTGTGATAAGCTCGATTTTGCCTGTGTTGGTGATGGAGAGGACTTGATAGCATCTGCAAGGCGTTGGCTCAGCGAAAAGGACAAAAGTTCCTTCCCAAATCTTGTGTGGAGAAATGATGGAGCAGTAATTATCAATAAGCGAGAATTCGTAGATGTTAACAAATATCCTATGCCAGCCTGGGATGTGATAAAGCCGGATACATATCCGACGGTACCGATAAGTATTGTGAGTAGAAGAACTAAGGTGGCTTCAGTTATAGCAACCAGAGGGTGTCCATACGATTGTAGCTTCTGCGGAGTTCCCTTAATTGCCGGAAGAAAAATGAGAACTAGGAAAATAGAGAATATTCTAGCTGAGATTGAGCTTTTGGTTTCAAAATATAAGATTGAAGAGATACATTTTATAGACGATGATTTGACCTTAGCGCCACGGAAGTGGCTTTTGGATTTCTTGAATGGATTGGCGGACGCAAAATTCCCAATAGTTTGGGCACTTCCTGGTGGTACAAGAATAGACACTTTAGATGATGAAATATTATACCTTATGAAAAAAGCAGGGTGTTACTCTTTCGCTGTTGGAATAGAGTCTGCAAATCAAAAAACTCTAGATCACATGAAGAAGGGACTAACTATACAAAAAATTGAAAAGAAATTTGAAATAATAAATAAATATGGATTTGAAGTTCAAGCAAATTTCATATTGGGATACCCCACTGAAGATGTGAAGGATATGCTCAGAACAATCCGCTTCGCCTGCAACTTGAATGTTTTCAGAGCTGTTTTTTTTGCGTTCAAGCCATTCCCAGGAAGTACGGAGTGGGGAAAAATAAAAGGTGAAATTGACCAGAAGCACTGGGCAGAGAAAATTTCAGACTCAAATCTATATACGAAAAATTTCTCAAATCATAATAATAGAGTATCACCTAAAGTTATAAAAATTCTTCAGATATACGCTTATGTCAGATTTTTCGGGAGACCAAGAAATCTAATTAACTTTATTCGCAGAATCAAGACCTGGCATCAGCTCAAAGCCATCATAAAAATCTCACTCGAATTATTATTTAAATTTAAATAAATTTAAATTATCTTTTCATTGAAATCTGCTGCAGATTTATTCTTATATATGAGAATAATTATTCTGTAGATGTGTAAGAATGATTAATTCGTAGAGTAAAATCAAACTTACCTATATGAAATTCGGAGAGATAAAGTATAGTGCTTTTTTAAAAATAGTTTCTTTTCTATTTGCAGTATCTTTTTTCCTTTTCTCCGTATATAATTTCAGAAAAATCTTTGGTGTAAAATATGATATCATTATTGACGGCGTACCAAATGACCTTATAGTCACTGATGATTCTGATAGAGTGATTTCAGTTGAATACGATTGTCCCTTTTTGGTCTGGGGTACAAGTTTTACTAATAGAAAGCATGGAACAATAAAGATTGATTTCTCATACAGGTTCTTCCCTATGTATACTGTCGATATCTCTGATCTCGATATCCCAAATTTCCCGCTTTGCAGGATAAAATCCGCTCAGCCAAAAGTCTTAACCTTTGGGTTTGAAAGATTTATATCAAAAAGGGTGAAGGTTTTGCCAGATATTGTGAATAATCTCTCTGCCGGATACATCTATGCTGTGGAAGTTAACCCACCCGAGGTTCTATTATCAGGCCCAGAAAGTAAAGTGAAAGATAAAGAAGTAGTATACACCGATTTTGTAGTCGTTCAAGGAGATAGAGTTTCTCCTATGGTTTTGGAAGTCCCATTATTTAAGTTTGACAAGAATATTGTAATTTCCCCTGACAAAGTTAAAGTTTCGGTAAAGATAATAAAAAAAGAATGATCTGCGCAATAGATATAGGTAACACGAATATAACTTTTGGGCTTTTCTCAGAAGGGAAAATAGAGCTGACTTTCAGACTATTCTCAGATATAGGCAGAACCTCAGATGAATATGCTATTTTGTTCATTTCTATGCTAAAAAATTACTCTCTGGAACCATCCAAAATTCATGGTTTTTGCATCTCATCTGTTGTCCCACCTATCCAAGAAGTTTTTGAAGAGCTTATACCAAAATATTTTCCACATTCAAACTGGGTAATTGTTGGACCAGGAATAAAGACTGGCATTCCAATTGTATATAACTCTCCACAAGATGTTGGAGCTGATAGAATTGCAAATGCTGTTGGAGCATGGGAAAAGTACGGTCGGAAACAAAAAAATAGAATACCTATTGTCGTTGTGGACTTTGGAACAGCGATAACTTTCGATTGCATATCAGATAAGGGAGAGTACGTCGGAGGTGCAATTTTTCCGGGGATTCATATAGCTGTTGAATCTCTTTTTAGAAAGACAGCAAAGCTTCCAAGCATCGAGGTGAAAGATCCTAAAACAGTGATAGGTAAAAGCACGATCCAGAGTATTCAGGCTGGAATAGTTCATGGATATGCATCAATGATAGATGGGATGATAGAAAAGATAGAAAAGGAATTCGGTAAAAAAGTTTTTACCATATCAACCGGGGGATATGCTGAGCTCATTTCATTGCACACAAAAAGAATAGATAAAATTGAGAAAAATCTCACCCTCGAAGGATTATATTTTATATATCTTAAAAACATAAAAGAAAAAAATTGAATTATCTTTATTGCCTTAATCTAAAAAATAAAAGGAAGTAAAGTAAATAAAATGATAATTTTTATATCTGGAGCTCCTGGGTCCGGAAAAACAGTCTGTGGAAGAAAACTAGCAGAGAAACTCAACACTGTATTTGTCGATACAGATGAGATTATCAAGAAAAAGGAAGAAAAAGATATACCTACCATTTTCAGAGAAAAGGGCGAAGAATACTTCAGGTGGATTGAATCACGAGTAATAAAAGATATCTTAGAAAAGATGGAAAATGGAGTCGTATCTTTAGGAGGTGGAGCAGTTACAATACCGCAGAATTTGCATGCTATAAGAAAAAAGGGTGTTCTAATAAATCTGTATGCTGATCCACAGATCTTGATCAATAGAATTAGTCCCGGAACAAGACCACTACTTGAAGGAGATACAGCAAAAAAAATTGATGAACTACTGAAAAGAAGAGAAAAATGGTACAGAATCTCAGATTTCTCAATCGATACATCAAGCAAGTCTCCCGATGATGTGGTAAAGGAAATTTTGAGCTTTCTCGATCAACTTAAAAAACAAAAAATCGTTAGAGTTAATCTTAGAGAAAGATCATATGATGTAATTATAGGAAACGAAATATTCAATCAATTTACCGAAAATAGAATAAAAGAGTTGTTCAGGGAAGCAGGAAAGTGTGTCATAGTTTCATCAAGAACTGTCAGAGAACTTATTTATAATGGATATCAGGTTGGAAAAATCATACAAAAGTTTTTTTCCACAAATTTCAGATGCTTCAATATAGATCTACCGGAAGGCGAAAGAACAAAAGATATTTTCTACGCAGTGATTTTGTGGGAAAATTTTTCTCAAATTGATGTGAAAAGAAATGATTTTGTCGCAGTGCTTGGAGGCGGGGTTCTAGGAGACCTCGTTGGATTTGCAGCATCAGCTTGGCTCAGAGGAATTCGGTATGTAAATATACCAACAACCCTTCTTTCTCAGGTCGATTCTGCAATCGGAGGAAAAACAGGTGTAAATACCAAAAACGCAAAAAATATGATTGGGACATTTCATCAGCCATCATGCGTGCTCTGTGACATAGGTTTTATCAAAACCTTGCCAAACTCAGAATTCTTGTCAGGCATGGGAGAGATTATAAAATACGCAATATCTCTCAGCAAAGAACTATTCGAATTTCTTGGACAGAATAGATCTCTGGTTCTTGAGAGAGAAGAGAGCTCTTTGCTCTATGTAGTTTCGGAGTCTGCAAAAATAAAGGCTGATATAGTATCAAATGATGAGCGAGAAGAGGAGGGACTGAGAATGCTCCTTAATTTTGGACACACCATCGGCCATGCTATTGAATCATCTATGGAATATAAAATCCCACATGGAATCGCTGTAGCTTATGGGGTGAAAATCGAAACAAAAATTTCTGATATAATTCAGGGAAAAAGCATTTACCCGGTTGTAAAAGATTTCATTGAAAGTTTTGGAATGGATTTTGAATCGGAATTCAGATCATTAAACAAAACGAAATTTTTCAGTTCTTTGAAACTTGACAAAAAAACTAAAGGAGAATTTATAAACTTTATTCTTATTGAAGATATTGGTAAGAGTAGAGTTGAGAAGATCAGAATAGATGAATTTAGTAAGATTGTTGAAAGTGTTCTCCAGTTATAATCTTATTTTTAACTTTCTCTATCATTCTATGAAATGTGCACAGATCTCCAGCGAGGGTTGGTTGATTACATACTTTACACTTCCCCTGAATTTTTTTCTCCTCGAGTTTGAAGTATTTCTCTTTGAATTTTAGAAATTCTCTGAAGAATCTATATTTTGTGCCGGGCATAAAGTCTTCTATTTGAGCCCATATTCTTTTGAGGGTAATATTTGTTGCGCCTTGTGCGAATGGGCATTCATCGTGGTGGAAAGGAATTCCTTCAAACATACAAAAAGCGAGGTTCTCTTTCTCTGTGAGAAAAATAAGTGGTTTAACTTTTTTGGCAAAGCCGTCTTCTGCATGAAGAACTGGATACTGGCTTTTAAGGTATGATTCATCCCACCTGAGGATATTTCCCAGAAGGGCTGTGACCTCATCATCAAGGTTATGTCCTGTTGCTACGACATCATACCCTCTCTGCATAGCTATTGAGTTGAAAATATGTCTTTTTGCAATCCCACAGGCTGAGCAGGGAGTCCTTTTCCTATCAAGCAAAGGCGCTGGTGCTCCATATTTTTCTAAAACATTTTCAATTATCAAATCTGCCCCCATTCTCTTTGCAAATTCTCTAACAACTTTTTCAGACATATTTGAATATCCAGATTCTCCCTTTTCATTTCCAATTCCCAAGTTAATATACAATGCGGTAACTTTATATCCCAATTTGAGGAGTAGGTACCATAAAGCCATGCTGTCTTTCCCTCCAGAGACTGCCACCAAGATTTTATCATTCTCTGAAAACATTTTGAACTTAGATATTGTTTTTTTGACAGTATCTATATACCTTTGGATAAAGTGGTTTTTACACAGTGGAAGATTGAAACTTCTCAAGTATATTTGTGCTTTGCTTTCACAGTTCCTGCACCTCATTGTTACAAATTTTAGTTTTGATGCACAATTTTTCTCATTGTACAACTTTTGATGATTGTTTCAGATATAAATTGTAAGTTCCGCTCGATTGCAATGGAAGCAGAGGTCAGGAAAGATTGATACCATAGTTGAAAGAGCAAAAGCGCTTGCACAACTTGATTATAAAGAAATTGTTTTGAGCGGGGTAGTAGTTTTTTTTCCTGACAAAAATGAAAAACATTTTGAAACGACTTATGATGTTATAAATAAACTTCGGTAAACTGAAGTAAAGGTGCAGATATGAATACAAAAAAATTTGCTACAGCAATTAACTGTATTGACGGAAGAACTCAGATTCCAGTGATTGAGTGGTTGAAAAAGGAATATAAAGTAGATTATGTGGATATGATCACAGAGCCTGGACCAGACAAAGTATTGTCAGAAGACAGAGATAGTTTTACGATTCAAGCGATAAGAAGGAAGGTTGAAATTTCGCTTAATAAACATAATTCAAAAATTGTTGCAATTGCTGGACATCACGATTGCGCTGGTAATCCTGTGAATAAAGAAACACACTTAAAACAAATCTTATCTGCAGTTGGAGCGATTAAGATGTGGAATCTTGGTGTTGATGTGGTGGGATTGTGGATTAATGAAAATTGGGAAGTCCACAAAGTTGAATGATTTTAAACCTTACAACTTAAGTATGTACCTTTAGTATCTTCTGAAAGAGGGTGATATAAACATTGAAAAGACAAAAAGCTTTTATTTTTTATCTAATATAAAATTTCTAAAGTCATTCCATGTTGCTGTTATGAGAAGGAGTATCAGTAAGAATAGTCCACCTATTGTGACGGCTTGCCTTACTTTTAAGGATAAGGGTCTTTTTATTATGGACTCGACGGTGTAAAGTAGAATGTGCCCGCCGTCGAGAATTGGAATGGGTAGCAGATTAAGAATTGCCAAATTGAATGATATGAAGAAAATTACAAAAAGAAGAGCTCTGAAATCTCTTTTCGCAGCATCTGATGTAACCTTTGTTATGCCTATCGGTCCCGCTAAGCTTTGTACTCCTTCTTTTGTAAAGAGGATCCTCAGACTTTTTAAAAATAATATTGAGTATTTGTGAAGCTCGTAGAAGGTCTGTGGGATAGCAGATATAATTCCGTATTTTACTAAAACTTTAGAGTCTTCATCTGGTAAGATTCCTATTACTTTTATCCCGTTTTTTCTTATTGTTCCTATATCAAGGGAAAGAATTTGTTCTCCTCTTTTCACTTTCACTGAGATCTTATCCGTAGGTGAGATTATGATATTAGTTCTTATTTCATCCCATGTTCTGGTTTTGGTTCCATTGATTTCAATTATTTCATCTTCGGGTAAGATTCCTGCAAGCTGTGCTGGGGATCCGTCAAGCGTACCCCCGACTTTATTCCCTATTTTTTCGACTCCTATAACGAGCAAGAGATAAAGGCATATCAGAGAAAGGATAATGTTAAATAGGGGACCAGCGAACACTATAGAGAATTTCGCAAAGAACGGTTTTGAGTCAATGCTTCTGTATTTTATATCTGATTCAGAAACATCGAATTCCTCCTTTATAAAATCCTGAGTCGCCTTCTCAATTGCTAATGGATCATATTTCCCATCTCTTATGAGTTTTTCTCTGAGTTCTCTCTTTGAATCTTCCATAATTTTTATTCTTTCCCTATCTAGCGGAGCTACATAACCACCGAACAAGATCGGAGAAATAGAAAACTCAGTTTCACCTATTTTCTTCCTCCATATAGGTGGACCAAAACCTATTGAGAATTTTAAAACCCTGACATTAAATATTTTGCAGAATATAAAGTGCCCAAATTCATGAAAGATTACTATAAGTCCCAGTATAACAAGTCCTATTAAAATGGATAATATAGTTGCCAGATTCATCTCAAAGTATATTATTATTGTTAGAATTTTAGTGATTTTTGGTTTTTAGTTTGTTTTTTCTTCAGAGTATTTTTGGAGTTGCTAATTTGTAGACTGTTAAGCTATGAAGATGGAAGATAAGGAGTGTTTCAAAAACTTTATTAAGGAGAATATTTCAAAAAGGTTCAGAGAAAGAGGTCTTAAAGTAGAGGATTATGTAGGTGAATTTAAGGTTTCGTTGTTTCCAAGCTTTGTTATCAAAAGTGGGAGTGTGAATATGGGATATGTTTTTATTGTTTTGGATGATCAGGACCTCCTGGGGGTTAGGGAACTCAAAGAGTTTAAGGAGCAATTCTACATAGTTGTTGAAAAGGGGAAAGAGAAGCAGTTGACATCTTTACTGATTGATTTAGGGATTGCCGGGAGAGTCAGACTTATACCTTGGGAGTTCAAGGTTTACTTTTAAATATCGTCTTATTTCGGGTTATTCTGGCTCTTAAGTTACTGGGATCCGAGTTTTTTTCTGAACCACTCTATTGTTATTTTTAATCCATCCATAAGTTTTATTTTTGGCTCCCAACCAAGTATATTTTTTATTTTTGTGATATCTGGACATCTTCTTCGGGGGTCATCTTCCATTCTTTCTTTGAAGACTATTTTTGACTTTGAGTTTGTTAGTCTGATAATTATTTTTGCGAGTTCAAGAATGGAGATTTCTTCAGGATTTCCTGCATTGAAAATTTCTCCTTCTATTCCGTTGTGGGTTGCTATTTTGAGTATTGCATCTATTAGATCTTTTACGTAGCACAGGCTTCTTGTTTGGGTTCCATCGCCGTATATTTCCAGATCTTCTCCTTTTATTGCTTTTGTCATAAATGATGGAATAACTCTTCCATCATCTATTCTCATCCGTTCTCCATATGTGTTGAATATTCTTACTATTCTTACATCAATCTTGTGTTCTCTGAAGTATGCCATAGTTAGGGCTTCTGCGAATCTTTTTGCCTCATCGTACACACTTCGTGCGCCGACTGGATTTACATTGCCCCAGTAAGTTTCTTTTTGTGGGTGTTCTAAAGGGTCTCCGTAGACCTCTGATGTTGATGCAAGGACATATCTTGCTCTTTTTTCTTTTGCCAGCCCTAAAGTATTCAAAGTTCCTATAGAATCAACTTTCATTGTGTGTATAGGGTGTCTCAGATAATCTTTTGGAGAGGCCGGGGATGCAAAATGCAGTATTATATCTATTTTCCCGGGAATGTAAATGAAATTTACAACATTGTATTTTATAAAGTGAAATTTTGGGTTTTCAAGTAGGTGGGCTATATTTTCTGGAGAACCTGTAATGAAGTTGTCAATCCCTATAACCTCTGCTCCCTGTTCCAGAAATTTTTCACAAAGATGTGATCCTAAAAATCCCGCTGCACCTGTTATTAAGACCCTCATGGAGTTCACTTTTTCTCTCCTTGTTTATTCTTTATTATAATAAGTCATTTGTTTTTGCGGAGTTTTTTCTTTTTATGTATTAGTTTCAAAACTTCTTTGATGTCGTCCTCTGTGTCAACTGGGTGTGTTCTTTTTTTCCCAACTACGACCTTTATTTTCATTGAGTTGTCTAAGGCTCTCAGCTGTTCCAGCTTTTCAGATATTTCATTTTTCGAGGTTTCAAGTGATGTAAATTTCAGGAGAGATTTTTTCCGGAACGCATAGATTCCTGTGTGTATCAGGTATTTGCGGCTCCCGTATGGGATTGGATTACGGGAAAAATATAGAGCATATGAATTCCTGTCTATAACTATCTTGACTCTATTGGGATTTTCGATTTCAGCTCTGTTCTGAGTTATAAATCCATATGTTGATATATCTGCTTTCTTATCTTTTTTTAGCTCGGAGGCTACTTTATTGATTATTTCTGGGGACATAAGCGGTTCATCTCCTTGTACATTGACTATTATTTCATTATTTTTGATCTTGATTCTTTTTACAAGTTCAGCAACCCTATCTGTACCTGTTTTTATATTTCTGCCTTTTATGATTTTGATTGCGAGTTTTGGATGTGTTGGTATGTACTCTGATATAACTTTTTTAACATTCTGTGAATCAGTTGCGACGATTACTTTTTTAGCAGATGATCTAAGGCAACTTTTTATTACATATATTATGAGGGGGATCTCGTTGATTTTGTAAATAATTTTACCTGGGAATCTTTTTGATTTTTCCCGGGCTGGGATGGCACAAATAAAGTTAGCTTCCACTTCTTTCTTCCCATTTTCGAGAGGGTGGGGTATTCAGCAAAGCTTTGAGTTCATCTGGTACCTCAGGTGTTGGTTCTTTTCTCATCTTAAGCTCTCCATTTTCGATCCACACATAGTGATTATATTTTTCTTTAGGGGGATCTGGGTAATCAAGTCTTGAATGAGCTCCGATGCTATCTTTTCTCCCAAGAGCACATCTTATAACAGCTTCTGCACATATTAGCATAAATTTCAGATCGAGTGCAAGATGCCATGCTGGGTTGTACATGATGTTCCCATTAACTTTAACCTTTGTGTTTTTTAGTTCTTCGATTATGCTCAAGGCCTTTTGTAGATCTTTCTCTTCTCTAAAGATACCGACATAGTTTTGCATGGTTTCTTTCATTTTTTCATGAATTTCATAAGGGGATGTTCCATCTTTTGTTTCGAATGGTTTGAGAGCTTCTTTTATAGCTCTTTCTAATTCATCTTTATCTATTTTGAGATCTTTGGTTAATGAGCTTGCATATTCTGCGGCACCTTTTCCGGCGAGTTTGCCGAAGACGAGGAGATCTGAGAGTGAATTCCCCCCGAGTCTATTGGCTCCGTGAAGTCCGACTGCAGTTTCTCCAGCGGCAAAAAGTCCCGGTACCCTGCTCATCTGCGTATCTGGGTCAACCACAACCCCCCCCATGGTGTAATGGGTAGTCGGAGCTACTTCCATTGGCTGGCGTGTTATATCTATTCCAGCGAACTCAAGAAATTGTTTGTACATTCCTGGCAATTTTTTCTTGACCTGCTCTGCTGGAAGGTGAGAAACATCAAGGTAAACCCCTCCGTGCTCTGTCCCTCTCCCTTCTTTTATCTCTGTGTATATTGATCTTGCCACCAGATCTCTTGTTGAAAGTTCAAGTCTTACGGGGTCATATTTTTGCATAAATCTTTCACCCTTTGCATTGTATAGCCTTCCCCCTTCTCCTCTGACCGCTTCTGTGACAAGAACTCCTTGGACGCTCGGTGGCCAGACCATTCCTGTTGGGTGGAATTGAATAAATTCCATATCTTTGAGTTCAGCTCCGGCAAGGATGGCTAAAGCGTATCCGGAGCCAGTGTATTCCCATGAATTCGAAGTTATCTTATATATTTTGCCCAGTCCACCAGTTGCTAGCAAGACTGCTTTTGTTTTGAATACTATAAATCTCCCTGTCTCTCTAATGTATGCTAGTGCCCCTGATATGGCATTGCCGTCTTTAAAAAGGTGGATGACTGTGCATTCCTGAAAAATTTTGACATTAGGAAAAGACAGAAGTTTGTCCTGCAGAGTTCGGATCATCTCAAGTCCGGTTCTATCTCCTACATGCACGAGTCTTCTCCAGGAGTGTCCGCCGAAGGCTCTTTGCATTATTCTCCCATCAGGAGTTCTGTCAAAAAGTGCTCCCCATTCTTGAAGTTCTTTTACGCACTCCGGTGCAAGTTGAGCATGCTTGAGAGCGAATCTCCAGTCGTTCAAAAATTTGCCACCATACATGGTGTCTCTGAAGTGTTCCTTCCAGTTATCTTCTGGGTCAACATTCCCAAGGGCGGCTGCGATTCCTCCTTCTGCCATAACAGTGTGAGCTTTCCCCAGAAGAGATTTGCATACTACTCCAACTTCTACTCCTTCTTTTGCTGCTTCTATTGCGGCTCTTAGACCAGCTCCGCCAGCTCCTACAACTAACACATCAACACTGTGAGTTTCATACTTGTCACCTACGCTCATAGCAGATTTAATTTATCTCTGATTTAAAAGCTTTCTTAAATTGCTAAAATTCGCTGCTTTTAAATTCTTTGAGATATTTCTTAGAATATATAATTAGAATATATAAAATATCGCATTGTTACTGAAGGATATTATTTTCTTCTCATGAAAATGTGGCTTTAGAAGTTCATATCCATATGGGTCAGCTATTATGTAAATTTTCCCATTGTACTTTTTGCTGAGGTATTTGATTGTCTCAATAGCAATATCTTGTAAGCGTCTTTTCTTCTCGTTGGTTTTGAGGATAATGAAGTTCTTTTTTATGTACATCTCGATTAGTCCGTATTTCTTTTTCCCCATAACTACACCTGAGAAATGCAGAAAATATGAAAAATCAATATCTATAAACCTGGAGTTGCTGATTATTTCAAGGTTTATAGGAGCTGAAAAGTTTATAATTTTTGCTTCCTCTTTTTCTTTTTTGTCTTTTAAAAAATCTACAATTTCTCTTTGTGTATCTATATGATGAATAATTGACCACTTACCTTTAGTTTTTAGGCTTTCAAATATTTCAGAATCTTTTTTTAGCTGAAAATATATGTGCCATGTTAATATAGATAAAGCTGCAAAGTAGAAATATTTCTTTTTAGCACTAAAAAGAGAAAATATGAACTTTCCTATGAGTATTGAAAGGAAAGGAAAAATGGGTCTAAGTTTTCTATGATACCCTTCTACGGGTAATTCCAAATACATTGTAGTGTTGAAGATTAATATAAATGTTGCTATATTTCTTATTGATCTTGTTCTTATATTTGAGAGAATTTCGTATATAAAAGATAAAATAAGGGGTAAAGCAGGTAAAAATCTAAAGTCAAGGTTATCATAATAGTCCAATCTCTTCCCGTAACCTGTGAGATCAACCATCCTCATAATGTCATAGATCAAAAGCTTGAGATTATTAAGGTCTGCGATAGCTGCAGATGTGTAAATAGATGTAGATCTTATAAGGTTCAGAGTTGTCCTCAGTGATTCTATGTTTGTCGGTTCACAATCAGAAACATATACCGATGGGATTATGTAGAAAAGTAAAATAAATAATGCCGGTATGATTGAAAATATGAGAGAATCCTTAAATTTTCTGTTTTTCAGGCTGATCATGACCCATATGATCATTGTCAGAAGTGATGAAAATTTGAGATAGGATAGGATTGCTAACCCACAGAACAAAGATGACAAGAATAACAAGATTTTTCTGCCATTTTTAGAAAAGAGTTCTATAAAGTAGAATGAAAGTAAGATGTAGAGAGTGTGGAAAATAAAATCAATAGATATACCAATTGCTCCGAAGAATTTTGTAGAAGCAAACAATCCGTAGATTAGTATGCTTAAAAAGGCAGTATTCTTGTTCGAAATTACGGACACAGTAAAAAAAAGAGCAATCATTGTCAGTACAATGAGGATGTAATTGAAAATTTTCTCTGTGATTACATATGGGATACTAAATTTCTCCCCTACATACAGAGCGATTGCCTGAGGAAGATATGTTACAAAGGTTATGTGAGGCCATATAATAATTGGGAATGTTTCTTCCCCGATTTCAAGTGAAAGTATTGGGGGAAGATTTCTCGAAATAATAGCTGATTGCTTAGTTATGTTCTTTTTACAGCCAGAAAGAATTATGTCGTATTTGGTTTCAGGTTCTTTTGTTTTTACTATATCTAAAACTTTGTTGTTCCTATCAAAGATATAATAAGCCTCATCCTCTGTAGGTGCTATGATATTCGCATCTTTCCAGAAGTATATTGAAAAAATAGCTGTGGCTAAAAATATTCTCAGAAGCATCCTCTAATTGCCTCATAATTTTCTGAGAAATCTCCGTATATCAAATTACCATCTCTTAGTTCGACTGATATATTATTTACAGCTATTTTCCCTCTTAGGGGAAATAACGACATCTTGTTTGAGATGATATCAAGATTTGAGGTGATTTCCTCTAAAGTATTCAAAGTATATTCTCCTTTATTGCATCCAGATAATGAAAGCTTTTCACTTTGAATGTTCAATTTTATATTTTTGTTTTCATTATATAGGAAGTTTATTGTAATTGTTAATTTCCCATTTATATCTAGTCTATCTGTAACGCCTACTATCGAAAACGAAGAGTTGTTACCAATGCTTATTATGAAAGTTGCCCCTTCATTATAGAAAGAATAGGCCAGTACAGTATTCGAGACTTCAATATTGTATATCTGGAAGAATTTATAATTAGCATAGTAAAATATCAAAAGATTTTCTTTAAATAAAATATCAAATGTTCCATTTTCTACAATAGCAGTACCAGGAAAGTATATGCTTACACCGGAAAGGTAGAATTTTGCATTATCTGGAGTGGTTATTTCTCCAGAGAAATAAAAAGACATAATTTGGCAGTCTCTATAAATTTTTCTGTTCCCGTCCTCTTTTTGACATTCCTGTGGTGGAGAAAGAATTATATTTAGTATAGGATTGGCTACTAAAAGGTCAAAAAGGAAAAAAGTTTCAGGGATGTTTTTTATCACGAAGAATATATTTTTAATCTCCTCACTGCTTGCCTTTTTATCTGTCTTCCCAGCGCTCCCTTTACAGGAAAGTAGCAGTATGAAAAAGATAGTAATAATTTTCACGACTTTCATATATAGATTAATTTTAATATAATCAATTACAGGTTTCGAAGAATTTCATATACGGTTCGATTTTTCTCAGATCCAAAAAGTTTGCTTTAAAAATTATCAGAGAATATCACTCAAGTGTGTGATAATTCATAAAGATGAATATTGGATATTGTTGGAATTCTTCTCAGATGTTAGCATCTGTGTGATGAAGGAGATCTTCGGGGAAATGGTTAAACAAGGGAAATTATTATCTTTGATTTTTAAGGATCTAAATAATCAAATTAAGCTAGTTTTTATAAAATAACGTAGATATATAAGGTGTGAAGATTATTATCTATGGCGAGTCAAGAAGAAATAGTATTTTCCGCTGGGGGGAGGATATCTTCTAGTAGAAAGCCCAGTACTATTAGTGCTGTAGTACCTATCAATCAAATTTCCTTTTTTGAAAATGTCAGATTTTTGGCTTCTTTTCCAGAAATAGTAAACATTGTAATCGCAAACAATACTAACAGAAAATTGGAAAGTTTTTCAGAAAAAGTTCTTATAATAGATGTTCCAAAATTCGATCACGGAGCAACGAGGAACCTTTGTTCTAAATTCGCCAAAGGCGACATACTTCTGTTTATGACGCAGGACGCTATAGCATACGATGATTATTTTGCAAAGGAAATAATAGATTCTTTTAGAAATGATGACGCGATAAAAGCAGTGTACGGAAAGCATATCTGTCCTATGTATTCTGATATATTCGAAAGATTCGAAAGAAATTACGTTTATCCAGATATACCTCGGATACAGTCTTTTAAAACTCAAATGAAATTCGAGGATGTGTTCGTCTCAAATACCTGCTTCTGTGTCCTAAAAGATGTTTTCTGGGAGGTTGGTGGATTCCCAAGTAATATAATTTGTAGTGAAGAACTGGTTTTATCTCTGAAAATACTGCAGAGGGGATACCTTATAATGTATAATCCGAAGGTAAGGGTTGTTCACTGCCATAATGAGGATATGAGAAGAACTTTTGGGAGATGGTTTGATATTGGAGTGTTTTTTTCAGATTACAAATTCATATATGAATTAATGAAAGTGAAAAGTTATGGTAAAGCTCTGATCCTTAGTGAGGTCAGATATTTTTCAAGAAAACCATATGTATTGCCAAAGCTTATTGTCAGAGCTGCTATAAGATATTTGGCGCTCGAGTTGGGACTGTACAGCAGGTTTATACCCGATAGTTTAAAAAAAAGGATTAGTCTAAATAAATATTTTTGGGATAAAAGCTAAAGCTAATATAATTATGTTTGAAAGGGCTCAGGTGCCCCGGATTGGGAGTGAAATCCTATAGATTTCTGAAGTTTTGGAGTAATAAGTAGATTTAGCTTTATCAGGTGTGTAGGTGATGTGTGGAGTTGGAAGGGGGACGGTGTTGATATTATCGTTAATTTTCTTTTCTATGTTTGTTATACCAGTGTTTTTTTTGGCAGGGACCACACAAGATGAGTCATATTATTTTGAGAAATGTTG
This sequence comes from uncultured bacterium, assembly GCA_938036315.1. GTDB lineage: Bacteria > Calescibacteriota > Calescibacteriia > Calescibacteriales > Calescibacteriaceae > CALHPK01. The sequence goes on along the minus strand of CALHPK010000001.1, from coordinate 4,817 downwards.
GGTTGATAGAATTAGACTGAATAAGGTGATTTTTTCTGATGTAGGATGTGAACCGAATTCAGCAATTGAGAGGGACTTAGGAGTTATCAAGACTGTGTCGCAGGCGTTGCCACCAATGTATTCAATAGAGTTGGGGGGTAAGAGAGTTCCGATACACGTCTGGCCCCATACAGGTCCTATTCCTTATCTGATACAGAATTTTTTTATTTATTTAGGTCTGGTTATAGGGGGTAGTGTTGGGGATAAGATTGGGATAGATGAATCTGACATGAACTTTATTTTTTCTAAGTTACCCGCGCTTATAGGCGGATACGTTACATTGGCGTATGTGTATAAGCTGAGTGTATTTTTGAATCTGAATTCTATGTACCCGATGATATTTTTATCCTCTTTTCTCACTTTCATCTATAATTCCTCTATAGGGATTGCGGTTGTGTATGCTGTGGCTTTGAGTTTTGTTACTATGAGTATTTTTTATCTTTATAGGGGAAGGAGGATATATTTGATATTTGTTTTCTTTTCTGTGTTATCATATTTGCCGACATTGATTTTGTTTTTATCTTTGATTGTACCTATGATAAGGGTGATAGGTGCGAGAGGTGTTATGATATTTTTTGCAGTTGTTTTGCTATCAGTATTGCCATATGTGATTTCTACGGTGGATATAGAGACAAGTACAAAGTCATATTCATATTGGATAGGGCTTCTCCCAAGAAGCCCTGGGAAATTCTTCTATTTTTTTTCAACATTTGGAGGATCTGGTGTGGAGCTCATTAAAAATAAGATAAAATGGTTTTTCCAAGATTTTTTCAATTTTTTTGGATTTAGGGGATCAGGGAATTCGTTTATTGTTCAGGAAGACTATGGGGTGAATTATATTTATGTTTTTCCATATATTTGCACTGTTTTATTGGGGATAAAGTTTTTGAGGAGGAGTACTTTTTTTATATCATTAGTTGTATATATGATAGGGCAAGTAATATTGTTCCCATTCCCGAATCATCCCAGGAGGTTTTACTTTGCGTTACCGCTATTTTCTCTAATTTTGGGTTATAAGAGTTTTAGCGAAGGGATGAAAAAGATTTTATTTGCTGTGCATGTGATGTTCCAAATTATTTTGTATGCGAAGATGATGGGAGATTTTTGGCGTGATGGTATTTTTCATATAACTCCTAGATATGATATTCAAAGGGAAGTTGTAAAGTATTTGGAGAGAGAAAAGATGAATAAGGATGTAGTTTCGATATCTGCAATTATTAATTTCCCCCTTTTATCTTCAGGAAAGATAAATATCCCAGATTATATATACTTGTTTAGTACTTTAGGGGGTGAAAAAGTTTTTGTTCAGAGAGTTCTTCAGGATTTGCGTCTTAAGAATAGATGTATTATAGTTCAGGGAGAGGATGTGAGAGGAAGAGTGGAAGATTTAGCTAGTGCGAATGACATTGGATTGAAGTTGATTGAGAAGTTTCCGAATGAAGGTTCTTTCAAAGGGAGTTATTATATTTTTTGCTTAGAATAAAGCATTTTTGATTACTATTGAAATAATGTGAAGTAGTCTTTGAATTCAAAATTAATCATTATCTTATTGAGAAAAGATATGTACTCTTTGCTTGTGAGTGACCATGATGTTTCATTAGCCTCTTCTTTACGTACCGCCAAAATTCTCCTATACCATTTATGTACACCTTCCTGTTCGCAAATTCCCCCTGTGGTCTATCCTCTCATGCTTAGATCTCATGTTTACTGATCCATCATAACTCATATATCTATCTATATATATATTAAGTTACCTCAATTATTTTAATATGATCTTATGTTTTTTGAGACATATATCATATAATCACCTAAAACAGAAGAAAATATTTGATGTAGTGACGATAATGTTTAAATTTAGATAAATAATAAATAAATAGGTAATTAAATTAATAAAATGGATTATTTTTTATTGTTATTTATTGTTTTGTCAGATCTGGATAACGAAGAGCTTAAAAGCAAAGAGGAATACAAACTTATAATTTTATCTGAATTATCTTCCATTGAGCTTGGATTAGTAGGTTTATTCCATATAATGAATATTGTTCTCTCTACTGATAATAATTTATGTTCAGTACAAAAATTGCGTGATGATCGCCTATACACTAGAAGTTGCTTTAAATGTAAATTAGATATACTGAAAGCTTCTGGATGTTATATTATTGAGAAAAAACTCGTACCTTTGAAGATTTTTAAAGGTAAGGATGCAGTATATTCCATCCCTTCGATAGTTGAGTATGCTTCACCAGTGACGTTTGAGTTTGCTATGAAAAGGATCACATTGATTGGTGTAAGGGATTTTGACATAAATGCTAATATCTTATTTAGTCGCGGAATTATTGTTTTTAAGAATATAATCATTAATGAAATCAAGCGATTTATCCTTTTTAGAAAAAAGATTGATGAGATGATAATTAGAAATATCCTTATTTTTTCTCGTGAAGAAGCTGGCCTACTCTTTGTGTTATCAAAAGGCGGAGAGATTAGGAATAAAGATATTCGGATACTTTTGCAAAATCTGTATTCTAAGGTGGAGTTTAAGGCACAAGATAAAATAACTTTTTCCCATTATGATGGAAGCATTAATAGTAATTGTATAAATAAGGATGAAAATATTGATGTAAAGGAATGTGAAACAACTATAGATATGAAATCATTTTTTTTTGCAAATCAGTGTGAAAGTGATAGCACAAGATCGATTTTAGATTTTTTCACGTTTTTTAATTACGCTTGTACTATTTTGCAACTTTGGTAAAAAGAAGAAATATTGTCGTAGTAAGTCTTGTACTTTTTGGTTCTTTTGTTTTGAGAGTTCTCTGGTCAAAGCTTTATTTCTGGTTTTTTACATCAGATGAAGGTTTTTACGCTTACTGGTTGAAGAGACTTGTTTATGAAGGATATTTTCCTATGTTGTGTACCACTTCAAGGCACATATTCTCTCCAGGAGAAATATATATAGCTTGGTTACCTTTTATTACCTTAGAGTATTTAGGATTTGAACAGTCTGAATTTTTGTCGCTTCGTATTACTGGGCTGATCCAATCATTCTTGACGTCGTTATTTCTTTTCCTTTTTATAAAAGATAAAGTTAGTAACAAATATCTTGCTCTTATTACTTTTATGTTTCCCCCTTTAGTTTTTCTAGATTGGACTGTACAAACTCGTGGATATGGTACCGCAATTTTATCTATAGCGTTATCTCTATTCTTTCTTGGGAGGAGAAAATTTTTCCTCGCAGGAATTTTCTCTAATGTTTGGATTTCCCCTTTGTCTACATTCTTCTTTTTCCCTATGGTTGTGATGGCTTTTAGAGATGCTAAGGTAGGGGGAGTTGTGAAATTTATATTCGGGATATTAATTGGGAGTCTAATCCTAATTATTTACAATATTTGCAATTTGGAGGAATATAAAAAGATATCAGATTTGTATTTTTTTATTCCATCTTTTGACGATTTTATCTTTAGAGCTTTAGGATATCAGGAAGGATGGATATTTGCACAGTGTAAAATTTCAGGGAGAGTCTTATCGGTAACTGAGAAATTCAAGATATTCCCCGAAGCTTTAGGTATATCTTATCCTTTGAAGTGGTATCTTATCCCTTCTTTTATTATTTACTTATCTATATCTATGTTTGGTTTTGTATATGGAATTTTTAGAGGGAGCCCGACTTGGATGAGATATTTTCTAATTGTCATAGCTATGGCTCTTTTTATGTCACCTACTGATAAACAGCTTGTAGTTGCATACATACCATTTTATCTAATAATGGTTTTAGGATTAGATAAGCTTAAGTACGGTTTACTCCTATCCGTACTTATTGCAATTTCAAATATATCATATATTCTTCTTAATACCAAAAGTTGTAAAGGGGAGTATACTCCTTGGAAAGATATGAAAAATGATATTCAAATCAAAAATTTCTCGTGCCAAGATAGGGATGATAAGGAATTTTTTGAGCTCTATGATTTTCTTTCAGAAAAAGGTATAAGGTATATCATTTCAGATTTCAGATTAGCTCCGATAATAAATGGTTATTTTTATCCTGAGGTTATGGCTATGCACTTTTCAGGTTTTGATTGGACGCCGGAGATAACTTCAGTGATAGAAAGTGTAATTGAAAAAGGGAGTGAAAATTACGCTTATGTAGTTGCAAAAAAAAGCGATTTCAAACTCGGCTATTTGCTTGATGAACTCCTCAAGTACTATAGAATAAAGTATGATAAGATTTCGTTTGAAAATTTTGATGTGTACTATAATTTTTCCGATAAAGTATTCCCGCTTGATATTTTCAAATCATCACCACATGGTAAGTTATTTAAATGCTTGAAAGAATTATCTTCACATTTTGAGAATAACCTCATTGTGTGTATCAAAAAGTTTGTTCAGACCTTTTACAATATTAGGATTAAATTTTGATTTGTTATCTATCTCTGAGGAGTTGTTAAGATATTAATATAATTTATGACTAGTAAGAAATTCAAGGTAACCAAGGGAAAAATATATATATATAAAAGTTTTTTTGATTTGGTATCTGAAGAGATTCTCTTTACGAAGTATACATCTCTGAAGAAAATATTTAACCTTGCTTTAATTTTACTTCAGAATTTTTTATTCAGAGGTACCCGTGTATTTGGATATCCTATCAGACTCACCATTGAACCAACAACTTACTGCAATTTAAAATGTCCACTGTGTCCCACCGGGAGGGGAGATAGCTCCAGATCCAAAGGCGTTTTAAAATTTGAAGATTTTAAAAAAATAATAGACGAAGTTGGTGATTA